>CALXKA010000001.1 GCA_944388765.1 uncultured Clostridia bacterium
TCAATAATTGGAGATAAATACAATTTTGTTCCCAAAAGAGAAAATTCTGTTACATCTGTAACCCATTTTTCATTAGGTTTAGTAGCTGTAAATTCACGGTTTAAAATGTTATCACATATTTTACCAACTTTACCTTTGTATGATTTATATTTTTTAATTCGTACAATACTTTGTAGACCTAATTGTTTCATAAGTTTTAATACTGTTTTATGATTAATTACATAGCCTCTATTGTGAAGTTCCATTGTGATTCTTCTATACCCATATCTTCCTTTATTTTCGTGATAAATAGCTGTTATTTCCTCTTTTATTTTTTTATACTTATCTTCTTTGATTAATTGTTTAAGATAGTAGTAATATGTACTTCTCGGCATTTCTGCCAACTTTAATAGAGCCGTTAACTTGTATTTTTGCCTTAATTCTGTAACGACTATTACTTTTTCTTGTTCTCTCGCTTGATCCTTTCCTGAACTAAGGCATTTAATTTTTTTAAGTATTCATTTTCCATTCTTAATTGCTGTACTTCTGCAATTAAATCTTTTTCTGTTTCTTCGGATAATTCCTTTTTTCTTGGTTTAGAACTCATATTTTTTCTTTTTCTTCCACGTCGCTCTTCATAAAGAGCTTGTGGTCCTTCCTCATAATATATTCGTTCCCATCTTGTTGCTTGATCTACACTTCCTAAATTAAAATGTATTGCTGTTTGTGTGGCTGAAAGATGGTTCTCATGCATATATTCTACCACATTCTGTTTAAATTCTCCACTATATGAAGATTTTAAATTTTTTACCAAGCCTTTTACTCCGTGTTCATTATATCTATTTACCCATTTTTGAACAGTAGAAAAAGCTGGGATTGAAAAATGTTTAGCAGCATCTTTAACACCATGATGTTCTTCAATACAATATTTTACAACTTCTAATTTGAATTCATTAGTATATTTACTCATAAAAAATACACCTCCAAATGTTAATTTTTTTGTCTAACATTTGGGGTGCACTTCATATTTAGTATTTCTCCTTTTATTTATTATTTTAATTCATTTCAACTTTTCCTATAATATCTATGATGTTTTCAATATTATGTTTTTTCATATAATCTTCAATTCCTTCAACAGTATTAATACTTGTATATGGACTTATAAAATTTCCTGCTCCTATTGATATTGCCGTTGCTCCTGCAAGCATAAATTCAATTGCATCTTCTCCGTTTATAATTCCTCCCATTCCAAGTATTGGAATATTTACTGCTTGTGAAACTTGATATACCATTCTAACAGCTACCGGTTTTATAGCAGGTCCTGAAAGTCCTCCTGTATTGTTCTCTAAAACAGGTCTTTTTTTATCTATATCTATTTTCATTCCTAATAAAGTATTTATTAATGAAACTGCATCAGCTCCTGCATCTTCTACTCCTTTTGCAATTGAAGCTATATCTGTTACGTTTGGTGTTAATTTTACAATTAATGGTTTATCTAAAACTTTTCTTACTTCACTTGTTACGTGTTTTACTCCTTCATAAGTATTTC
This sequence comes from uncultured Clostridia bacterium, assembly GCA_944388765.1. Classification (GTDB taxonomy): domain Bacteria; phylum Bacillota; class Clostridia; order TANB77; family CAG-508; genus CAG-269. The sequence goes on from CALXKA010000001.1 coordinate 1,529, forward strand.
CAAAAGCCATACACCCAGCCTTTACATTTGGGCAAGATAAATTAAGCTCTACTCCATCAATATCTAATGTATTTAAGATTTTACATAGTTCTACATATTCTTCTACTGAACTTCCACAAGCATTTACTATTATTGCTGTATCAAATTTTCTTAAAAACGGTAAATCATTTTCTGCAAAATATTCAACTCCTGGATTTTGAAGTCCAATACTGTTTAACATTCCACTTGCAGTTTCACATACTCTTGTAGGTTTATTTCCGCTTCTTGGTTTTAGTGATGTTCCCTTTGTAATAATTCCTCCTAATTTACTTAAATCAAAAAACTCACTAAATTCTCTTCCATATCCAAATGTACCAGATGCAACCGTAACCGGATTTTTCATTTTTATTCCTGCTAAATTTACTTCTGTATTCATCTACTTTATTCCCTCCATTCCTTTTTGTTTTATTATTTCTATTTTATTTTTTATATCTATGTTTGACATTTTTTCAATAAAATCTAGTATTTTATCTAGTTTTAAGTATTTTGGATTTCCATCCTTTATATTTACATATTTATTAGTATAGTTGCTTAAAGTAATTTTGTATTTTTTAAGGATTTTTTCAAAAATGTAATCGTAATCTTCTCTAAGGTTTCCTTTATTTTTCTTGATTTCTTTAAATTCTTTATTAAATTGTTTGTTATAGAAATAATGGTCTGTTAATAAATGTAAGAAATATCCTTTCCAGTAGTCTTGCTTCATTTTAACTTGTTTATCTTCTAGAAATTCATCAATTTTTGTTTCAACATTTCCGTTTGACCATTTTCCATAATGTGAATCATCTTTAACCTTTCTTCTTTCTGTTAATTGCTCATTTAAATCAGGTGCTATTGAGCCTTTTATAAACTCATTTGTATCTTTTATTTCACCCGGGTGCTTTTGAATATATCTGTTAGCAATTATTTCATGAACTGCAACATGTGCCATATTAACTATTCTCCTTTTATTTTAGTTTATATTTCTACATCTTTGCTATTAAATACCGGCCCACCTTTGCATACATGCCAATATTCAGGAGCTTCTTTTGGACTTTTAGCCGTTTTTACTGCACATCCTAGACATACTCCTAATCCACATGCCATTTTTTCTTCTAGTGATATCTGACAATCTATATTATTTTCATTTGCATATTTTTGTATTGCTTTTAACATAGGTAGTGGACCACAAGCATATATACAGTCATATTTAGACTTTTCCATATCTTGTTTTAAATAATCTATTGCAAATCCTTTATTTTTATATGTTCCATCATCTGTTGTTATAATTAGACTGTCTACTACTTTTTTAAAATCATCTTCTAACATCACAAGTTCTTTATTTCTAAAACCTAAATAACAACTTACTTTAACATTGTTTAGTTTAGCCTCTTTTGATAATTCATATAAAGGAAATATTCCTATTCCGCCACCAATTATTGCTATATTATTATATTTTTCATATTTAAAAGTACCATGTCCTAGTGGTCCTATTATATCAATATCATTTCCTTCTTCTTTTTGGGCTAATATTTCAGTTCCTTTCCCTTTTACTTGAAATATAAATTCTAAAATTCCATTTTCTTTATCTAAATTATATATGCTAATTGGTCTTCTTAAAAATGGATCTATTCCTTCTGACACTCTTATTTCTATAAAATTCCCTGGTTTTGAAAGTTCTACTATTTCAGGTGCTTTTACACTAAATTTATAGATATCTTTTATAACTTCTTCCTTTTTTATTAATTTTGCAAATATTTGCTTTGGCATTATCTTACCTCCTTGTTTATAGCATTATTTAATTCTTCTTTCATTCTTAAAGCTTCTTTCCTTGTAGCTTTTGCATAATCTCTTTCTTCAAATTGCTCTTTCCACCTATCTGATTTATATGCACACATTAAACTTCTTGAAGCGTTTACAATCCCACCTAAACCGTTTTTTGTCAAAACCAAATGCGATATCTTCTGCCTTTCCTCCTTGTGCACCATATCCTGGGATTAGGAAATATGTACTTGGTGCTAATTTTCTTATTTTTTCTAATTGTTTTGGATATGTTGCTCCTACAACAGCGGCTATACTACTATATCCATTTTCTCCTATTAAGTCGTTTCCCCATTCTTTTACTAATTTTGTGACTTTAATATATACTTCTTCACCATTTTCTAGTTTGATATCTTGTAGTTCCCCTGATGATGGATTTGATGTTTTTACTAGTATAAATAATCCTTTATCGTATTTTTTACAATCATCTATGAATGGTTTAATGCTATCAATTCCCATATATGGATTTACTGTTACAAAATCTACATCAAAAATACTTACTTCTTTGTCCCCTATTTTTGTTTTTCCTAAATATGCATTTGAATATGCTTGTGCAGTAGTTCCAATATCACTTCTTTTGATATCTGCAATTACTAGCATTCCTTTTTCTTTTGCATATTTACATGTTTCTTCAAAGGCTCTCATTCCATCTATTCCAAACATTTCATAAAATGCGATTTGTGGTTTTATTGCTGGAATTATATCATATGTTTCATCTATTAAGGCTTTGTTATATTCTATAATGGCATTTGATATTCCTTCTAATGTATTTGGATATTTTTCTAATACACATTTAGGTAATAGATTATATCTTGGATCTAATCCTATTACTGTTGGATTATTTAATTCCTTAATTCTGTTTATTAGTTTGTCTATTGCTTTCATATTTTTCTCCTTTACTTTAATTTTTCCCATTCTTTTTCTTTAAAACCTATTAATATTAAATTGTCAGATATTATTAATGGTCTTTTTACTAACATTCCATCTGTTGATAAAATATCTATTTTTTCTTCATCTGTCATATTTGGTAATTTGTCTTTTAAATTTAATTCTTTGTATTTCATTCCACTTGTATTAAAAAATTTTCTTATATCATATCCACTTTGTTTTATCCATTTTTTCAATTCTTCTTTTGTTGGATTATTTTCAATTATGTGTCTATCTTCATATTTAATGTTATTTTCTTTTAACCACTTTTTTGCTTTTTGACAAGTTGAACATTTCGGATATTCAATAAATAATACTTTCATTTTTTCCTCCTATTTGTCTTGATATACTATTTTTCCATTTACTATTGTATATTTTACTTTTCCTTTTAATTTTTTTCCAATAAAAGGACTATTTTTTGATTTTGATACTATCATTTCTTTTGTATAGATATATTCTTCATTTGGATCAAATATAGTGATATCTGCTTTTTTGCCTACTTCAATTGTTCCCCTTTCATTGTCTATATGTAATAGCTTTGATGGCGTATATGATGTAAGTCTTACTAAATTTAGATAATCAATATGTCCTGTATCTACTAAGTTCATTATTTCTGCTGGTAATGCTGTTTCAAATCCTATTATTCCATTTGGTGCTTTTGAAAGTTCTACATCTTTTTCATCTTCTGAGTGTGGTGCATGGTCTGTTATTATGCAATCTATCGTTCCTTCTTTTAATCCTTCGATTATTGTTTGTCTGTCTTTTTCTTCTCTTAGAGGTGGATTCATTTTTGCATTTGTTCCTGATTTTAATACTTCATCTACTGTGAAAGTAAAATAGTGTGGACATGTTTCACATGTTATTTTTACTCCTCTTCTTTTAGCATCTCTTATCATGTCTTTACTTGTTTTTGTGCTTATATGACATATATGCCCTCTTACATTATTCGTTTCTGCAATTACTATTTCTCTTGCTGCCATTATTTCTTCTGCTTCTGGTAATACACCTTCAACACCTAATTTTTTTGCTACTTTTCCTGCATTTATTGCACCTGATGAAACAGATTTTTCCTCACAATGTGAAGCAACAAATGTTCCAAGTTTATCTGCTTTTATCATTGCTTCCCTCATCATTTTGCTGTTTACAACTGGCATTCCATCATCTGAAAAAGCAACAGCTCCAGCATTTCTTAATTCTTCAAAATCTACAATTTCTTCTCCTTTTTCTCCTTTTGAAACAGATGCATATGGTAATATGTTACATAGGTTTACTCTTTTAGCTTCTTCAATTATTTTTTGCAAAATAATAGCGCTATCTGGTGTTGGTTTTGTATTTGGCATTGGACAAATCGTAGTAAAACCTCCTGCAACAGCGCTTCTACTACCTGTTTCGATTGTTTCTTTATGTTCAAATCCAGGTTCTCTTAAATGACAATGTATATCAATCATTCCAGGTATAATATATAATTTTGAGCAATCAATTACTTTGTCTGCATTTTCAGACATTTTTTTGTCAATCTTTTTAATTTTTTCATTTTCAATCAATATGTCTTTTTTTTTCAAATGTTTTTGTTTTGTAGTCTATTATTGTTCCACCTTTTAATAAAATTTTCATATATTTTTATTCCTTTCTTATAATTTTTATTATATTATCATTATTTATTTTCTTTTTCAATCTTTTTTAATAAATTTTAAATTTATTTTCCTATTCACTTTTTCGTTTTTTTGATATAATATAATAAATTTATTTAGGAGGATTTTTTTATGAAATGTGTTGTAACTGGTGCAACTGGGCATATTGGGAATGTTTTGGTTCGTAAATTAGTAGAAAGTGACTATGAAGTTAAAGCTTTTATTAGAAATTCTGAAAAAGCTGATTATTTAAAAGATTTTAATATTGAATTTTGTTATGGAGATGTGAGAGATATTGAAAGTTTAAGAAATGCTTTTAATGGTTCAGATATTGTTTTCCATTTGGCAGGATTAATTGATATTGGCAATGCTAATAAAAAGTTAATGTATGATGTTAATGTTAAAGGAAGTAGAAATGTTGTACAAGCTTGTAAAGAATGTCATGTTAAAAGGCTTGTATATACGAGTTCTGTTCATGCTATTCCCGAAAAGAAAAAAGGTGATATTATAACAGAAACTAAAAATTTTTCAGAAAACCTTGTAAAAGGTACTTATGCTAAAACTAAGGCAGAAGCGACAAAATATATACTTAATCAACTTGGAGATGATTTGGAAATTATTATTACTCATCCTTCTGGTGTTATTGGCCCTTATGAATACATTCCTTCTAATTTAGGTCAGTTAATAATTGATTGTGCTAATAAAAAAATTGGAGCATATTTAAATGGTGGATATAATTTTGTTGATGTAAGAGATGTTGCAGATGGAATTATAGGTGCAGCAGAAAAAGGAAAAAATGGTGAATGTTATATTTTAGCTGGTAAATATGTTAGTATAAAAGATTTAATGCATTATGTTGAAGAATTGACAGGAGTAAAAGCACCTAGGTTTAAAATTGCAAGATGGTTTGCTTATGCAACAGGATTTTTGTCTGAAATTTACTATAAAATTAGAAATGAAAAGCCGTTATTTACCTCTTATGCTGTTTATACTATTGGAACAAATAGTAATTTTTCTAATAAGAAAGCTGAAACTGAGTTAGGTTATCATGTAAGAGATATAAAAGATACTATAAAAGATACTATTGATTGGTTTATAAAAGAAGGTAAAATTAAATTAAAGTAATATTAATTCATTGCTCTTAATAATTATATATTAATAAATTATTAGGAGTGATTTGAAATGACTTATGAAGAAGCTCAAAAAATTTTGGATAATGTTAATAAAATTTCATATCCGAAGTTACAAAATATTGTAAAAAATCCGGTATATGCTCAAAAATTGTATGAAGATTTTTCTGGTAATATGGGAGAACTATCTACTATTTTACAGTATATATATGAACATATTAATATAGATAACCAAAATGATGTAAGTAAAATTATGTTATCTATTTGTATTGTTGAAATGAAACATTTAAATATGATTGGTAATCTTATTAAAGAACTTGGTTTGCCTTCATATTATATAGATAGTAATTTAAAACCTTGGAATACTGACTATATAAAATATGATACTGGAAATATTAAAGAGACTATGCAATATAATATATATTTAGAAAGAGAATCAATAAAAGGATATAAAAGAGCAATCATAGGAACAAGAAATATTACTATTCAAAGATTGTTAAATCGAATTGTTTTAGATGAAAGAACTCATGTAGATATTTTTTCAAGGTTAATGAATGAAAATATTAAATAATTTTAATTATTTTAAAAGGAATAATATATTTTTGTATTATTCCTTTATTATAATTTAATTATTATTTATATAATTTATTATTTCTTTTATATTTTCTTTGCATACAAAGCTTTTACCTTTTTCGAACATTTCTACTATTTCTTTATCTGTATTATCAGCACTGCTTTGTATTGCTTTTCCAATTGCTTGTAATAGTTTTTTATATACTTTATTTAATTTATTATAATCAATTCCTCCTTGCATGTAAAATATAGGTATTTTTATGTTATTTGATTTTTCTAGGTCTTGTATATTTTCATTTGTTTTTGGATATGCTCCAATTGCTCCGCAGCAATTGACTTTATAGTTTTTTAATGATTTTTTTAAACCTACAATTTTTGTAGCACATACCCATCCTAAATATATTATTTCGTCATTTTTCCTTAACTTTATCTTTGCTTCCTTTAACGTATAGTATGGTATATTTAATTTTTCACCTATCATTTTGGCATATTTTTCGGTATGTCCTGTTTTGCTTTTATATACGATTGCTTTTATCATTAACTATCCCTCCCATTTTATATTTATATTTAGAATTTTATCATAAATATATATGTAATTAAAAGGAAAATTATAAATTTATTTATATTAAAATTAGTTATTAGAAGGATGCATTTTGATAATTATAGTATTGAATTAAAAATATGTATAAATTTATATAATTATATTTAAGTTTATATACTTTTTCTATTTTTATGATATACTATAAGAAAGTAAACTAATAATTAAATCTTAAAGAAAAAAGATATTATAGAGATATTAACTCGAATTTGTTGGACAATTAAGGAGGATAAATATGTTTAAATTACATTCAGAATATAAACCAACAGGTGACCAACCAAAAGCAATTGAATATTTAAGTAATGGAATTAAAGAAGGGAAAAAATTCCAAACACTACTAGGTGTTACTGGTTCAGGTAAAACATTTACAATGGCAAATGTTATTCAAAAAGTTCAAAAGCCAACGTTAGTTTTAGCTCATAATAAAACACTTGCAGGGCAACTATACTCAGAATTCAAAGAATTTTTTCCAGAAAATAATGTAGAATATTTTGTATCATATTATGATTATTACCAACCTGAAAGCTATATTCCATCTTCTGATACATATATTGAAAAAGACTCTTCTGTAAATGATGAAATTGATAAATTAAGACATTCTGCTACATTATCTTTATTTGAAACAAAAGATGTAATCATTGTAGCATCTGTTTCTTGTATTTATGGTTTAGGTGATCCTGTTGATTATCAAGAGATGATGCTTTCACTTCGACCTGGTATGAATAAATCAAGAAATTTAATATTAAAAAAATTAATTACGATGCAATATACAAGAAATGAAATTGATTTTAAAAGAGGTACTTTTAGGGCAAAAGGTGATATTGTAGAAATATATCCATCTGATCAATCCGAATCTGCTGTAAGAGTAGAATTCTGGGGTGATGAGATTGAAAAAATAACTGAAATTAATCCTTTAACAGGAAAGCCTATTGGTTCTAGAAAGCATATACTTATCTCCCCTGCTTCTCATTATGTTACAACAAAAGCAAAAATGGAAAGAGCATTAGTTACAATTGAAGAAGAAATGAAGGAAAGAGTTAAATATTTTAAATCTCAAAATAAATTAATAGAAGCTCAAAGAATTGAGGAAAGAACTAATTTTGATATGGAAATGATGAAAGAAACTGGCTTTTGTTCTGGAATTGAAAACTATTCAAGACATATTAGTGGAAGACCAGAAGGAAGTCCTCCATATACTTTGTTTGATTATTTTCCAGATGATTTTCTTTTATTTATTGATGAATCTCATGCAACTATACCACAAGTAAGAGCAATGTATAATGGTGATCATGCAAGGAAAAAATCTCTAATAGATTATGGATTTCGTTTACCTTCTGCATATGACAACAGACCATTAAAATTTGATGAGTTCGAACAAAGATTGAATCAAGTTGTTTTTGTCAGTGCTACTCCTGCTGACTATGAAAAAGAACATAGTAAAGACAATGTAGTTGAACAAATTATTAGACCCACTGGATTATTGGATCCTAAAATTGAAGTTAAGCCTGTTACTAATCAAATTGATGATTTATTAGAGCAAATTAGATTAAGAGTTGAAAAAAATGAACGTGTACTTGTTACTACATTAACTAAAAAAATGGCAGAAGATTTAACTGAATATCTAAAAAGTTTAGATATTAAAGTTACTTATATGCATTCTGAAACAAAAGCATTAGAGAGAATGGAGATAATTAGGAATTTGCGCTTAGGTGAGTTTGATGTTTTAATTGGAATAAATCTTTTAAGAGAAGGTTTAGATATACCGGAAGTTTCATTAGTAGCTATTCTGGATGCAGACAAAGAAGGTTTTTTACGTTCAGAAAGATCTCTAATTCAAACTATTGGGCGTGCTGCAAGAAATACTGATGGAACAGTTATTATGTATGCTGATGAACTTACTGATAGTATGGAAAAAGCTATTTCTGAGACTAATCGTAGAAGAAAAATACAACAAGATTATAACAAGAAACATAATATTACACCTAAGACAATTAATAAATCCGTTCGAGATACTATAAAGGTAACTAATGTGGAAGATATTGAAGTAGAATATAAGTTAGAAAAATCTGATGATATAAAAGAAACTATTTCTAAGTTAACAGATGAAATGCTTAAATATGCAAGCAATATGGAATTCGAAAAAGCTGCTGAGCTACGTGATAAAATAAAAGAATTAGAAAATTTACTTTAAAAAATGCTAGGTTTTATACCTAGCATTTTTTATTGCTCTTTATTAAAACTAGCAAAACTTTTCACTTGCTGTAATAATGTTAGTTAACAGTGGCAAAAAAGTGATTTTAATTCATCACAATTGACAATGTATCTTTCTTTTTCTTTATGGTATTCAATGCCATAATCTTTTAAAAATGTTACTTCTTCTTCTCCTAATATTAGAGAAACAAATTTTGTCCTTGTCCCTACTACCTTTGAGTAGAGGTATCGTGAAAAAACCATCTTGTATCATCCTCCTTTTTTATACAGCAAATGAAAAACTTTAAAAAGTTTAGAAGAATTATATAAAATGGCTTTTAAAATTCTTGTCGAAATATAACCAATAAAAATATATTTTTATAAAACTATTTTTATTCTATATGAAATTTATTTTAAATTATATAAATTTTGTTCTAATAAAAGTTTTGCTCTTTTTTTAGTTTTTTCATCAGAATTTAATGAATTTTCTATAAATTCTGGATGTTGTATTAAGAAATTTCTCATTGTTTCATCTGGATTTTCAAAAAAGTTTTCTAACATTTTTTCTTGTTCTTTATTTATAATATTCATTTCAAGTGCTTTTTTAAATAATTCTTTATTTACTTGAACTAATGATAGTGATTTTACTCCTTTTTCTTCTATTGCTTTTTTCCCTCCCTGCATTCGATCAACTACGCAGCAAGATACTTTCATCTTTCCTCCATTTTTTTCTATTGCTGGAATCCATGCTCTTAAATAACTTGAAGCTACTGTGATTAAATCAGCTATATGCAATACTTGTTTACCTTGAATATTCTCTATTTTTTTTGTATTTTCAAAATTGCTGTCACTTATTACTATTGATAAATCTTTATATATAGAAATATGTGGTTTTTTTAATAAATATGCTAGTATATTTGAAAAGAACCAATCTCTTCTTTCTCCTCCTGATATGTAATCAATAGAATTTACATCTACATTGTCTTCTATATATTTTTTCATAATATCAATTACATTTTTATAAATTGCATTTTCTTGATATTGTTTATATACTTTTTCAAACACCTTTTTAGGTAAAGTTTCATGGTTTGATAGTGCCTCATCTATATAGCTTAATAAATTTATTGCATCTTCCTCGTTTCCGTATATAAAATGAGTATTAATGAAATATGGTCCTATTTTCCCTGATGTATACCAAAAAGGTTTGTTTTCTTCGCAAAAACGAATTGCATTTGTTTTAAATAAATATGATACTATGTCATTCATATATATTCCCCTTTCTTCATTAAAAAATATTTAAATATTTTAAACTAGATAATATAAAATCTAGTATTAAAATTCCAATTAATACATATACTATTACTGTTTTATTATTTCTGTTTATTCTTACTTCTATTTTTTGTATTAGATTTTCTATCAATGGATGAATTTTTTCTAACATTATTAATCCAATTAATCCCCAAAAGATTGTATACATTAAACTTACTCTTCCTTGAATATTTAAAAAGTCATTTGAATAATCCCACCATCTTAATCCAAATATTACTTCTAATAAAAGTGAAACACTATATTCAAATAATGTAAATAAAATTGTTGCTATTAAAAATTTTTGTAATGGTTTTCCATACATTTTCTTGGTTACCAATAATAGTATAACTGCTCCAAATCCATAAATTGGGCAAAGAGGTCCAAATAAGAAACCTCTATTTACAAAATGGCCATGTATAATAAAAGCATAAATTGTTTCTATAATCCATCCTAGACATGAATATATAAAAAAATATGAAATGTAGTCTATTATTTTATCTTTTGTTGTTTTTCTTATCATAATTGCACCCATATCTTTTCCTTTTTATTTTCAATTTAATTTTTTAATATTTTACCACTTTTTTTCATGTTTGTCACTTTTTTAATAATTTTTTAATATTTACTAGACTTTTTTTTATTGTTTTGATATTATTATATAAGTATTTAATATGTTTATAACAAATGATGGAGGTAATAAATATGTCAAATGTTAAAAAAGTTATAATTTTAATTGGATTATTTTTATTTATATTTACTTTTAATTTTTGCTATGCAGTTGATTTGAATTTAGTCGATAATGAAGATACATCTTCTGATTTAACAGCAGATAATTCTATTTCAGATGATGATACTAATACAGATTCAAATGATTTATATAATAATACAAATACTTCTAATACAAATACTAGTAATTCAACAAGTAATAGTACTAATAATACTTCTACTTCTAATACAAGTTCTACATCAAATACAGTATCAAATAGTTCTGTAAATGTTACTAGTACAAACTCTGCATCTTCATCAGATTTAACTTTATCTGATATTCTTAATATATTTATAATAGTTATTGGCGTTTTACTTGTTTTACTTGCAATTGCTATTTTAATTAGATTAAAAAAATAAATTTTTAAATTTTAATATTTATATTGTGCAATATACGAAATTGCACAATATTTTTTTCTAGTAATTTTTGTCATGTATATTTTTTTCTTATTTTTTCATACTAATATTAGTATTTCATTAAATATGTTATATCAATTTTTATAGGAGGATTTTATTATGAACAAGAAATTAGCTATTATTTTAAGTATTTTTATAGCAGCTATTTTTTCTTTCTCTGTTTGTTTTGCAAATGACATGCTAAATGATGCTGCAGAAGGTGTTAGAAATGTTGTAGGTGGTGCCGAGAATGCAGTTAAAAATGTAGCAAATGATGTTTCAAATGCAACAAAAGATGCTACTAATTCAGTAGAAAATAAGGCGAATGATGTAATGAATAATATTAAAACTAATGGCGATAATGATAATACTGTAAAAGACACTAATAATGAGACTAGAACTACTACAAATGGAAATTATACTGCTACAAGAACTAATGCTGAAGGTTCTACATTAATGGGAATGAATGCTACTACTTGGACTTGGCTTATCATTGGTTTAGCTGCAATTGCAATAGTTGCATTAGTATGGTACTATTCAATGCAAATGCGTTCTTCTAATTATGATGACAAAGATTAAACCAATAATTTATGTTTTATTATAAAAAGAAATGAATTTTATTTAATAGATTTCATTTCTTTTTTATATTTACTTTTATATTCCTATATTTTATGATATAATTTAGAAAAATTTAAATAGTGAGGTTATATCATCATGAATACAAAACTAATAGCTAAAAATTCAACTGCATATCATAATTATACAATAGAAGATAAATTAGAAACTGGCATCGTTTTATCAGGTACTGAAATTAAATCTATTAGAAGCGGAAAAGTTAATATGAAAGATTGTTATGCCATTATAAAAAATGGAGAAATTTTTATTGTTGGCATGCATATAAGTCCTTATGAACAGGGTAATATATTTAATAAAGATCCTTTGAGAAATAGAAAACTTTTGTTAAATAGAAAAGAAATTAATAAACTAATCGGCTTAACAAAGCAAAAAGGTTACAGTTTAATTCCTATTTCTTTATATTTTAAAGGTAGTTTTGTTAAATTAGAATTAGGAATTGGTAAAGGTAAAAAATTATATGATAAAAGACAGGATATAGCAAAAAAGGATGCTGAGAGAAGAATTAATCAGGCTATGAAAGAAAAAAATAAGGGATTTTAGGAATGTCTTCCTAATCCCTTATTTCTATATTTTATTGCTAGATCCGAAAACATCTTTCATTTTATGTGCAACTGTTTCTTTTATTAATTCTCTTGCCGGTTTTAGATATTTTCTTGGATCAAATACATTTGGTTCTTCGCTAAATTCTTTTCTGATTGCCGCTGTCATTGCTAAACGTAAATCTGTATCTACATTAATTTTTGATACTCCGGAAATACTTGCTTCATGTAAAATTTCATCTGGTACCCCTTTTGCTCCTGGTATATCACCACCATATTTATTACACATCTCTACTAGTTCTGGTATTACTGTTGATGCACCATGTAATACAATTGGTGTATTTGGTATTTTTTCTTTAATTTCTTTTAATATATCAAATCTTAATTTTGCTTCTCCTTTAAATTTATATGCTCCGTGACTTGTTCCGATTGCAATTGCTAATGAATCACAACCTGTTCTTTTTACAAATTCTGCTGCTTGATCCGGATCTGTATACATTGCATCTTTTGCCTCAACATTTACATCATCTTCTATTCCTGCTAACTTACCTAATTCTGCTTCTACCACAACTCCTTTTGAATGAGCATAATCTACTACTTGTTTTGTTAAAGCTACATTTTCTTCAAAATCATATTTTGAGCCATCTATCATAACTGATGTAAATCCTGCATCTATACACATTTTAGCAGTTTCAAAATCTGGTCCATGATCTAGATGAATTGCTATTGGAACTTCTGGATGTTCTGCTACTGCTGCTTCTACCATTTTCATTAAGTAGCCTATCCTTGCATATTTTATTGCACTTGATGATGCTTGTAAAATTACAGGTGATTTGCACTGTGCTGCCGCATCTACTATTGCTTGTATAATTTCCATATTATTTACATTAAATGCTCCTATTGCAAAACCTTCTTTCATAGATTTTTCAAACATTTCTTTTGTTGTTACTAACATATTATCAATCCTTTCTTTTCAAGAAATACTTTTCTTGTATATTTTCTAGTGTAATTTTATTTCTATTTTTATCATCTGTCAAGAAAAATGAGAAGAAAATTTATCTCTTCTCATAAATATAACTTGAACACATTGATTCATCCGCTTTTTTTGTATTGCAATTATTAGTTGGTTCTACCTGTATTGCTTGTAATTTACATAGATTTTGGTTTTTTTCATTATATTTGCATGTTTCAACCGTACAATGTATCTTTTGATTTCCTTCCATTACATACCTCCATTAAGTGAATAAATTTTTTTAATTTTAGTATAATATTAGTATGTGAATTTTTTTGAATTGTATTCATTTTTAACAATTTGTTTCGTTAATTTGTTTTTTTGCATTCTCCTTTTGGTTCTTTAAAGCTTAAATACCAACTGATTCCATTATTTTCTTCTTTAATTTGCTCATTTCTTTCTTCTAATTGATTAAATGTTTTTGGTATTGCTTGAATTATTGGTTGGTTTGGCATCCAATTTGCAGCAGTTGCACCATTCATACAATCAGCCATTTGCAAAGCTTGAATAATTCTAATTATTTCTGGTATAAAACGTCCTACATTCATCGGATATATAAGAATGGTTCTTACTATTCCTTTATCATCAATAATAAATACATTTCTTACTGTTTCTGTGTTACTTATATCATTTGATATCATTCCATATTTTCTTGCTATTTCACCATTTCTGTCTGCTATAATTGGAAATGATACTTTTATTCCTGTTTTGCAATAAATGTCAAAAACCCATGCTAGATGTGATGGATTACTATCAACACTTAGTCCTAACAATTCGGTATTTAATTGTTTAAAATATGTATATGCTCTTGTGAATGCTATCATTTCTGTTGTACATACTGGTGTAAAATCTCCTGGGTGAGAAAATAGTACCAACCATTTCCCTTTATAATCTTCTAATCCTATTTCTCCAAACGTCGTCATTGCTTGAAAGTTTGGTGCTTTTTGTCCTATTTTCACATTTCCATTCATCATTAATTCATAATCCATAAATAAAACTCCTTTCACTATTATATTATGAAAGGAGTTTTATTTATGATATATTTTACTTTGTCTTTTTTACAATATAATTATTTGGTACTTTAAATATTATTTTTGATACTTAAAGAAATATTTTTATTATGCTAAAAATAATCGTTATTATTACGGGTATTGAAAAAATTGCTATATATGGAATTAAAAATTTTATTTTTCCATTTCTAATAACTTCTTTTGGTGTTTCGGGTATTGTCTTTGATTTTTCTTTGAAGTTTTCTAAAAAATTAATTAATTTTTCCTCATTTTCTATTGGTTTGTCTATTATAAGCTTGTAATTTTTTATATGTGCTTTTTTTTCATCCAAATCTGTAATCATATAGTCATAATCTATATAGAAGAATTCTCCTATAATTATGATTCTATCTTGTGTTAATATATATTCTTTAAGTTTTCTTAAAGTCTTTATTGCTCGGAACTCATAATCTGTGTCACTTCTGCTAATAATTAGTCTATTTCCTTCTAGTCTAATATTATTTCCTCTATTACTGTTTGAAAAATATATAACGTTTTCTTTCTTTTCTCCATTTTCACTATTCATCTAAATAATTTCCCTTCTTAGAATAATTACTTGTTTTTTTGTTTTAAACGTAAATATCCCAATTCTTCCCATATATTATATGCTAAGTTAAGTCTAAATAGTAAAGTTGGTTTTGCACCTGCTCTATTTTTATCTACTACACAAGCATAATATCTAACATCTGGATCTTCATATTTTTTTAAATCATAAAATTTAGTGTCTACTTCTTGTAAAGAATATTCATAATTATCTAAATTGTCTCTATTTATTTGCTTAATTAAACATAGAGTATCTAGTACCTCTTTTACAGTTCTACTTACTGCCAAATCATTTACGGTTAAATTTACTGGTAAAGTATCACTTTCTGCTAATTGTAGAGTTGAGCATATATATATACCTAGATTTTGTGCTAAATTTGAAAGAATTGTTGCTGTTTTTTTCAATTCTTCACCTATTCCTATGTTTGCTGTATCTGTTTTTAATGTATCATAAAATACATATTCTATTTTTTCTTTGTAATAATAATTTAAAATTACTTTTCTCAACTCGTCATTTGTATGATCTGTAATATTAATAAAATATATTGAGTTATTTATTTGTTTGTTGACCCAATCTGTTACATATATTGTTTTCTTAAACTCGCTTGAAACTTCCATTAATCTTTTTATAAAATCTGATTGTTTTTCTTTCTCTCCTTTTTTCACAAAACCATTTTCATCTACTTCTACATTTTTTCCTTCATCTGGTCTGAATTGGAATTCTAATAATTCTCCTTCTGTTTTGGTTAATTTTTGTCCATGTAATTCTTGTATTGCTTTGTTATTTAAAATTGTTGTTATTAAGCATAATTTCATTTTTTCTTCTGACATTTCATTTGAAATTATTAAAACTTTTTTTTGATGAACAAATGCTGTATGTGCCGCAACATCTGTTGTAAATCTACTTTTTCCTGCATTTGATGGCATTGCAAAAGCCATAGTTTCACCTTTGCGTATTCCTTTAAATACTTCTGTAAGTATAGGAAATGGCAATGGTAAACCATTTGTTAAGTTATTATCTCCTAGCTCTAGAAAACTTGTTAATCCTTTATTCAAAATACCTCTTTTAAACTTTTCTGTATCACTAACTTGTACTACTGCATTTTCTACTTCTTCAACAGACATTTTGTCATATAATTCATATTCTCTAATTTCAACTACTTTATCTTGTATTGCCTGTATCGGTATTGCTAGATAGTTTTTTCTTAGAACAAATAATTTTTTTAGTTCTAAGTATATTTTTTCCATGTTATATTTTTGTTTTTCTTTTTCAACTTTTTGTTTTAATTCACCTTTTAGTTTATATGTTTGTTCATTTTCTCTTGCAAAATTGAATCCCTGTTTTGCTATTTCCGGGGTATATGATCCACCTTCTGTAAATAGTACACTTTTATATATATTTAATATCTCACTATCTTCAAAATAGCATTCATCAAATAGGAAATAATATTTTACTATATATTTAGGATTGCTTAATAACAGTCCCATATATACATGCTCTAATTCAATATTACTTAGTAACTTAGGATAAATCGTTTTATCTTCCTTTTCTTGTTTTTTGGTTGATACTCTTTTATTTTCTTTATTGGCATCTAATTCTTTTAGTTCTTGCATTTTATCCATTGCATTTTTATAATTTCCCATGGATAAATCTTCTTTTATTTTATCAATTAGTTCTTCATTTTCTTCATTTATAGGTATATTATTTATTAGTTCATATATTTTATCTAAATCCACTTTAAATCCTCCTTATAACATTTGATTTATTAATGATTTTATTATATACTTTAATAGCATTTAAATCAATAATTTTTTAAAATAAATTATAGGAGTTGGATATATTATGGCGTTTGATGGTATTGTCACAAAGATGATTGCTTCTGAATTGCAAAATCTTTCAGGGGCTAGAATAGATAAAATTTTTCAACCAAATAAAAATAATGTTTTGATTGGTTGTTATTTAAATAAAATTAATTATTTAATTAATATATGTATAGATTCTAGCAGCTATCGTATTCATTTAACAACTCACTCAAAACCTAATCCTACAGTTGCTCCTAATTTTTGTATGGTACTTCGTAAACATTTATTAGGCTTACATATTAAAAATGTTGTTACTAATAATTTAGAAAGAGTAATTGTTATTGAGTTTGAAGGCTTTGATGAACTTGATGATATTGTTTCTAAAAAGTTAATTATAGAGTTGATGGGAAAACATTGTAATATTATTCTTTTAGATGATCAAAATATTATAATAGATAGTATGAGGCATATATATCAAGAAAATAGTGTTAGAAATATAGTTCCACATCAAAAATACGCATTTCCCATTATCGATAAAAGTAATTTCTTAAATTGCTCTAATTTTTCTGAATTTTATAAACTACTTCCTGATGAAATTACTTTGGAAAATTTACCCTTAATAATTAGTACCGTTTTTAATGGATTTAGTAAAAGTTTTATTAGTGGTATTTTACAGGATTTAGAAATTAATAATTTAAATGATGAAAATTTGGAAAAATTGTATGATTATATTAAAGATATTGTTTTTGAAAATGATACTAGTAATTTGGATTTTAAATTTATTGAATTAAATAATAATAAAAACGACTACTATTTATCCAAAACTAAAAAGACTAAAAATGTATTTCACTTAAATTTCTGTTTAGATGATTTTTATTTTGAAAAAGAGAGTATTTTGGAATTTAAAATTTATAGAGATAGTGTTTTAAAAATGATATTGAGTGTTTTAAACAAATATAAGAAACGACTTGATAATATGAATAAGAAACTTTCAGAATGTGATGATATGCAAAAATATAAACTTTATGGAGAATTGATTACTGCAAACTTATATAGAATAGAAAATATACCTATTTCCGAAATCACACTTGAAAACTATTATGATAATAATAATAAAATAACAATAAAGTTAGATAATAGATATTCTCCTTCTATAAATAGTAAACGTTTTTTTAAAAAATATAATAAGTTAAAAAACACTTTGGAAATTGTTACAAAGCAGAAAAATGAAACATTAAGAGAATTAGATTATATAGAAAGTGTTGTCTATGAACTAGAATCTGCAACTTCTTTGGATGAAGTTTATTCTATATTTGAAGAAATCTCTGAAAATGTTATTTTTTCAGAAAAGGTAAAAAGCTTTTCTAATAATAAAAAAGATAAGATAAAAAAATCTTCTTTAACTAAAAATAAAAATGTTTCATTTAATCCAATAAAATATACTGTTGAAGGATATCAATTTTTAGTTGGTAGAAATAATAAAGAAAATGATTATCTAACTTTAAAATATGCATCTAAAAATGATATCTGGTTTCATACAAAAGATATTCACGGGAGTCATGCTATTTTAAAATTAGATTCTCATAAAGGTATTCCAAATAATGATGTGCTTGTTAAGTGTGCTAAAATCGCTGCTTTACATAGCAAAGCTAGAAACTCTTCAAATGTTCCTGTTGATTATTGTGAAGTAAGATATGTAAAAAAACCTAATGGAGCAAAGCCTGGTATGGTAATTTACACACATAATCATACTTTATATGTAAACCCTATAAAATAATAAAATACTGATTCTAAATCAGTATTTTTTACCATAATATTAAAAATGTAAATGCTGTTAATACTATAATTTCTTGTGTTGTTAAATCTTTTGGGAGTAATTCCAATTCTCCACCATCTTCTTTTTTATCTACAATACTTATTTTATATGAAGCAACATCTTGTAATTTAAATAGAGCTTCAAACGCTTGTGGTTCTGCTTGTTTTGAATCTTCGATTTGAATATACTCTCTGCCTAAAAAAATATCTCTTTTTGAATATAATTCTATTTCTAAATATTTACCTGCCAAGTTTTTCTCATTATTATTTTGAATAAGTCCTCTTATTCTTCCATTTACTTTTGTTGCTTCTGCTTGATATACTTCTACTTCTTGAATATTATCTTTTCTTTCAATGTCTCTATAACTAGAATTAAGTCCTACATATATTAAAAAGTTTGATAATATAAAAAATCCTATTATCCATAGAGCGTATTTTAGAAACGTTTTTAATCTATCCATTTTTATCTCCCCTAAATTTTAATCTTTTATATTATATCAAAAAATCCTCTATTTTTCAATATTTTTCTAGAATTCTATTCTAAGTTTGAAAAATTATGTAAAATATGGTATAATTTCTTAGACACTATCAACATGTATTAATTAATAAGGGGGTCATATTATGACATCAAAATTAATTTCTTTAACACCACATTGTAAGAATAACTCTGTGGTTAATGTAACTGTTAAACATTTATCAAAGGAGTTGGTTTTACCCAATTTGCAGCAAATAAACTCAAACATTCTTGTTGAAAAAATGCTTGTTACTATGTATTTTTCTAATAGTGTTAACTCTGTTACACTAAATAAAATCGAAGCAATGTTTAGAGAATCTGCTACAATTCCGTTTCTTTCATCTGAGAATGTTCGGATGCGGATAAATGCTTTATCAATTGCAGTAAGCGCTTTATACAATGTTCGTGTTGTTATGTCTTTCGTTTCTAACAAGTCTGTCACTCTTATAGTGTCCTAGGTGTTAAATGAAATTGATACCTTAAAAAATTGAGGAGGAAAATTAATTTTTCCTCCTTTTTCTATATTTTTATTTCTTTTCCTAGATAAGTAGAATAAATATATATTTTATCAACTTTTCTGTTTAACGAACTTTCTAATGCTTTTTTATATAATTTTAATTGATTACTATATTTTTGTATTAACTCTTTTTCATCATTTTCTATATAATCTGTTTTATAATCTAGTAATACTAATTCATTTTTTGAATTTATATAATAAAGATCTATGATTCCCTGTACTAATATTTTTTCTTCTAGCTCTTTATTATATATTTCCTTTGCTGGGATTGTCATATAAAAAGGCTCTTCTTTATGAATTTCTATTGCATTTTTTAGTTCTTCCCATATTTTAGATTTGGTAAATTTAAAAATTGCATTCATATTTACATTTTCTGCTTCTAACTTAGTTATTATTTCTTTTTCTTTTAGGCTATTTATCAATTCTTTTATATCTTCTAAATTGTATTTTTTACCCAATTCTAATTTTTGCATACATAAATGTAAAACTGTTCCTTTTTGAGCTCCTGTTAGCTTTTCTTGTATATTGTTTTTCATGAATTTTGGTACATCAAAACTAATCTCTTTTCTTATTTTTCTATTGCTCAGTTCTTTTAATTCTGTTACTGTTGTTTTATTAGGAATTAAGCTAGAATCTTCATATTTATATTTTTTTTCTATAATTTTTCCTATTTTTTCTATTTTTTCCTGTTGAGTTTTTTTGTTTTCCAATATTTCTACTATATCTGTTTCTTCTTTATCTTGTTTTACTAGTTTCTTTAATAATCCTGTTTTATTGTA
This sequence comes from uncultured Clostridia bacterium, assembly GCA_944388765.1. GTDB lineage: Bacteria > Bacillota > Clostridia > TANB77 > CAG-508 > CAG-269. Next base: position 22,087 of record CALXKA010000001.1, read on the forward strand.
TAACTTCAACTCAGTAAAATCTTTTATGTTTTCTTTTTCATATAAATATACCAGTAATATCCAATCTAAGTATTTTTTATATTTTTTTAATAATATTGGATTAATTTTGTTTTCTTGTTTAGGGTATTGTTCTATTTGTTGATTCATTTTTTCTATTACTTTATCATAGTCTTTTTCAATTCCTGTGATAATTAGTTTTTCTTTTGCTCTTGTTAGTGCAACATATAATATTCTCATTTCTTCTGAAAGTGTTTCTACAAATATTTTATTCCTTATTGCTGCTTTACTCAAAGTATCATACTGTATTTGCTTTTCATAATCTATATATTTTACTCCTATTCCCATTTCTTGATGTAATAATATACTTTTATTTAAATCCATTAAATTAAATTGTTTTCCTGTGCTAGATAAGAAAACTACTGGAAATTCTAGACCTTTACTTTTATGTATACTCATTATCCTAACTACATTTTCATTTTCTCCTATAATTTTGGCTGCTCCTAAATCTCCACTACTTAAATGTATTTTTTCTATAAAGTGAATGAAATTATATAATCCTTTAAAACTTGCAGATTCATATTGTTTTGCTCTTTCAAATAACATTTTCAAATTTGCTTGTCTTAATATTCCGTTTGGCATTAAACTTACATAATTGTAATAACCCGTATCTGAATATATTTTCCATATTAGTTCATCTAATGCTAAATATTCTTGTTCTTTTCTCCAATTATCTAAATTCTTTAAAAAGTTCTGTATTTTATTTTTTAATTTTTCATCACTAGATAGCATTGCTTTTTGCATACAAGTATAGAAATTATCTTTTTTATCATTTATTCTTATTTGTATTAATTCATCGTCTGTAAATCTTCCAATCGGTGACCTTAGAACTGTTACTAGTGGTATGTCTTGTATTGGATTATCAATTATTTTTAATAAACTCATTATTGTTTGTATTTCTATTGAATCTAGATATTCCTGTGAGCTATCTGAAAATACTGGTATTCCTAAATTTAATATCTCTTGTTCATATATTGGTGCTGATTTTGATGTTGCTCTTAATAAGATTACTATATCTTTATATTTTATATCTCTATATGTTTCTTTCTTTTTGTCATAGACTTGAAATTTTTGTTCTATTAATTCTTGTATTTTATTAGCTACAAATCTTGCTTCTAATTCTATATCTTCTATGTGTTCATCACTTTGTAAGTCTTCTTTATTTTCTTCTATATATACTTTTTCCTTGTTTTCTATTTCTTTTGTCTGTATCACGTTTATTTCAATTTTCTGATTTTGTTCTATTTTAGGATAATTTGCACCTAAATTCAAATATTCTTCTTCATTGTATGATATATTACCTAATTGCTTACTCATAATGCATTGGAATATATTGTTTGTGAATTTTAAAACGTTTTCTTTACTACGGAAGTTTTTGAATAGTTGTATTTTTAGGTTGTCTTCTTCTTTTTTATCTTCTTTTTTCTTATATTTCTCATATTTTTCTAGAAACAATTCTGGCATTGCCTGTCTAAATTTATATATACTTTGTTTAACGTCTCCTACCATAAATATGTTTTTATTATTAGAAACTGCTGTTAATATATACTCTTGTACTAAGTTACTATCTTGATATTCATCTATTGCAACTTCTTTAAATTTTTTTTCGTATTTTTTAGCTATCTCCGTTTTGAAAATGTTTCCATTTTCATCTGTTTTTAATAAAATATTTAATGCAAAGTGTTCTATATCATGAAAATCTACTATATTTTTCTCTTTTTTTCTTTTGGAAAATTCTTCTTTAAATTCTAATATCAAATTTTTTAATTTTTTTAAAATTTCATACATATCATAAATATCTTGATTTGCTTCTTTGGATGTACAATTTAATATTTTTGCAGATATGTTTTTTATCTTTTCTTTTATTTCATCTCTTGCTTCTTTTGCTTTTTCTTTTATTTCTAAATTACTGCTTTTTCTTGGCCATGTAACAAACTCTGACTTCTGGCATATCTCATATGCTTTATCCCATGAACTTGTACTTTCTTTTAGACTTTCTAATTGTTCTAGATCTTTTTTAATAGTTTGGCAAAACTTTTCTAATTCTGGTTCTACACTTAAATATTTTTCAATTCTTTCTAATGTAACTATACTATCTATTGTTGTTTCTTTTATTTCTTGTAGTAATACTTCTCCCCATACTGTTTTTCCGAAATCTTCTTCTAACTTATTGTTTAAATTAAACATCTCTATTTTCTCATTTAACCACTTTTCTGGGAAGGGGTTAGTTTGTATATATGAATATATTTTTAATACTAATTCTTTTAAAGGAGAATCATCTCTGTAACTTGTATATGTGTTAATTAGCCTTGTAAAGCTTTTATCTTCATTTTCATATTTTTCTTCAAATATATCATCTATTACTTCTTGTTTTAATAATTCTATTTCTGATGTATCAGCAATTCTAAAATTAGGAGAAATGTTTTCTAATTCGTAAAAATAATTTCTTACTATTTCTAGGCAAAAAGAATCTATTGTACATATATTAGCTTTGTTTAATAAAGTTATTTGTTTTTGTAAGTTTTCATTTTCTGGTTCTTTATCTAATTTTTCATATATTGCATCTAATATTCTTTCTCTCATTTCAGAAGCTGCTGCATTCGTAAATGTAACTACTAATATTTCATCTATATTTATTTTTTCATTTAATACTTTATTAATTATTCTTTCTACTAGTACAGCTGTTTTACCACTTCCGTGCTGCTGCTGCAACTAATATATTTGATCCTTTCTCATATATTGCTTGTTCTTGTTCTTTTGTCCATTTTACTTCTCCCATTGTTTCCTCCAATTCTAATTTTCACTATTATATCAAATAAAGTATTTATTTTTCAACAAATTTAATATTTTAATTTACAAATACTTAAAACTAATATATAATATTATGTACACAAGGAGGAGCTGGCTATGATAGAAAAGAAAAGTTCTTTATTCTACAAGTTCCTAGTTCTTTTAAGTCTTTTAGCTGGTATAATTCTTAATATTATTAATACTAAATCTATAATCTCTATTCTTTCATACTATACTTTACAGAGCAATATTCTTTGTCTTATTGCTTTTACCGCTATTATTATATCTATATTATTTAAAAGAAATTATCGGAAAAGTGAAGTATATTATGTAGTAAAAGGCGGAATTGTTATATGTATACTTATAACGGCTATAATGTATCAAATAGCTCTAATGCCTTATGGTTTTCAGATGGACTATAATTTCGAAAATCGATATTTGGCAAATTTATTAGTACATGTAATTTCTCCTTTATTAGTTATATTGGATTATTTTCTATTCGACTTTAAAGGTAATTTCAAGTGGTTTTATCCAATAATATGGCTATTTATACCTTTAAATTATATTATATATGTATATACGTATAGTTTAAATGGTGGTAGATTTTATGGAATTGGTGGATCAATGGATTTTGCTTATATTTTTTTAGATTATAATCAAATTGGTTATATAAGCGTAGCAAAATTTCTAATCATAATGACTATTTTTATTTTAGTCATTTCTTATGTACTAGTATTAATAGACAAAAAGCTAGGGAACTTGAAAAAATAATTGATATTTGGATAATTCCTTATGTCAATTATTTTTTTATTTGAAATTTATATTAGTTTTAATATAAATAATTTATTTCTTAATAATTTTTTAATAGACTTTTTATGTTTTTTGTGCTAGAATTTTTCTTGTTAAGAAGGTGATTTAAAATGTCGAATAATAATAGGTTCACTCCTGATTTTAGCAAAGGTTTGACTAATGAACAGGTAAATCATAGGATAGAAAATAATTTGGTAAATCATGATACTACTGTTCCGACAAAAAGTGTTAAACGAATTTTATATGAAAACTTTTTTACATTATTTAATTTATTAAACTTAGTACTTGCAGTTGCTATTTTTGCAGTTGGATCATATAGAAATATGTTGTTTTTATTTATAGTAATTATAAATACTGCAATTAGTACGATTCAGGAAATACATTCTAAACGAGTTGTAGATAAATTATCTTTAATGGCTACTTCAAAAGTTAATGTAATTAGAAATTCTAAAAAACAAAATATTTCTATATATGAACTTGTTTTAGATGATATTGTTGAATTTCATACAGGTAATCAAATTCCAACTGATAGTATTATTCAAGATGGTGAAGTTCTAGTTAATGAATCTTTTATCACTGGTGAACCAGATAGTATTACTAAGAAAAAAGGTGATACTATTTTATCTGGAAGTTATATAGTTAGTGGAAAATGTATTGCCAAAGTAGAACATATAGGAACAGATAATTATACAGCAAAAATTTCTAGTGGTACTAAATATATTAAAAAGGTAAAATCCGAAATTATGACCTCATTAAATAAAATTATAAAGATACTTACCTTTGTGATTGTTCCTATTGGTATTTGTATGTTTTATAGCCATCTAAATATTGATGGAGTAACTTTTCAAGATGCTGTTGTGCAATCTGCTGCATCAATTATTGGAATGATACCAGAAGGTCTTGTCCTTCTTACAAGTACTGTTCTTGCAATTAGTGTTATTAGACTTTCAAAATCAAGAGTTTTAGTTCAAGATTTATATTGTATTGAAACATTAGCAAGAGTTGATACTTTATGTTTAGATAAGACTGGTACTTTAACAGAAGGTTCTATGGAAGTGAAAGATTTTGTTTGTATAAATACTGATAAAAGTAATATGCAAAATATTTTAGCAAATATATCTAAATTTTCAGAAGATGAAAACTCTACTATTTTAGCAATTAAAGATTACTTTTCTGATATATCAAATAAATTTGAACCAATAAATAAAATTGCTTTTTCTTCTGATAAGAAATGGTCTGGAATATATTTTAAGAATATAGGTTCATATATTATTGGTGCACCTGAATTTGTATTGAAAAAAGATTTTGAAAAATATAGGAAAGAAATAGAAAAATATTCTTTGGATTACAGAGTTTTGGTTTTAGCACACTCAAAAAATGATTTTAATAAAAGAGATTTACCTGATAATGTTAGTTTATTAGGATATATTCTGTTACTTGATAAAATTCGACCTGATGCAAATAAAACTTTATCATATTTCGAATCCCAAGGTGTTGATATTAAAATAATTTCTGGTGATAATCCTGTTACTGTTTCAAAAATCGCCAAAAATGTCGGTGTTAAAAATTATGATAAATATATCGATATGTCAACTGTTGAGGATAATGTGGATTTAAATGATATAGCTATAAATTATACTATATTTGGTAGAGTTTCTCCTACTCAAAAACAATCACTTATTAAGTCTTTGAAAAGTAATAATAGAACTGTCGCTATGACTGGCGATGGTGTTAATGATGTTTTGGCATTAAAAGAAGCTGATTGTAGTGTTGCTATGGCAAGTGGAAGTGATGCAACTAAAAATATTTCTCAATTGGTTTTATTAAATTCTGATTTTGCTTCAATGCCAAAAATTGTTGCAGAAGGAAGAAGAACTATTAATAATATTCAAAGATCTGCTTCATTATTTTTAGTTAAAACTATATATTCTACTATATTTGCTTTAATGTTTTTATTTATGGCTGAGCAATATCCATTTGAACCTATACAATTGTCATTGATTAGTGTTTCAACAATTGGTATTCCTTCATTTATGTTAGCATTAGAGCCAAACAAAGAAAGAATTAGAGGAAAATTTTTGCAAAATGTTATATCAAAATCTTTTCCAACGGCACTTACTAATGTTATAACTATATTTGCTTTAACCTTATTAAATAAGTTTGGATTCATAGCAGAAGAGTATTTTTCTAGTTTATGTGTAATTTCAACTGGTATTAGTGGATTAGCGTTATTATTCACATTGACTAGGTCAAGAAAAAGTGAACATTCAAAATTGCCTTTTTCTATTTATAGATTAGTGCTTGCAATTTGTATGATTGTTTTGTTTATTTTAGGTTTGACAATAGGTTCTCCGTTATTTAATATTGTTAATTTAGATATTATTAAAGATTATATATTTGATATTTTTGTTATTATTATTATTAATTTTGTTATTCTAAATTGGTTGTTTAGTAAAATATTGAAAATTAATAAATAAGTATAAGATGATAAAAGAAACCAGCCTCAATTACAAGGTTGGTTTCTTTTACAGAGTTAGGCTCTGTCCAGTAGAGCTATTATTTTAAATTGTGTATTAATTGAATCAGTATATCCAATTGCTGCTAAATTGTGATATTCAAGGCAAAATCTAATTTTGTTGCTTGTTTTCTTAACTTTTTTAATTGCCCTGGTAGCATTTAAAGCCTCTAATATTCTCGCAATCTGCAAATAAGAGTTATCCTCTTTTTTAATCTCAATCAGAAGTTCTTCGTTTATTTGTGATATTAACTTCCGCTGTTCCCCAAGTGTGTACTCATAAAAAAGTGGAGTCAACTTTTCTAATTCTTCAGCAGTATATATTCCTCTTCTTATCTGTTCTTCAATCGTATATAGCTCGCTGAATACTTCTACATCGTACTTTCCTCCTATTATCCGTTTCATAATTTTGGTCGCTTGTTTTTCTACTGGTAATTTCATATTGCAATTCCTCCTTAGGTTTTATGTATATATTGTAACAAATATTTAATTTTAAGTCAAATTTATGTAAATTTTTAAAATTAGTTTTCCTTTTCTAAATATATTTTATGTGCTATTTTATATGATATATAGAGTATTATACATGATGTTACAATTAATAATGTTAGCCCAAATTTATCTAAAAAATTATTAAACATATTAAAATTAATGTTTATGTTTGCTTTTACTAATAAATATCCTATTCCGCCTATTATTGCAATTAATCCAAATACTAATATAAACATTTGAATTCTTCCCTTTTCTGCTCCCCATTTATATATACTAGGTATTTGTATTCCACTTACTAACGAAATTCCAAATATTCCTCCTATTGTTGTTGTTAGTAATAGATTATAGTCTATGTTTATACTATTTTCCTTATTAAAATAATTTATTGCATTTATTATGATTGGCGTAATTATAAATCCTAATATTGCTCCTATTAAAATGGAAAATATTACTAAAATATATTTTTCTATTACTATTTCCTTTTTGTTTGTTGGTAATGATAATATATATTTATCAGATTTTGCTATTTCGTCATAACTAAATGTCGATAATGCTATCATTCCTATCATTGTTGTCATCATAATTGGTATATAATTAATTGCTGATTGACTCATACTTCCGACTATACAAATACATATTATTACAATAATTAATGTACTTTTATAGCTAGCTAGGTTTAGTAAGTCTTTTTTTAATAATCCCTTAATTTCTTTCATAATTTATTTTTCCCCTTTCACATAAAATAGCATTATATCTTCAATTGATGGCTTATCAATTGTACCTATATTGTATTTTTTTCTAAATTCATATTTATTTTGTACTAATATCTCATATTGATACTTTTCTTTTTTATATTTAATATAATCTATGTTTTCGACTTTTTTAAAATCTTCTTTGCTACATTTAACAATTCCATAGTTTTCTAATAATTCTTCTGTTGATAAATTAAATATTATATTTCCTTTTTCAATAAAAACAATGTAGTCTGATATATGTTCTAAGTCTGTTGTTATATGTGTTGACATTAGTATAGCTCTTTTTTCATCTTCTGCAATAAACTTTCTAAATATGTCTAAAATTTCATTTCTTACAATTGGATCTAAGCCACTTGTTGGCTCATCTAATATTAATAATCTTGGACTATGTGAAATCGCAACTGCAATTTTTAGTTTCATTTTCATTCCACTTGAAAAATCTTTCACCGTTTTGTTAGTAGGCAAATCAAATTGTTTTAAATAATTAAAGTATTTTTTTTCATTCCAATTATCATAAAATTCTTTCATTATTGTATTAATACTTTTGGCTGTTAGATACTCAGAAAGAAAGCTATCATCTAAAACTACTCCTATATCTTTTTTTATTTCTTTTTCATATTTTTTATTATCCTTTCCGAATATTTTTATTTCTCCTGTTGTATTTATAATATTTAAAATTGCCTTAATTGTAGTTGTTTTTCCGGCGCCATTTTCTCCAACTAGCCCTACTATGCTTCCTTCTGGTACATTAAAATTAACGTTTTTTAATTGAAATCCTATATAACTTTTAGATATGTTTTTTATTTCAATACTATTTTTCACTTTAAATTTCCTCCTTAAAAATCATTTTAAATAAATCTATGATCTCATCTTCTGTAATGTCAGATATTTTAGCTATTTTTGATATTTCTTCTATATGATTTTGTATTTCTTTTAGTTTTTCTTCTTTCATTAAATTTAAGTTTTTTGGTGCAATAAAACTTCCTTTTCCAGGTATTGTTTTTATAAATCCATCTTTTTCTAGTTTATCATAAGCTTTTTTCACAGTTAAAAAACTTATTTTTAAATCATTTGCCATTACTCTAACAGATGGTAACATTTCTTCTTCTTTCAATTCATTTGAAAATATTGCCTGTTTTATTGCTATTTCTATCTGTTCATAAATTGGTGTACTACTACTGTTGCTAATTATTATATTCATTAATAATCTCCTTTCTTTTATAATTAATATATTAATTTAGTGTCTGTTATATGTATATTATAACAGCATATAACAGTTGTCAATAGTTTTGTAAATTTTTTGTGTATTTTCTTTACTTCAATTACTTTTAGATATTATAATTTGCCCATAAGAAATGGAGGTATGTATATATGAAATGTCCTGTATGTAAAGATGTTACTTTGTTAATGGCTGAGAAAAAAGGTGTTGAGATTGATTATTGTCCAGAATGTCGTGGTATTTGGCTTGATAGAGGAGAACTTGATAAATTGATAGAAAAGGAAGAAAGTTATAATAAAGAGCATTATAGCAATTATTCTAAAAAAGAGTATAATGATAATTATTATGATGAAAGTTATAAAAACGATAAATATCACCATAAAAGAAAAAAAGAATCTTTTATAGGAGAAATTTTTGATATTTTCGGTGGTGATTAAAAATGAAAAGGATTTAGATATTTTGTTTTTATCTAAATCCTTTTTTACATTTTATTTTGAAAATAATACTTTTTCTGATTTATACTGTCTAATTATATATGCAAGAACTATGCTTATATATGCAATTGTTGAAATTATCATTAATGCAATGTTTAATATATTGACATTCCCATTATTTATATCTGTAAATATTACAGTATAATTTAAAAATGGTATTATTGATATTAGTGGAGTTCCGGTTACTTCTACCATAAATGCTATCATTCCAGGGAAAAATGATAAGAATGTTAATGGTGTTAATGCGCTTTGTGCTTCTTTAAATGTCTTTGATGTACTTGCAATTGAAATACATAAGCCACTTATGAAAAAAGAATATGCAATTATTACAACTATTGCAAAAATTATTGTAACCGGTGTAAACATTATATTCATTCCTTCATATATAGAAAATATATCTTGTGCAATTATAAGTGAGATAATTGCTAAAACTAAACTAATTAAACCAGTAATTATTGAGGATATTGTTACTCCTAAAAATTTTCCAAGTATTATATCTTTGCTTTTTATTGGAAACGTTAATAGTGTTTCTAATGTTCCTCTTTCTTTTTCTCCTGCTGTTGTATCTGTTGCTGGATATGTTGCAGATACTGTTATTGCCATTATTATAAATAAAAACGCGTAGTTTTTAATAAAGTTTACAAAATAATTATCTTCTTCGATTAAATTTTCTTCTACTGTTATTATATTTAAAACTTCATTAGAGTTTATATTATTTGCTTGTAAATATTGTTGTTGTAAATATTGTTTATATGTATTAAAATAACTTTCCATTAAACTTTTGGCATATGTACTTGTATCTGATGAATCGCTATTTAATATATATCTATTTTCATTTTTAGTTATATATAAATTAATTTCTTCATTGTCATATTTTTGTTTTAATTCTTCTTCTGTTCCATTAACAATTTCAATATTCATTTCTTCTGCAATTTGTTTTTCCTCTTGACTTAGTTCATATGCAAATCCTATTTTATTATATTCTTCTATGTCTTTGTTTGCTTGTGCTTCAAATAAAGCAGACATTCCCAACATAATTAACGGTATGAATATTGGAATAATAAGCATCATGGCAAGTGATTTTTTATCTCTAAATAATTCTCTTAATTCTTTTTTTAGTATGTTCCATAAATTATTCTTCATTTGAAACACCTCCAATCATTGCAAAAAATGCATCTCTTAAATTGCCTGTGTTTGTATCTTTTTTTATTTTGTCTGGTGTTCCAGAATTTATAACTATTCCTTTATTTATCATTATTACTCTATCACATATATTTTCAGCTTCTTCCATGTAATGTGTTGAATAAAGTATAGTTTTTTTATTTTCTCTTTCTTTTTTAATAAAGTCTAATATTATTTGACTAGAAATTATATCAAGTCCTGTTGTTGCTTCATCTAGAATATAGTATTTTGGGTCATGTACTAAGCATCTTGCTATATTTACTCTTTGAGTCTGCCCAGTTGATAAATTGCCTATTTTGTTGTATAAAAAATTATCCATTTCTAATATTTTTGATATTTCTTTGATTCTTTTTTCTGCTTTATCATTTAGTATATTGTATATGTCGCTACACATTTTTAATAATTCATATGTAGATAAAGTATCATATAGTTTTGTATTTCCTGATAAATATGCTATATTTTGTTTTATTTCTATTTCATTATTTTTATAATTTAATCCATCAAATTCAATTGTTCCTTCTGTTGGTTCTAATATTCCTGCAATCATTCTTAGAAGTGTTGTTTTCCCTGCTCCATTTGGTCCAAGTATTCCAATTATTTCTCCTTCATTTGCTTCAAATGTTATTCCATTATCTGCATAAAATTCTTCTTTTTCTTTTTTATTTTTGTATTTAATAAATTTCTTTTTTAAGTTGTTAACTTTTATCATATTTATCCCCTTTCTTTTTGTTTTCAACACTATATCATATGTATATATTATATGCAATTAGTTTATTGTAATTTTATACATTAATGTTACATAAAAGTTGTTATTTAAGAATTACTATGATATCTACAAAGAGAACTACTATTTTTTTGGGGTAGTTCTCTTTAAAATAAAGGGGATATAAGTGCTAATTGCTTATACTACAATTAGCACTCCTGTTATTCTCTTAGTATTTGATTTGCTCTTTCCTCTGTCAAATATCCATACTTAACCATTTTATCAACTACTTGTTTTTGTCTTTGTTCTGCAAGATCGGGATTTACTGTTGGTGCATATACAGATGGAGCATTTGGAATACCGGCAAGCATTATCCATTCTCCATCTGTTAAATTGTTAATTGACTTTTTAAAATATCCGTATGCTGCATCTTTTATATTATAATAGCCATTTCCAAAATATATAGTGTTAATATATAATTCTAATATTTCATCTTTGTTATAATTCTTCTCTATTTCAAAAGCCATGAATACTTCTGCAATTTTTCTTGTAATCTTTTTTTCTTGTGTAAAATATTCATTTTTTGCAATTTGTTGAGTTATTGTACTTCCGCCTTCTACAAAACTCATTGCTTTAATATCATTAAATAGTGCTCTCCCTATTGCAATAATATCTATTCCTCCATGTTTATAAAATCTATGATCCTCTACTGAAATTACTGCATCTAAATATATTTGTGGCAATTCTTGAAGTTTTACATAGTTTTCTTTTGATTGTATTTCTTTTACTTTTTCTTGTAATGGAATTTCTTCAATTGCATTTTTGTACATATTATATCCATTACCTATTACAAGTAATCCTATACTTAGAGTTATTAATATTAATATAACAAAAAACTTTATAAACTTTTTCATATATTGCCACCTCTTTTCTTATTAAATTTCTTCTCTTTAATCTTGTTTAATATTAGTTTTTTCTTTTACTCTATCTGGTAATTCGTTTACTTCTACTTCTTTCCAGCTAACAACACCTCTTGTTAGCATTATTTCTAATTCTAGATATGCATCTTCTTTTAGCTCTCTACTGGTTTTTAATTGGATTTCTTTTTCTTTTCCATTTTTATCATATGCTATTAGAGTATATTGATATTTCATATCATCTGAGCTAGCTATTTTTTCTATCTTTGTATTATCTATTTGTGTGTAATAAATATCTTTATATACAAATAGAATATAGTATGCTCCAAATATTAACATTATAACAACCACAAATGCTATGATCATTGGTATTTTTTCTTTAAATTCTTCCATCCTTTCCTCCTCTTTGCTATATTTAATTTAATATTTATTAAACTCTATCTCTAAATCCTATTCTTTTATGATATTTTTGCTTCCCATGTATGTTGCTAAGAAATATAGGCCATAGATTGCCCCTATGATTAGTGCTGTTGCAAGTATTGATGGCAATAGTTCTTCTGGGGTTGCAAGTACTGCAAGTATTGATAATATAAATTTTATTCCAAATATTGAATGTATTATTGCAAATACTAATGGCAACATGAAAAATATGAATATTTGCATAAATAATGCTTTTTTTATCATTTTTTCATCACATCCAATTTTTCTTAATATTGTATATCTTTGTTTGTTGTCTGAACTTTCTGTTAATTGTTTTAATGCAAGTATTGCTGCACTTGCAATTAGGAATATTATACCTAAATATATTGCTATAAATATTATAATTGTTGTTAATCCTTTACTTGCTTCTATGATACTTATTTTTGTCATTCCATCTAATTCAATTCCTTTTTCTGATAAGTTTTCTAGAAGATAATTGCTATTTCCATCTGCAAAGTCTTTATTTAGTTCTGCTTTTTCTTCTTCTGTTTCACAATTATAGTTTGCCACTAAAAAATATTTTTCTTTCCACTCTTCTTTTAGGTCGAAATTATCTGGAACCAATATAATACCAGTATTAGTATGACTTGTAGAAATTTCTATAAATCCACTTTTACATTCATTATATTTTGCATGATATGTTTTTCCATTAATCTCTATATTTGAACTCTCTTTTAAAGCTGAATTTCTTATTTCTTCCATACTATCAAAATCACAAAGTACAATATATTCATCATTATTTAACGTATATTGCTCTTGGCCATATATATTGGCTATTTTATTATAATCTGATACTTTTACAATCATTTCTGATGTACCATATGCAAGTGCTGGAAATTGTATTTTTGCTGTTTCATAATAATTTCCTAAACTATATTCCCAGGTCCATTGTGGTATTGCATATATTGGAATTTCTACAACGTCTTTTAATTTGTTCATATCATATCCATTTGTTTGTAATGTATAACTAACTGGCATTTTTGAATCTTCTCTTTGTTCTTCTGTATAGTATTCAATTTCTCCTGTATATGGATTTTCATGACTTTCTGGTAAATTAGCTGTTTTATATAAATTTACATCTACTGGCGTCATTTCTTCTAATTCTGAATCTAATGAAGTTTGTATTGATAAACTACTAGATAATACACTAATTGTCATAAATAACATTAAACAAATTACTGTCATACTAATAACTGTTGTATTTATTTTATTATTAAGTTGTCTTAATACAAACATATTTGTACCTTTTAAATATATCTTTTTTCTTGATTGAATTACTCTTAGTATAAATCCTGATAAAGACCAGAATACTCCTATTGTTCCTACTATTCCCATTAATATTGGTTTTAAGACTTTATCTGCTGTGTTTAATTCATATATTCCTCCTGTTACCAAGTAATATGCATATCCAAGTATTATAGCTGAAATTAAAAATATTATAATTGATATAACAGGATTTTTTATTTTTACTTTCTCGTTTTTCCTTACTGCTGTTAATAAATTTATTAATTTATATTTAGATATTGTTATTGTATTGAATATTATAACTGCTAAATACATTACTGCAAAATATACACATGTTTTTATACATGCCCCTTTTGAAAATACAAATTTAAATTCACTCATATCTGCTTCAAAAAGTTTTGCAACTAGTATTGACATGAATTGTGATGCAAATATACCTATTAAAATACCTACAATTAGAGAAATTATACCTATTAATATTGTTTCAATTAATATGATTTTTGATATTTGACTTCTTCCCATACCAAGTGTCATGTATATACCAAATTCTCTTTTTCTTCTATTTATTAAGAAATTATTTGCATATACAATTAAGAATCCAAGTACTATTGCTATAAATATTGATACCATTCCAAGTAAGCTTATCATTAATTTTATTATATCTCTTGTTGATTGTGATACTTCAAGCATAGCTTGTTGACTATCTAGTGAATTGAACATATAAAATATTGCTACACCCAATACAAGTGTCAAAAAATATATTGTATAATCTTTAAAACTTTTTTTCATATTTTTTATTGATAACTTAAATAACATCGTTCAAATCACCTCCAAGAAGTGTTTGTACCTCAATTATTTTTTCAAAAAATTGTTTTCTTGTATCTTCACCTTTTATGAGTTCATTAAATATCTTTCCATCTTTAATAAAAATAATTCTATCTGCGTAGCTTGCTGTAAAGGCATCATGTGTAACCATTAAAATTGTTGCTCCTAAATTTTGATTTAGGCTTTCAAATGTTTCTAGTAATTGCCTTGCTGATTTTGAATCTAATGCCCCTGTTGGTTCATCTGCAAGTACCAATTTAGGGTTTGTTATTATCGCTCTTGCTGATGCAACTCTTTGTTTTTGTCCTCCTGATATCTGATATGGATATTTATTTAAAATGTCAGTTATATTAAGTTTTTTTGCTACTTCTTTTACCTTTTCATCTATTTGTCGAGGATTTACTTTTTGTATTGTTAGGGCAATAGCTATGTTTTCATATGATGTTAATGTGTCTAATAGATTAAAATCTTGAAATATGAATCCTAGCTCTTCTCTTCTAAATTTGTTTATATGGTTTCCTTTTAATTTTGTAATATCTTTTCCGTCAATTACTATCTTTCCTGCTGTTACTCTATCTATTGTTGATATACAATTTAGTAACGTGGTTTTTCCAGAACCAGATGCTCCCATTATCCCTACAAATTCTCCTTTTGTTACATTGAAACTTATATTATCTATTGCTTTTGTTAAATTAGCCTTATTTCCATAGTACTTTTCAATGTTTTTAACTTCTAATATATTACTCATAAAAACAACTCCTTTTCGTATTTTAAGTTATTTTAATTATACGAAAAGAAGTTATATTACGCAATTGTTTTTTCTTACATTAATATTACATTTTTGTAAGATTTATTTAATATCAATAAAACTGTTTCTAGGGAATATTATTCTGACCTCTGTTCCAATATTTTTTTCAGAATTTAATTCTAGACCTATTCCCAGTCTATTACAAAGTTTTTTACATAAATATAAACCTATTCCTGTTGATTTACGACCATTTAGTCTTCCATTTTCTCCTGTAAAGCCTTTTTCAAAAACTCTTGTTATTTCACCTTTTTTTATTCCTATTCCATTATCTTTTATATATAAAACTACTTTTTCTTTTTTCTCTATTGCATAAATTTCTATCTTTTTATTATCTTCTTTACTATATTTTATTGAATTTTGGATTATTTGATTTACGATAAATGTACACCATTTACTATCTGTATACACTTTTGTTTCTATATCATGTAAATTTATATTTATTTTGTTTTGTAATAAACTATCTTTGTTTTTTAATATTGAATTATTTATAATTTCTTTTAGGTTTACTTTTTTTATATAATAATCTTTTTCGACTGTATTACTTCTAGCATAGAATAATGCTTGTTCTATATAGTTTTCTATTTTATTTATTTCCTCATTTATACTTTCTGTAACTTCTGTTTTATTATTCTCTATAATCATTTTGCTTGTTGCAATTGGTATTTTTATTTCATGTATCCAAAGTTCAATATATTCTTTATAATCTTCCTGAATGTATTTATATTTGTTCACATTTTCTAACATTGATTTTCCTGTATCTTCTACAATATTTTTTAATATTTTTCCCTCAATAAAATCAGGAGTATTTATTAATTCAGTTATTAAATATTTTTGATCTAAATCATCTAATATATTTAGTAGATTATTGTAAAATGATTTTTTCTTATAATATATTATATAAATTCCTATGAAATATATTAGTAATATTGATACCGGTATATATATTTTTATTAATATATTAAAAGAATATATCATTAAAAGTATTTCTATTGTAATTAGTACAATTATTAATAATATTAATGTTATTAAATTTTCTTTCAAAAAATCTCTAAATCTCATATTTATCTCCTATTTTAATATATAACCTTGACCTCTTTTAGTCTCTATTATGTTTTTTAATCCTATTTCTTCTAATTTGTTTCTTAATCTTGTCATGTTTACTGTTAGTGTATTGTCGTCAATGAAACTTTCGCTGTCCCATAAATAATTTATTATTTCATCTCTTGATACTATTTGTCCTTTTTTTAATACTAAAAAATGTAATATCTTTAATTCGTTTTTTGTAAGTTCTATTTGCTTTTCTTCTTTTTCTATTATGCTTTTTGAAATATTTAGTATAAAGTCTTTACAGTTTATTTTGTTTTGGTTTGTAGCTGTGCTTTCACTTCTTTTAAGAAGTCCTGCTATTTTTGCAAGTAGTATTTGTATGTTATATGGTTTTGTTACATATTGATCAGCTCCGTTATTTAAACTTATAAGCTCGTCTAGTTCATTGTCCCTGCTTGTTACAATAATTATTGGAACATCTGATATTTTTCGTATTTCTTTACATATATATTCTCCATCTAAATATGGTAAATTTATATCTAATAATATTAAATCTGCTTTTTTATCTAATATATCTTGTATTGAATTATCAAATTTTTCTATTGTCAATGCTTCATATCCATTTTTTTCTAAAAATATTTTTAACTCATTTCTAAGCTTTTGATCATCTTCTACAATTAATATCTTTTTCAAAATATCACCCTCATTTTTATATTATTGTAAATAAGTATAACATACTTATTTAGAAAGACAACTATTTTAATTAAATTTTAACTTTTAATAATATAAAAAATAAGGATTTGTTATCAATCCCTATTTTAAAGCTCTTAGTGAATTTATTATTGCAATTACTGATACTCCTACATCAGCAAATACTGCTTCCCACATCGTAGACAATCCAAATGCACTTAATATTAATACTAATATTTTTATTGTTATTGCAAATATTATGTTTTGTTTTACTATTTTCATTGTTTTTTTAGATATTTTTATAGCATCATTTATTTTTGATGGTTCATCTGTCATTATTACTATATCTGCTGCTTCTATTGCACTGTCTGCTCCTAGCCCTCCCATTGCAATTCCGATATCAGAAATTGCTAACACTGGTGCATCATTTATCCCGTCTCCAACAAATACTAGTTTACCTTTTTTTGTTTTTGTTTTTATCAATTCTTCTATTTTCTCTACTTTTCCATCTGGTAATAACTCTGTGTATACTTCATCTAATTCTAGTTTTTTAGCAACATTTTCTCCTACATCTTTTCTGTCTCCTGTAAGCATAATTGTCTTTCTTATACCACTTTTCTTTAATTTAATTATTGCCTCTTTTGAGTCTTTTTTTATTTTGTCTGCTATTAATATATATCCTGTAAATTTGTTATCTATTGCTACATAGAGAATTGTACCAATCTCACTACATTTTTTGTATTCAATATTTTTTTCTTTCATTAATTTTTCATTTCCTATTATCACATCTTTGTCTTGTATTTTAGCTTTTATTCCTAGACCTGATAATTCTTCTATATTAGAAATTAGTTTTGTATCTATCTCTTTTCTATATGCTTTTTTTACTGATAATGCTATTGGATGGTTAGAATAATTTTCTGCATATGCTGCATATTTTAAAAGTTCTTCATTTGATATTCCTTCTGCTTCTATTTTTTGTACTTCAAATACGCCTTGTGTTAGAGTTCCTGTTTTATCAAATACTACTATTTCAGCATCCGATAATGCTTCTAGGTAATTACTTCCTTTAACTAAGATACCTCTTTTTGATGCTCCACCTATTCCGCCAAAAAAACCTAATGGTATTGATATTACTAATGCACATGGACATGATACAACTAAAAATGTTAATGCTCTATATATCCAATCTGTGAATTCGGCACCTTTTATTACTAGTGGTGGTATTGCTGCTAAAAATATAGCAATTATTACTACTGCTGGTGTGTAATATTTTGCAAATTTTGTTATAAAGTTTTCTGATTTTGATTTTTTGTTACTTGCATTTTCTACTAAATCTAATATTTTGCTAACTGTTGATTTTCCAAATTCTTTTGTAACTTTTATTTCTAGTAATCCATTTTGATTAATACATCCACTTAATATATCATCATTTTCTTTTACAGCTCTTGGTAGTGATTCTCCTGTTAGGCTAGATGTGTCTAACATAGATTTTCCTTTTATTATTGTTCCATCTAATGGTACCTTTTCTCCTGGTTTTACAATTATTGTTTCACCAATATTTACATCTTCTGGATTAACTTTTAAAATTTCCTCATTTCGCTTTACATTTGCATAATCTGGCCTAATATTCATTAGACTTGCAATTGATTTTCTTGATTTATTAACTGCATAACTTTGAAACAATTCTCCTACTTGATAGAAAAGCATTACAGCTACTGCCTCTGGAAATTCACCTATTGCAAAAGCACCTATTGTTGCAATTGTCATAAGAAAATTTTCATCAAATACTTTTCCTCTAAAAATATTTCTTATTGCTTTTAATACAATATCTAATCCAACAATTAAATATAATAGTATGTATATGCCATTGTTTAACCATTCATTTGGAAATTTGATTACTAGTGATATAATAAATAAAACAAAGGCAACTATTATTTTTATTCCTCTTTTTTTCATAAAGCATCCTCTTTCTATATATTAAATTCCTTCTACTTCTAAATCGGGTTCTTCTTTTCTAATGGTTTTTTTTACCTTTTTTATTATTTCTTTTTCTTCTTCTTCACTACATTCAAATATTAATTTTCCTGTCATGAAATTTACAGACACATTTTTAACTCCTTCTATTTTTTGAATTGCATTTTCTAATTGTGCTGCACAATTTGCGCAATCTAAACCTTTTAAATTACATTTATAATTCTTCAATATGTTCACGACCTTTCCTTACAATTTGACTAATATGATCATCATCTAAACTATAATATACTACTTTCCCTTCTTTTCTAAATTTAACTAATTTTGCTTGTTTTAACAATCTTAATTGGTGAGATATTGCTGATTGTGTAGTTTGGACAATATTTGCTATGTCACATACACATAGTTCATTTTCCATGAGTGCATATATTATCTTCATTCTTGTTGAATCTGCAAACACTTTAAAAAATTCTGCTAAATCATAAATCATTTCATCTTGTGGTATTTTCTTTTTTACTTCATTTACCACGTCTTCATGAAGTACTGTACATTCGAATAATTCTTCTTCCATATTTTCCTCCTTTCTAAATTAGGTCTTTTCCTTTTGAATATATATCTGTTTGATTTGTATTTGTTTGAATATATGATTAATTGTTCATATATTCATGATATGATTTTATTTCTATTTTGTCAATAGTTTTTCAAAAAATTATTACAAATGTTTTTAAATAATAAAAAAGGCCTGCTTTATTTAGCAAACCTTTTTTATTATCCTTCTTCTTCTACTTCAAATTGTGTTGTGCATCTTTGAGGGAAGGAAATTTATTATATAATATTATTTATTTCATTTATCATATTATATACTTTTTTGTCATTATATGTTCCATTTTCAAAAAGTGTATCTAAAAAATTAGTATTACTCATAATAAATTCAATAAAATTCTTACAAATAGAATCATCAAATAATCCAAGCCAATTATAATATTCTATAAATGCTCCTCCTTCAAGGTATTTAGCTGCTTTTAACTCTTTTATTGTTAATTTATATGAAGAAAACCTTACTAATAATTTAAATACTTCATATTTTTTTCCATTATTATAATTTAAATTACACTCCTTTTTATTATATTGCTCAAATTGATTTTCTAGTTTTCTTCCTGTGTTTCTATCATAATTTATTAATAATATTTTATTATAAATTTTTTCCTTATTTTCTAATAATAAGTATTTATATTCGTCATTATGAAAAATGTGTATAATTATAAAATACAATACTAAAATAATATTATATATATTACATAAGTTAATATCTTTTCTTATTAAATATTCTTTTATTGAAATATATTTTCTTAGCACTTTCTTTATATGTCTAGAATTGCTAAAAGCAATACTAGACAAAAAATCTACAATTTTTTTCGCATCCTCATGGCTAATTTTCATAATCTTAACAATGCTGTCTTCAAAATTTTCTACATTTATATTATTGCTTATAATAAAATTAATAGGAAATATTTTTTCTAAATATTCATCTGCTTTGTTAAAATCATTATTATATTTATTTTGCAATGCTAAAGTAACAGCTTTTTTATCTATTCCAATTATAAATATAATATTTTTATTTACAGATAATAGTAATTTTATAGAAGATATTAAATTAATAATATTTTCTGATTCACATCTATCCAAATCATCTAAAAATATAACTAATTTTTTGTTATTAAAAGTCATTTTACTATATTCTTCTTCGAATTCATTTATTTTTTCCCACAAGCATTTATTATCTTCTATCTTTTTTACTCTTTCTTCATCTAATTTTTGCACCTCATCTATAGCCTCTCCTGGCTTTATATTTATTATTCCTAAATTAATGTCTATTCCTTTTGCCATACTTTTTAATATACTATATCCTGTTTCTAGTATATTTTTTCCATTTTCCTTAAGCCTATTAATTTTCTTATTTTTAGTCATGAATTTTAACAATGAATATGGTAAATTATCATCTTTTTCATATTTCCAAGTATCAAACCATACTGTTTCAAATTCATTTTTAGGCAAGTTACTTTCTATTGTTTTCATTAAACAACTTTTACCACTTCCCCATACCCCATATATTGCAATTAAATTATTTTTTTCTAATAATTTTTTATTATTTTCTAATTGTAAAAAATTACAAATTGCCATAGCTTTATCATAAGTTCCAAACATATCATTTTCCCTATTTAATACTTTTATTTCTTCAATTAAACTTTCCTCCATTTACTTTCTCCTTTTTCATTTTATTTTAATAATTTTGTTTCACTATCCTTTGTTAATATTTTCATTTGTGATATTGCTATTTGATTTAATTTATATAATCTGTCAGATTGTTGCATTCCTTCATTTATAAATATTGAATTTGTATTTTCTAAATTTGCTAAACATATTAATTCATTTATACTTGCATAATCTCTTATATTCCCTTTTTTATTTGGATTCTTTTCTCTCCATTCTTTTGCTGTCATACCAAATAATGCCATATTTAATACGTCAGCTTCTTCTGCGTATACTAGATTTACTTGCTTGCTAGTTAATTCTTTAGGTATTAAATTATTTTTTATTGCATCCGTGTGTATTCTATAGTTAACTTTTGCTAAATCTCTCTTTGCATTCCATCCTACTTCTTTTTGTTCTTCTTGTTTTAATCTTTCAAATTCTTTAATTAAATATATTTTGAATTTTGGGCTAATCCACATTCCAAACTCAAAGGCTATATCCTTATGTGCATAAGTTCCTCCATATCTTCCTGTTTTTGCCACTATTCCAATTGCATTTGTTTTATTTGACCACTCTTTAACACTTATTTTGTAACTATTTAAACCTGCTTGACTTTTAATTATGGCGAATTCGCCATAATTAAAATTAGGATTATGCAATTCTTCCCATATTCCTAAAAATTCAATTGTATTTCTATTTCTCAACCAATCCGAAATAAAGAATTCACCATCCTTTGATTTTAGCATATCTGTCAAAGATATGTAATCTTCATTACCTTCGTTATAATAGTTTATTCTTGTATCTAATACTTCGAAATTTTTCATAATATCACATCCTTTTGCTAATTTTATCGAACATATGTTTTATTGTCAATAGAATATTTTTCTTTTTTATAAAAATAAAGCATATGATCATAAATCATCATATACTTTATTTTCTTTCTTAACTTCTATTTCAAAATCTTTAAGTGGCAAAGCCCACTTAACATTAAATTTTCTACCATTTATAATATTTTTCATTTGGTCTTTGTGTTTCGTGGAGATATTCTCAAAATGCTCTTTCTCATATGCTACAAAATATTCTACTTTTTCATCCATCAAAGCTCGTCGAATTGACTATTATATAAATCTGCATAAAATCCATTCTTTTCAAGTAATTTTTCATGAGTACCTTGTTCAACAATATCTCCATGGTTCATGACCAATATTAAATCTGCATTTTTTATTGTTGATAATCTATGTGCAATTATAAAACTAGTTCTTCCTTTCATTAAATTATCCATAGCTGATTGTATTTGTATTTCAGTTCTTGTATCTATTGAACTTGTTGCTTCATCTAATATTAATATTTTTGGATCTGCCAAAATTACTCTTGCAATAGTTAATAACTGTTTTTGTCCAGCTGATATATTAGTTGATTCTTCATTTATCAGTGAATGGTATCCATTTGGAAGTGTTTTGATAAAATGGTGTACATGTGCTGCCTTTGCTGCTTCTACTACTTCTGTATCTGTTGCGTCTTCTTTGCTATATTTAATATTATCTTTTACTGTTCCTCCAAATAGCCATGTATCTTGTAAAACCATACCAAACATTTTACGAAGCTCACCTCTATCAAAATCTTTTACGTTGTGACCATCAACATCGATTTCTCCATCGTTTACATCATAAAATCTCATTAACAGTTTTACCATTGTTGTTTTTCCTGCACCTGTTGGTCCTACTATTGCTATTTTTTGTCCTTCTTTTACATCTGCATTAAAATCATTAATTATCATCTTATTTTCATCATATCCAAATTTAACATGTTTGAATTCTACATTTCCCTCTAATTTTGATGTATCTATGTTTCCTTTTGCTGTAATTACTTCTTCTTTTTCTTCTAAGAATTCAAATATTCTTTCTGCTGCTGCAACCATTGATTGTAGCATACTTGATATTTGTGCAATTTGGTTTATTGGTTGTGTAAATTGTTTATTATATTGTATAAAACTTTGTATATTACCTACTGTAATCGTACCATTTATTGCTAAATATCCACCTGCAACGGCAACTCCTACATATCCAATATTTGATATAAAATTTACAACTGGATGCATTAGTCCTGATAAAAATTGTGATTTCCATGCAGATTTATATAACTCATTATTTGCTTTTTCAAAATCTTTGGTTACTTTTTCTTCTGCATTAAATACTTTTACAATATTTAATCCTCCATAGATTTCTTCTACTTGACCATTTACATGTCCTAAATAATCTTGTTGTTTTACGAAATATTTTTGTGATCTTCCTACAATCATTTTCACTAATATTCCTGCAATTGGTAATATGACTAATGATATTAATGTCATTTGCCAACTTATTGATAACATCATTACTAAAATTCCAATAATTGTACAAATAGATGTTATTATTTGAGTAATACTTTGATTTAAGTTCATGCTCAATGTATCAATGTCATTTGTTATTACTGATAGAACTTCTCCATTAGTTTTTTTATCAAAGTACTTCATAGGAAGTTTATTTATTTTTATAGCTATGTCATTTCTTAACTTATATGTGATTTTTTGTGTTACAGTAGTCATTGTAAATCCTTGAACGAAGGAAAATAATGCACTAATTATATATAATACAATTAGAGTTAATGCAATCCCGTCCGACTTTTCCAAAATCTATTCCTGAACCACCTGATAATTTACTCATTAGTCCGTTAAAAATTTCTGTTGTTGCGTTACCTAAAATCTTTGGTCCAACAATTGTAAAAATTGTACTTCCTATTGCAAACAATATTACTATAATTATCGCTATTTTATATTTAGCTAAATATGACTTTATTAACTTTTTAGTGGTTTTCTTAAAATCTTTTGGCTTTTCTGTTGTTTGACCTCTTCTCATAGGTCCTCCCATTGGTCCTGGCATTTATTTTCCTCCTTTCTCGCCTAATTCTTCTTCTGATAATTGTGATAAGGCTATTTGTCTATATGTTTCGTTATTTTTCATTAGTTCTTCGTGTGTACCCATTCCTACCATTTTACCTTCTTCAAGAACTATTATTTTATCTGCATTTAGAATTGTACTTATTCTTTGTGCTACGATTATGACTGTTTTATTCTTTGTTCTTGTTGATAATGCTTCTCTTAATTTGCTATCTGTTTTAAAATCTAATGCAGAGAAGCTATCATCAAATACAAATATTTCTGGATCTTTTGCAATAGCTCTTGCGATTGATAAACGTTGTTTTTGCCCTCCTGATACATTTCCGCCACCTTGTGCAATTGGGTCTTGATATTTCTTTTCTTTACCTTCAATAAATTCTGTTGCTTGTGCAATTTCTGCTGCCATTATCATTTGATCGTCTGACATATTTTCATCAGAATATTTGATATTTGACTCTATTGTTCCTGAAAATAATATTCCCTTTTGTGGTACAAAACCTATAATATCTCTTAAATCTTTTTGAGATACATCTTTTACATTTACACCATCAATACATAATTCTCCACCTGTTACATCATAAAATCTTGGTATTAAATTTACTACTGTTGATTTTCCACTTCCTGTACTACCAATAATTGCTGTTGTTTTTCCTGGTTCTGCTGTAAAGTTAATATCTTCTAATATTTCTGTGTCTGCATCTGGATATCTAAATGATACATTTTTGAACTCAACTAATCCCTTCTTGTCTGGATCAAAATTCTTTGTTTCTTTTTTATCTTTAATACTTGGTTCTTTTTCTATAACTTCATTTATACGTCTTGCAGAAACTGCTGCTCTTGGAAGCATAATTGAAATCATTGATATCATTAAAAATGCCATTACAATTTGCATTGTATATTGAATAAATGCCATCATATCTCCAACTTGCATTACACCTTGGTCAACATTATGACCTCCAACCCATACTATTAATACCATTATTGAATTCATGATGAACATTAAAAGTGGCATCATCATTGACATTGCTCTATTTACAAATATGTTTGTTTTCATTAAATCTTTATTTGCATTATCAAATCTAGCTTCTTCTTTCTTTTCTTTATTGAATGCTCTAATTACAGGTATACCTGTTAGAATTTCTCTTGAAACTTCATTTAATTTATCTACTAAATCTTGTAATTTCCTAAACCTTGGCATTGCTACTGCAAATAATGTTCCTACAATAAATAATATCGCAAGTATCGCAATTCCTATAATCCAGGCCATTGAGTTATCTGTACCTGTAATGACTTTTACAAATCCTCCTATACCAATAATTGGTGCATATACAACTACTCTAAATAGTATTGCGATTAATTGTTGAATTTGTTGAATATCATTAGTGCTACGAGTAATTAATGATGCTGTTGAAAATTCATTTAATTCTGCATTTGAAAATTTAATAACTTTTTTGAACACTTTGTCTCTTAATGTTTTTCCTAGTTTAGCTGCTACTTTTGATGATAAGAACATTATTGAAACAGCTGAAATCATACTTATAAGTGCTACACCTAACATTTGTAATCCAGACATAAAGATATAATCATTTTGAATTTTATCTGTATCTACTCCTAAATTTTTATAAACTTGTTTTACTGATCCAACAGCTGCTTGTTCTTTTATCGAATCACTCATACTTTCTATTTGTTTTGTAGCTTCATTAAGTATTTGATTCATTTGTTCTTCTGGCATTTGTGAAATTATTTCTAAAAGTGACATATTTTCTAAATATGTTTTTTGTTGTTCTGGAACATTTAATAATATTTGTTCTTTTAAACTATTTGCTGTCTCTTCGTTTGTTATTGTTGTCATCTCTATAATTGGACCAGCTATAAGTCCTTCTAGATTTGTTTTCTCCTCTTCTTCTAATTCATTCAAAACATAGATATTTTTGTTTTCTACATTATAATCTTTTCCTAAATATTTATTAATTACTTTTTCTTGATGTTTATCTGGTTTTGAACCTACTAATGTATAATTATTTAAAATTTCTTTATCTTGTTCTGTAAATAATAAAAGTGTATCCATATTATCTTTTGATATAATATCTGGTGCTGGGCTTTCTATACCTCCTGATTGTATACCTTCATTTACAATTTTAGATGTATAATCTGGTAATGCTAGGTCTGTTGCTGCTTGAATACAAAGTAATATTACAATTGCTATTACAGAACCTAGTGATTTTTTTAGATTTTTTAATACTTTTAGCATCTTTTTCTCCTTTCATAATTGTTTTTGGTTTATGTAATAATATAAATTATATGTTTTGTATGCATTATTATATTTTATATTTTTCTATATTATTTGTCAACAAATTAAATGTGAATTTTTTGTGTGCAAAAATATAGAGTTTAGATTTTTGAAAATCTAAACTCTTATATTTTGAATATAAATTACATTTTTCTAAATACTCCTGCAACTTTTCCTAAGATGTCACATGTAGGTACTATAATAGGATTCATTGAAGAATTTTCTGGTTGTAGTCTAATATGGTCTTTTTCTTTATAAAATGTTTTTACAGTTGCTTCATCTCCGATTAGTGCAACTACAATTTCTCCATTATTTGCGGTATTTTGTTTTTTTACAAGTATATAATCTCCATCAAGAATTCCTGCTTCTATCATACTTTCTCCTCTGACAGTCAGCATGAAGCTTTCTGAATTTCCAACAAAATCAATTGGAATTGGAAATGTATCTGTTACATTTTCTACTGCTAATATCGGTTCTCCTGCTGTTATTTTTCCTATAATTGGAACTTCTACTAATTCTTTTTGTGTATAAAAATCTTTGCTTGATGTTTTCTTTTCTTCTCCTGAACCACCTTTTAATAGCCTTAAAGTTCTTCCTTTTTTATCTTGTTTCTTTATATATCCCTTTTCTTCTAATTTAGATAAGTAATTATGTACTGTTGCCGTTGAACTTAAACCTACTGCTTTTCCTATTTCTCTTACTGATGGTGGATATCCTTGTGTCATTATTTGCTTCTCAATAAAATGTATTATAGCTTTTTCTCTTCTATTTAGCTCTGGTTTCTTTTTTCTAGGCATATAATTCACTCCCATTCCTTCATTTTTTGATATATTATCATACAAACAAAAAAATGTCAAACATATTTTTGATATTTTTAAAATTTATTAGTAATTTTAATTTATTTTGACAAAACTGTCTCCAATCTCATCTCTCCATTTTTCTAAACTATCTATTCTAACATTTTGAAAATTCATTCTTGCTTTTTGAGTTTCTATTTCTCTTTTCAATAGAATATATTCTTTATTACATTTTAATTGATTTTCTAATATTTTATCATATCCGCTATCTATGTATTTTTCCATGTAATCAAATTGTTTAGTGATACTTTTGTCTATTGTATTTAAAATTTCAAATAACTCTTTTCTATCCTTTTTTCTTTGATTATTACTTCGATTCCACTTTCTATCATTTTCTTTCCAACGTTTTTCATTTTGTTCCCATCTTCTATCGTTTTCTTCCCAGCGTTTTTCGTTCTGCTCCCATCTTTTATTATTTTCTTCCCAACGTTTTTCGTTCTCTTCCCATTTTCTGCTATTTTCTTTTCTAAAATCTCTCAATTCTGTTAAAATCGTTTTTGCTAGTACATCTTCCATAAATAAAACCTCCTTTATAAAATTTTAGAGCCATTAAAATTTATAACAGGGTTTATTTCTCTAATTCCTATTGTTTTTATACTATATTTTTTATTATCTTTATTATCTCTTTAATTACATAATTAAATTTTACTAACTCTTTGTAGGAAATATTTAATCATAAATTTTAGTAAAAGTCAATAAAAACCAAAAATTTTTTACTTCTTGGTTTCTTATTTATTAATAATTCTTAATTTTTTATATAATATTATACCTGTTGTACTCCTGTTAATTGTTCATAATATGCATTATATAATTTACTATAATATCCATCTTTATTTTGTAACAATTCATTATGACTTCCTTGTTCTAATATTTCACCATTATTTAGAACAATAATTTTATCAACATCTATAATTGTAGATAATCTATGTGCAATAAATATAGATGTTTTTTCCTTTGAAATCTTGTCAACTGATTTTTGTATTAATTGCTCAGTTTTTGTGTCTATATTTGCCGTTGCTTCATCTAGTATAAATATAGCTGGATCATGTGCAAATATTCTGGCAAAAGCTAATAATTGTTTTTCTCCCGCTGAATATGAATTTCCTCTTTCACTAGCAATTTCATCCATTCCATGTGGTAATGAATTTATAAAATCCTCTGCTGATGATAGTCTTATAATGTCTTCAATATATTCATCTGATAAATTTTCGTCCAATCCGAATATTATCTTTTATACTTTTGGCAAATATAAACGGATCTTGTAATACAATTCCTACTTTTTTCCTTAAATATCTTAAATTGATATCTTTAATATTTACTCCATCTAATAATATCTCTCCTTTTTGAATTTCATAGAATCTATTAATTAAATTTATTATTGTTGTTTTGCCGTGATCCGAGTTTTCCCTACTAAGGCTATACTTTGCCCTGGTTCGATTGTAAAACTTACATTTTTTAAAACCCAGTTTTCTTCCTTGTACGCAAACCATACGTTTTTAAATTCAATTTTTCCTTTGATGTTTTCTAACTTTTTACCTGATTCAAAATCTTCTAAATATTCTTTTTTATCTAATATATCATAAATTTTATTTATTGATACTACTGCTTCTTGTATAGTTTCAAAATTTTCTACTATACGGTTTATTGGCTCAAATATTTGTTTTAAATATGTAATAAATACATATATAACACCTACTTCAAGATTTATTCCCCAAAAATGATTAACACTTGCACAAACAATTATTGCTACCCCTATATTTTCAAATACAGTCATCATCCCAATTAAAAACCCTTCTGTAAATGCTGTTGGTATTCTTGATTTAAAAAATTCTTCTGATAACCCTGCACATTCTTTTTCTTTTTCATGTTGCCTATTAAATATTTTTATAATTTTAACCCCATATATTGATTCTGCTAAAAATACATTTAATTTCGTTTTTACATTTTTTGAATATTCTCTTACTTTATTACTTATTCTTGTTATTATTACAGATGTTAATATAACGAAAGGAATTACTGCAAAACATAATAGTGCTAGTTCATAGCTTAAAGATACCATTATTATAATTAAAGCTATAATCATAACTATATCTTTAACAAAAGTTGTTATTACTTCTTTAAAAAGTGTTGTGATATCTTCCACATCATTTGTTATTCTAACAAATAATGTGCCAGCTGGTGTTTTATCATGAAATGTTGTATTCGCATATTGTGCATATTTATATAACTTATTTCTAATAGAATATATTACGTTTTCTCCCATCATGCTTGTTGCTGTTGTTACAATAAAATCTAAGATATTTCCTATTAATACAATTGCTATATATATTGCTCCTATTGTTCCTATTGTCATAATTCCCTTTTGCCATAGTCCTGCACTTAAATAGTCATCTATTACTATTTTTATTAAGTATGGTCTTATAACTTCGCATATGCTAATTATTATAGCTAATATAGATATTATAATTATCGCTTTTTTCTGTGGCTTTAACATTTTTAATATTCTATGAATTGTCTGATTTTTCATATTTTTTTCCTTTCTTTTGTTTATATCTTTATTCCAATATGCTAGATTCTGTTTTTGTTGATTGTTGATCATAAAATTCTTTATATAAACCATTATTTTTTATTAGTTGTTCATGTTTTCCTTGCTCTATGATATTCCCGCCTTTTAATACTATTATTTCATCACTGTTTTTCACATCAGATACTTTGTTCGATATAATTATACATGTTTTT
Organism: uncultured Clostridia bacterium; assembly: GCA_944388765.1. Classification (GTDB taxonomy): domain Bacteria; phylum Bacillota; class Clostridia; order TANB77; family CAG-508; genus CAG-269. The sequence continues at coordinate 52,158 of CALXKA010000001.1, forward strand.
TTTCCTGAAAATTCTTTTATGTTGTCTAATAATGTCTGTGATGTTCTGTTATCTAATGCTGAAAAAGTGTCATCAAAAATTAAGATACTGCTATTTTTCAAAAAAGCTCTCGAAATTGCTACTCTTTGCTTTTGTCCTCCTGATAAATCTGTTCCTCTTTCTCCTATTTTAGTTTCAATTCCTTTTGGCATTTTAGCTATTTCATCATATATAACTGCTTTTTTAGTACTATCCTTTATTTCATCAATTCTATACTCTTCTTTAAATAAACTTATATTGTCTTTTAAAGTCGATGAAAACAGAAAATTATCTTGTGTTATATAGCAAATGCTATCTCTTAAAATCTCTATTGGAATATCATTAATATCTTTTCCGTCTATTATAATTTTTCCTCTTGGGATACTATATAATCTTGTTAATAAATTCATTAGAGTTGTTTTTCCACTTCCAATCGTTCCTATAATTCCTAACGTTTCACCTTTTTTTATCTCTACATTTATATTTTCCAAGGCTTTATCTAATACTTCTGGATAATTAAAATTTAAATTCTTAATGCTAATGTCACCATTTAATGTATTCTCAAATTTCTTTTCTTTTGCATTTATTTTTTCTGTTTCTAATTCAAATACTTTATTTAATCTTTTATATGATATTTGTGCTCTTTTAAATCTTGCAATCAATGTTGGAAGCCAACTAACTGGTCCTACAAAAAGTCCTATATATCCATTAAAAGTAACTAATTCTCCTACTGTAATTTGTCCATCAACTACTAATTTTCCTCCAAATAATAATGCAATTGAATAGCAAAGTCCAAAACACAAATTAACAGTTGTCGTTAATAGATTAGAATATATATCTACTGTATTATCACTTTGTTTTACTTTACGGTTTTTTCGTATAAAGTCTTCCAATTGTGTTTTTTCACAAGCATATGCTTTTGTTGTTCTTATACTGTCTGTACTTTCTTGTATATATTCAGAAAGGGATGTAAACATATCTTGTGCTTTTGCAAAGCTTTTTTCTACTTGATTTTTTATCTTCACAATTAAATATGCTGCTATTAATATTGGAATCACTGTTACAATTGTTAAATATATATTTACACCATTTGCCATTTGAAATATTGCGATAATAAATGTAAAAACAATTCTTGCTCCATGAGATATAATTCTGTATACCGCACTTCTTATTTCATTAGTATCCTTAACAAAATAAGACATTATTTCTCCATTTTTAATGTTCTGAATTTCTTTAAATTTTAATTTTAAAAATCTTTCAAATAATTTTATTTTTATATCTCTTTCAAATCCTCTTGAAATTATTGTTTCTGTATATTTCCAAACCATTCTTACAATCAATAAAACAACACATATTCCTAAAAGGTAATATATGTTGTTTAATATATTTTGTTTGTTTGCTTCGATATTGTATAACATATCTACAATATCTCCTATTATTTTTGCAGGATATGTTAATAAATATATATTTAGTCCTATAAATATAAAATGTATTAATGAAGTTAATTTATATTTTTTTAGTGAATCTATTATTACTTTTTTCATATAAAAAAATCATCCTCTGTATATTTTCTAATTTTATTTTACTAATTGTTTTTATCTTGTTCTATAAAATTATATAATATATCATTATTAAATCCCATGTTTTGGTTATTTTGTAATTGATTTTGTTTCATTTGGTTATTAATATTCATAAGCTCAATTTGATCTTTAAAACTATATTCATCAAAATCAAACTTCATATATATTCCTCCTTTAAAACAACTTCAATATTTAGATTACTTCACAAGTCTTTTAGTTTCTTTTGCTATCATTAATTCTTCGTTAGTAGGAATTACATAAACTTTTACTTTTGACATTTCCTTTGAAATTACTTTTTCTTCTCCTCTCATATTGTTTGCATCTTCATCAAGTTCAACTCCCATGAAAGTTAATTGTTCACAAATTCCTTTTCTTATATTAATTTGGTTTTCTCCAACTCCACCAGTAAATATAATGTAGTCTATGCCATTCATTGCTACTGCATATTTAGCAATATAACTTGCTATTGCATATTTAAATGATTCCATAGCTATTTTAGCTGTTTCATTATCATTATAACTTTCTGTTTCTATTACTCTAAAATCTGGTGCTAATCCAGATATTCCTGACACACCTGATTTTTTGTTTAAAATATTCTCCATTTGGTCTGGTGTTAATTTTTCCTTTTTCATTATGTATAATAATATTGATGGATCTAAATCTCCACTTCTTGTAACCATAGGAATTCCTCCAAGAGGTGTTAGTCCCATACTGGTGTCTACTGATTTTCCTCCTTGTATTGCACAAATACTTGATCCTTGTCCTAAATGGCAAGTTACAATTTTTAAATCTTCTATATTTTTATTTTCTATTTCTGCTAATCTTTGTGATACATACATGTGCGAAGTTCCATGGAATCCATATTTTCTTACTCCATATTTTTTGTAATATTCATATGGAATTGGATAAATATATCTTTCTTTTGGAATTGATTGATGAAATGCTGTATCAAATACTCCTACCATTGGCTTTCCTGGCATTACATTTTTACAAGCTTCTATTCCTAGTATACATGCTGGATTATGTAATGGTGCTAAGTCTGAATATTCTTTTAATACTTCTTCTACTTTTTCATCAATTAATACGGATTCTGATATTTTTTCTCCACCATGCACTAATCTGTGTCCAATAGCTTCTATTTCATCTAAGCTATCAATAACTTTATATTCTGGATTTGTTAATTGTTTTAATGTAAATTCTATTGCTTCTGTATGATTATATGCTGGATTTTCTATTTGTATTTTTTGTCCATTTACTTTGTGTGTAATAAAAGCTTCTTTTTCTCCTATTCTTTCATATTTCCCTGATGCTAAAACTTCTTCTGTTTCCATTTTTATTAATTGGTATTTTAATGATGAACTCCCACAGTTTAAAACTAAAATTTTCATTTAATTTATTCCTCCCTTATTTTTCTTTTATTTAACTAATTTTAGTGTTTCTCTTGCAATCATTAATTCTTCATTTGTTGGAACAACATATACTTTAACTTTTGAATCTTTTGTAGAAACTTCTAATTCTTCTCCTTTTACATCATTTACTTTTTTGTCTATTTCAACACCTAAGAATTTTAGTTGTTCACAAATTGCTTCTCTTGATATAGGTCCTTTTTCTCCTATACCCGCTGTAAATGTTAATACATCTATTCCTCCCATTGCAACTGCACATCTTGCTATATAACAAGCTGTTAAATAATGAAAATTATCCATTGCTAGTTTTGCATGAGTTCCACCTGATAACATTTCGTTTTCTATATCACGCATATCTATTGATATTCCTGAAATTCCATATAATCCTGATTCTTTATTTAATATGTAGTTCATATCATCAATTGATAAGTTGCATTTTTGCATTAAAAATGTAACTATGGAAGGATCTAAATCTCCACTTCTACTTCCCATTGGAATTCCTCCAAGTGGTGTAAGCCCCATACTTGTTTCAACTGATTTTCCATTTTTTATTGCACATACGCTACAACCTTGCCCTAAATGACAATTTACAATTTTTAACTCTTTAATATCTTTATTTATCAAATTTGCAACTCTATTTGCTACATATTGGTGTGAAGTTCCATGGAATCCGTATTTTCTTATTCCATATTTTTTGTAATAATTATATGGAATTGGGTATATATATTTTTCTTTTGATATAGTTTGATGAAATGCTGTATCAAATACTGCAACCATTTTCATATTTGGTACAATTTTTTTACAAGCCTCTATTCCTAATATTGCTGCTGGATTGTGCAATGGTGCCAAATCTACACATTTTCTAATTTCTTCAATAACTTCATCTGTAATAATTACAGAATTGCTAAATTTTTCTCCTCCATGAACGACTCTATGCCCAATTCCTCCAAGCTCATCTAAATCTTTTATTACTCCGTAATGTTCATTAGTTAATCTTGATAACACAAATTTTATTGCTTGTTCATGATTTTTAGCTATGTGTTCAAATTTGTGTTTTTCTCCATTTACCTTATGTGTTAGAAAAGAATTTGGTTGTCCTATTCTTTCAAAATATCCTTTTGCTAACATTTCTTCTGTTTCCATATCAATTACTTGATATTTTAATGATGAACTCCCTGAATTTAAAACTAATATTTTCATATATTACCTCCTTATTATATACGAAATATTTAATTAGAAATTTGTGCTTGTACTGCTGTGATTGCTATTACTCCTGCAACATCGTCACTGCTACATCCTCTTGATAAATCATTTACTGGTTTTGCAATTCCTTGGCAAAGTGGTCCATATGCTTCTGCCTTTCCTAATCTTTGTACTAATTTATATCCTATATTTCCGGCATTTAAATCTGGAAATATTAATACATTTGCCTCTCCTTTTAAAGGGCTTGTTGGTGCTTTCATTTCTGCAATTTCTGGAATTATTGCTGCATCTAATTGTAACTCACCGTCAACTTTTAGATCTGGATGTTTCTTCTTAATTTTCTCTGTTGCCTTTATAACTTTCCTTGTTGAATCTGAATTAGCACTTCCATGTGTAGAATATGAAAGCATAGCCACTTTTGGTTCTTTTTGTACTAATTGTCTAAAACTTTTACTTGATGAAATTGCTATTTCTGTTAATGCTAGTTCACCAGGATTTTCATTTAATCCACTATCTGCAAATATAAATGTACCATTTTCTCCATATTCGCAATTTGGCACCACCATAATAAAAAATGCTGAAACAAGCTTTGTGTCTGGTGCTGTTTTTAATATTTGCAATGCTGGTCTTAATGTGTCAGAAGTTGAATGTATAGCTCCTGATACTAATCCATCTGCATGACTTTCTTCATCTTTTAGCATTAGCATTCCAAAATATACTGGATCTTTTACTAATTCTTTTGCTTCTTCTATTGTCATTCCCTTATTTTTTCTTAACTCATATAATAATTCAACATATTTTTTATAATTTTCTGATCTTGTTGGTTCTATTATTTCAGCCCCTGCTATACTTATATTATTTTTATGTGCCTCTTCTTGAATCTTTGCTTCATTTCCTAATAAAATTATATTTGCATATTGTTCTTTTAATACTTTTTCAGTTGCTTGCAATATACGAATATCTTCTGCCTCTGGAAGTATTATTGTTTTTATTTCATTTTTTGCTCTTTGTTTTATCTCTTCTATAAATGCCATTTTTTACTAACCTCCTTATTAATGATTATATTATATAAATATTTTTTTTATTTTACAAGTATTTATGATATATTTATATATAAAAACTGGTAAGAATAGTATCTACTTTACTCTTACCAGTTTTCTTTTAAGCTTTTAACCACTGTGAATATGTGATTTTTCTCATTGTGTTTTTTTCTTTTATCATCACTGCTTTTACATTTGGTAAAGTTTCTTTTGTTTGAAATTCTTCTAATTCCAAAAAACCTTTTCCCTCACAATGGTTACATTCTTGCGCTACTCCTCTCACATTTGTCCGGTGTAGTCCTGTACCTTTGCAATTTTGACACTTAACCTTTATTTTTCTCATATTGCGTTCCTCCTTTTGCATTTTTAAGGTTTTTAATATCTTATATTTTAACATAAACTTTTTTTAATTTCAATTTTAAGATTTGTTAATAATTTCTTTTATTTGTTCATCTTGTTGCAGTTCTTTGGAAATAAAATGATATGCGTCTTTGTTTTGTTTTATAGCTATTATTGCTAGTTCTTTATCATTTCTTAATCTACTACTTGCATATTTTATAATTATTCCTTTATTAGAAACTGCTTCTTTTACAATATCTCTATCATCTCTTAGTTCTTCACTTGCAAAGTATAAAGCTTGACCGTAATTTTTGCATGCTTCTTCTACTATATTTCTATTTGCTTTTAATTTTTCTGATGCGTAACATATAGTCCAAGGAGCTCCTTTTACTCCTTTTAGAATTACTTTTTTATCATTTTTTAGTTGTTTGCTTGCAAATTCTAAGCTTTCAGCATCTTGTTCTAATGCTTGCATTACGACTTCTTTATCATTTTGTAATTTTGGAGATGCTAATTCTAATAATTTTCCATTTCTAGATACTGCTTTTAACATAAATTCTTTGTTGTTGCTATTTTGAATTACTTCATCTGTTGTCATCTTATCACCCTTTATATTTTTCTTTTTGCAATTAATGCTTTTATTTTTATTCCTTGTTCTGAGAACATTATTTCATGTTCTGTTTGAACGTTTCTTTCAAATATTGGTTCTTTATATAAATCATATGTTCTTTTTAATATTTCAAACCCTGACTCTTCAAAATATAAAATACTTGATTCAAATAATTCATCATCATCAGTTTTAAAATATATTTCTCCATTTTCATTTAAAAATTCTTTATATTTTTCTAGCTGTCTTGTATGTGTTAGTCTTTTCTTTCTGTGTTTTCCCCTTGGCCACGGATTACAAAAATTTATGTATATTCTTTGTATATCATCTTTTTTATCTAAAATTAGGTTGATTCTCTCTATATCAAATCTTGTTAAAATTATATTTTTAGGTTCAATATTTGCTTCTTTATAACTTTGTTCAACATTTCTTTTTGCTAAGCCTAGCATTGCGTCTATTAAGTCAATTGCGATATAGTTTATATCTTGATTTTCTAATGCTAATTTTGATATAAATTGTCCTTTTCCACATCCTAACTCTAACATAAGTGGAAACTCCTTTTTTTCAAAATGTTCTTTCCATTTTCCTTTCCATTCTTCTGGATTATCTTCATAAAAAGAACTTGCTTCTAATTCTGGTCTTGCCCACTTTTTATATCTAATTCTCATGTTATTTTTCCCCCATATGTGTTAATTAATTTAATATATTAATATTTTATCAGATTTGTTCATTTTCTTCAAGTTGAAGTATATTGAAAAATAATATATAATTGTATATATTATGTATTAATTATATTTATTATAGGAGTATATATGGAATTAAAATATATTATAAAGCAAGATGATAACTATATAAATGTAGATGAAATTCTAAGTTCTTATTTTAGTATTTCTGCAAGACTAAGATCTAAACTTATAAAATTACAGAAAATAATGTTAAACGGTAATCCTGTTGATACTAGACAAAGTGTTAATCCTTTTGATATTATAACAGTTTGCTTAGATTATGATGAAGATAATTCTAATATAATTCCATTTAAAATGAAACTAGATATATTATATGAAGATGAATGGTTTTTAATAATAAATAAACCTGCTGGAATTGCGATTCATCCTTCTTTACTTCATTATTCTAATTCATTATCGAATGGTATAAAATATTATTTTGATTCTATTAATTTAAAAAAGAAAATCAGACCTATAAATAGGTTAGATACCAACACTTCTGGTTTATGTGTTTTTGCTAAATGTGAATATATACAAGAATGTTTTATTAAACAAATGCTTAAAAAATCTTTTAAAAAAGAATATTTATGTTTTGTAGAAGGTATTTTGAATAAGAAATTTGGTACAATTAATTTACCTATTGCAAGAAAACCTGGAAGTATTATCGAAAGATGCGTTGATGAAAATGGTCAAATGGCTATTACTAATTATAAAGTTATTGATGAATTTAAAGATTATAGTTTAGTTAAATGTTCATTAGAAACCGGTAAGACGCATCAAATCAGGGTACATATGAGCTATATTGGCCATCCTTTATTAGGAGATACTTTGTACGGTAATTCTTCTAGACTAATTAATAGACAAGCTTTGCATAGCTATATGATACAATTTATCCATCCAGTAAGTAAAAAAATCATGAAATTCATATGTAAAATCCCAGAAGACATGAATATTTTAAGCCTTTTATAGAAGGGATTTAGAATATTCTACTCTAAATCCCTCTTTGTCTTTTTATTATTTCTAAACCTGCTTTTGCACCTTCATATACTGCTTTGGATACTTGAAGTAAACCTCCTGTGCAGTCTCCACATGCATATATTCCTTTTATATTTGTTTCCATATTTTCATTTACTACTATTTTATCTTTATTTGTTACTATTCCTAATTTTTTTGCAAATTCTGTACTTCCTGCTACTCCTTGTGCTATAAATAATCCATCTGTTTTTATAGTAGATCCATCTTTGAATTTTATTTTTTCTACTTTACTTTCTCCATCTATTTCTTCTATTTCTTTTGTATCTATCTTCACATTATCTGCTCTAAACTCTGGTGCCTTTTCTCCATTTGTTAATATTGTTATGTTATCTGCAATATTTATTAGCTCGTTTGTTTCAGCTACTGCATAATTTCCACTTCCTAAAACTGATACACTTCTATTTCTGTAAAAAAAGCCATCACATATAGCACAATAACTAATACCTTTTCCTTCAAATTTTTCTATTCCCTTTATTTTAGGTTTGTTTTTTTTGTTTCCTGTCGCAAGTATCAAGTTTTTTGTTTCATATTTATTGTTAGTTGTTATTATATTAAAGTTTTCTATATTATTTTCTATTTTTATTACTTCTTCTTTTTTTACTTCTACACCAATATTTTTTGCTTGTTCAATTCCTATATTATATAACTCTTTTCCTGAAATTCCATTTTTAAATCCATAGTAGTTTTCGATTAGGCTGGCTTTTTCTAATCCTGATTCCTCATTATATAATATTAAAGTTTTTAAATTAGCCCTTCCGTGTATATAAACTTGCAGATATTCCTGCTGGTCCTGCTCCTAATATTATTACATCGTACATATTAACTAAGTTCCTTTCTTTCTAAATTTAATAAATATTGTTTTATATCTAATCCTAATGCATATCCTACTAATTTATTATTACTACCAATTACTCTATGACATGGTATTATTATTGGAATTGGATTTTTGTGATTTGCCATTCCTACTGCTCTTGAAGCTTTTTCATTTCCTATTTTTTTTGCTATTTCTTTATATGTTCTAACTTCTCCATAAGGTATATTTATTAACTCATTCCAAACTTTTTTCATAAAGTTCGTTCCTTTTGGATTTAGCGGAATTGTAAATTCAATTCTTTTTCCCTTAAAATATTCTTTTAATTGTTTTTCTGTTTTTGTTAATAATTCTGTGTTTTCTTGTCTTATGCTATTTGTTTTTATATTTTTTAAAATGTTTATTTCTATTATTTTATCATTTTCTTCTATTAGTTCTATTTTTCCTATTGGTGAATCTACAATTTTTCTATACATATTACCACTTCCAATTTTAAGTAATTATATCACTAGTTGTTTATGTGTGCAATATGTTTTCTATATTAATATTGGACTTATTTGCTCTCCTTCTAAGGCATATTCTAATGTTTTTATTATATATTCTGAATCAAATACTATTGATCTTGGTTTTGTTATTGGATTATCTTGTTTAAAAGGAACAAAATAGTAATTTTTCCTATTTAGCAGTTTACCTATGTTTTCTGCATTCCCACTTAAACCATTATTCGTAGATGCTGCAATTACTAATGGTCTATTATTTCTTAAATGTGATTTTGCTGCCATTGTTGCTGGCGTATCTATTATGTCGCATGCTAATTTTGCCATTGTATTTCCTGAACATGGTGCAATAATCATTATATCTGTCATTTTTTTAGGCCCTATTGGTTCTGCATCTTGAATTGTATGAATTATCTTTTTTTCAGTTATCTCTTCTATTTCTTCTATAAAATCTTTTGCTTTTCCAAATTTTGTATCTAAATTATAGCTATTAAAAGACATTATTGGTATTATTTTAGCTCCTAATTTTTTTATTTCTTTCATTTTAGGTATTACTTTTTGAAATGTACAAAAAGATCCTGTTAATATGAATCCTATCTTTTTATCTTTTAAATCCAAATCTTATTTACCTCCTTTCATATTGCTTTATATATAATATGAAATTATGTAAATAAAGTTTGTTTATATTTTAATTTATATTATTAAAATTTGTCCTGGAAAGATTAAGTTTGGGTTTTGAATATTATTTGTAGTTACTAAATGATTTACTGTAACCCCAAATCTTTTCGCTATTTTGCTCAAATTATCTCCTCTTCGAACTGTATATGTAGAATAATAAGTATTTTGATTTATTGGTCTTAAAGTTGTTACATCACTTTCAGTAATTCTAATTTTTTCTCCTGGATATATTAAATTAGGATTTGATATACCATTTAATTCTACAATATGAGATATGCTAACATTATATGCTCTTGCAATTTTAGATAAAGTATCTCCTCTTTGTATTGTATATATAATATCTCCTGTTCCTCTTGTTTCTTCTCCTTCTATGTTAGAATTTGTTGGTATCCTAAGTGTTTCCCCTGGATATATTAAATTAGGGTTTGCAATATTATTTATATTTACAATTTCATCTATTGTTGTTCCATATCTTCTTGCAATTGCCCATAGAGTATCTCCTCTTTGAACTGTATATGATATTGTTTGTGTATTAGTTATTTCTGTTGAATTTTCTATTTCTGGAACTTCTGTTGTCTCATTTAAAAATATCTCTTCTGTAAAACTGTCTCTATCTACTGCTCCATTAATTCCATTTACTCTCCCTCTATCTGTATATTGTAATCCTATATAGTTATCCCAATTTGTTGTAATTCCCTCTAATCTTTCTGTTTCACTATAATATGCAAGCCATAATTGATAATCTTTTGCTAATTCTCTACTAAATCTACTTTGTGCATTACTTAAATCACTATATATTATTACTTCTTTATTTGTTAAGTCTCTTGTTGTTTCTAAAAATGTTCTTGCTATTTCATTTGATTCTTCTATACTTACTCCTCCAAACACTTCATAGTCCATTACCAATTTGCAATCTGGTGTTTTTCCAGATATTACTGATGCAAAAAATCTAGCTTCTTGTTTGGCTTCTTCTGTATTTGTTGCAGTTAAAAAATGATAAAATCCTACTTTTAATCCATTTGCCTTTGCATTCTCATAATTTATTTCAAAATATGCATCTTTTATATTAGATCCTTGACTTGACTTAATGTATACTACTTCTATTCCAGCTTCTCTTATTTGTCTATAATTTATGTACCCTTGCCAATTACTAACATCAATTCCTTGATAACTTAGGGTTGATATAGGACTTATAGCATAAGTAGATTTTACATTTATCCAAAAAATAAATGTAAATATTATACTAAAAATCAATATTATTTTTTTTATTTTTTTATTCATAAAAAACCTCCTTTACATATTTATTTTATTATATGTAAAAGGGGTTTTTTTGTTATTTTAGCATATTCTATCTCCATTTTTTACTTTTTCAGTTAATGTTAAAAGTACTATTCCTTGTTCTGAGCAGCTTCCAAGGACTAAAACTTCACTTTTAACATTTGCTACTTGTCTTGGCGGAAAATTTGTAACTGCTATAATTTGTTTTCCTACTAGTTGGTCAGTTGAGTATAGTTTTGTAATTTGTGCAGATGAAGTTTTTACTCCTATTTCATCTCCAAAATCTATCTTTAATTTATATGCTGGCTTCTTTGCTTTTTTATTTATTGATGCTTCTAATATTGTTCCTACTCTCATATCTACTTTTAAAAAATCTTCTATATCAATCATTTCATTTTCCTCTTATTTTATTAATATTTTTCCTTTTATTTCTTTATCTAATTTATTTATAAATATTTCTGCATCTTGTTTTGTTCCAACAATTTCTCCATAATGTATAGGTATAGCTATTTTAGGTTTTATTCTATTTATTAATGTTGCCGCTTCTTCTGCTGTCATAGTATATGTTCCTCCAACTGGAACAAATGCTATATCACATTTCACATTTTGATTTTCTTCTGTTATATCTGTATCACCTGCAATATAGTAAATGATATCTTCTATTTTTAAAATATATCCCACCCAATTATTTTCTTCTGGATGGAAGTTTTTGTTTATATTGTATGCTCTTATTGTTCTTATTTCTATACTATCTTCATAATATTTTTCTTCTGGGTTCACAAGAATTATATTATTTTCTTTAAATCCAAGTTTTTTTGTTTTTTCAATTAAATCTCTTGTCACATATATTTTGGTGTTAGATTTTATTACTTTTTTTATATCCTCTTCTGAGAAATGATCATAATGCGAATGTGTTATTAATATAATATCTGCATCATTATAATTTTGTTTTAGATGAAATGGATCTATGTATATTACTTTTTCTTTATCTATTCTAATCGAACTATGACATAAAGCTTCAATATTATCTAACATATTTGTCAACTCCTTTATATGTTAGATAATATCACATTTTCTTTTTAAAAATCAATACTAATAATAATGATATCTATTGTTCATTCCGTTATATCCCCATGTATTGTTTGATATTGTTACAAATTTTATTGAATATATATCGCAGTATACCAATGTATCGCTTTCTAAACTACGTAATAATATATAACTTGCTCCTACATCTTCTAATATTCCTATTCTATCTGTTAAGTTATTTGTTCCTATTAAAAATTCCACTCTAATTAATTTTCCAATTTGTTCTCTTAAAAATGCTGGCGTATATATTGAATTTGTTAGAATCTCTGGTGAGTTTTGATTTATTTGTACATTTCTACTATTTTCCTTTGTATTTTGACTCTCTTGATTTGGCATAATATCTCTCCTTTATATTTTATTTAGATTTTAGAAAGAAAACCTATAAACTCGTATAAATATACTTTAAGTTTGCCTGTATTTTTCAGTAGGTTTATAAAAGCAATGATTTTCTAATCTTGTGTGCAAAGTTCCTGAACCGTTGTATGGAAAAATTGAATCACAGCTAGGTTTAAATGGATTTAAGTACCACAAGCAATCTCCCATTTCATTTAATTTATTTCCTGATAAAGCCCAATCCGCAATATAATAGTGTACATCTGTTGGTGTCATATTATATATGTTTTGAGGATTATATTGATTTCTTAGAGTTTCTGTTGCACAATCAAATTGTCCTTGTTGAAATATTATATTTCTTATATTTCCTCCTTGCGATATTCTTGCATATTCTCCCTCTGATACATTTACCCTATTCATTACAACTGTTGCAACAGCTCTCATTCCGATTATCTCCTTCGCCACCAGCCTCGCATTGTACTATTCTTGCTAATAATTCTCTATCTGAATACGCCATAATATCCTCCTTCATATTTTTATTATATGCTATTAATATTTGTCCATTTTACTAAAAAACTCTAACTAATTATATTAAATCAGTTAGAGTTAAGTTTTTACTTTAATAAATTTTAATATTTTATTTCATAAATTGTTCTTTTTTTAATCCTGTTATTTTAGATATTAGTTCTATGTCAAAATTTTCTTTTAGCATATTTTTAGCTATTGTTACAGCTTTTTTCATGCTACCCTCTATTCTCCCCTCTATTCTCCCCTCTATTTTACCTTCCATTTTACCTTCCATTTTACCTTCCATTCTTCCTTCAATTCTTCCTTCTTTAATACCTTTCTTTCTACCTTCTTTTAGTCCTTCTTCAATTGCTTGTTTTTTTATTCTTTCTGCATCTCTCTTTAATACCATTTGTGCATGTAGCATTCCTTCATCACCTTCCTTTCCTATTAATATTTCTTTTATCTTTTCTGTTTCTTCGTTTGTTAACCTATTCCCTAATAGATACTTTACCTCATTTGCAAATTCTTTTCTTTCTTCCTTTTCTTTTATGTATTTTGACATTTTTTCTATCACCTTAATTATTTCTTCTGTATTTTGCTTTCTTTCTATTACTGACATTCTTGCTATTGCTGTCCCTTCTTTTATTGCTTCTTCTTCATTTCTTATATCTATTAAATTATATCCTGTTATTACATCTATTCCTTTTAAATGTTTGAATTTTACTTGTAGTTCTTCTATTGTTTTTTTGGCTGTCCATTTTTCTTGTCCTGTGTATATTACTATCGGTATTATTGTTGGTATACCTACTTTTTCTATTTTACCTATTATGTCTCTCATTCTTGTTCTTATTATTTCTAAACTGTAACTAAGTATTCTATATGCCATTGATTCATCTACTTTTGTTTGATGTTCTATCAAAAAATATATTTCTTTATTCTTTATTTTATATACTACATCTGCCTCTATTTCTTTATATTCTTTTGTTATATACTTAGTATCATATTTCTCTATTTTTTCTTCTCCTATTTTTTTCTCTGGCATAATATATTTATTTACCAGTTTTACTATTTCTTTTTTGTTGTTTAATATATTTCTAAATAACTTGTCATGTTTGTGATGATTGTTTTTTGATTCAAATCTATATGCTTCTGTTTCTTCACTTAAATAGTAATTTTTTGGTCTTAAAATTTCTTTTAATCTAAAATAATCATAAATTGTGTATGCTATCAATATATCATCTACCTTTCTTATTTTATCTTAGCATTACCTTAAAATCAAATTTTATTTTGAAGTAAATTTGATGTTTTTTATATTACCTTCTATTTTTTTCTTAAAATTTCTTTTCATTTCTAATTATTTCTTTTTTGGGAATTTTTTGATTAAAATTTTTGAAATAAATATATTGTACAATATGTTTTTATATATACCATATTTTTCCAGTCAAGTCAATATTTAAAATATTTTATTTTTATAAAATTGCTAATAAATGTGCTTTTATGATATACTTTATTTGGTGATTATTTTGGAAGTTTTATATAAGAATAGAACCTCATATTCTAAGGAAGTTTATGATAAATTTTTAGAATTTCATAGAAACAAATATAGTTTTAGATATAAATTATATAATATTATAATTATTGCTATAATTTTAGCTTGCATTATTTATTTAGTTTCTTATAATCTTTTTTCTACTGCTATTATTTTTTGTATTATTTTTGTTGTTTTTATTTTTTGTAGGTTTTTAAAACCTGCCTCTGATGTTAATAAAGAATATAATAGCGAAGAAATAAAGAATTCGACAACATATACTTTTACTTTTTATGATAAATATTTCACTATAAGCGATAATAAACTATATAATAAAGTTAAATATTATAAACTTCATAGGATTTTTTATACAGAAAAATATTATTATTTATATATTGATAAAACTCATGCTTTTTTAATTGATAAATCTAAATTTATAAAAGGTGATTATAAAGATTTTTATAAATTTATTAAAACAAAAAATTTAAAACTTCTAATCTTTTAAAACAGCTTTTGAAATATCAAGAGCTGTTTTAATTTCCTGTGCTTCTATATTTATTTAAGGCTATATTCCATAGTTTAATCGCTATTACTCATAAAACAATAGCAATTATTGATATAATTACAATTTCCATAACTTACTCCTTATTATACAATAGTCTTTACTTTTTACTGATATATTTTACTATAATTATTACATTTTTTCAATGATATTTTACAAACAAATATTTGACATTTTATTTTTTTGTGATATAATGTGTACAAATGTTCGCAATTAGGAGTGGCTGTTATGGATATATATGATAAGTTGAAAATACTAGCAGATTCAGCTAAATATGATGCCTCTTGTAGTTCTAGTGGAAGTAATAGAAAAAATGTAAATAATGGTATTGGCAATGGTCATGTTTCTGGTATTTGTCATAGCTGGGGTGCAGATGGTAGATGTATTTCTTTACTTAAAATTTTAATGACTAATTCATGTATGTATGATTGTAAATATTGTGTTAATCGTGCTACAAATTCCATTAGAAGAGCTACATTCACTCCACAAGAAATTGCTGATTTAACGATTAATTTTTATAAAAGAAATTATATAGAAGGCTTATTTTTAAGTTCTGCTGTTATAAAGTCACCTGACTATACTATGGAAATGTTAGTTAAAACTGTAACTATTTTAAGAAACGAATACAATTTTAATGGTTATATTCATTGCAAGACAATTCCTGGTTGTAGTCAAGAATTAATTGATAGTTTAGGTAGTTTAGTTGATAGAATGAGTATTAATATAGAGCTCCCTTCTAATGATAGTCTAAAATTACTTGCTCCTCAAAAAGAGAAAACAGGTATCTTAAAACCAATGAGTTATATTTCTAATAATATTGAGCAAAATAGATTAATTAAATCTAGATTTAAACCTAAATTTGTACCAGCTGGTCAGACTACTCAAATGATTATTGGTGCAACTCCTGAAAGTGATTTGAAGATTTTAAAACTTTCAGAAGGATTGTATCAAAAACTCAAATTAAAAAGAGTATATTATTCTGCATATGTAAGTGTAAATAATGATAAGAATTTGCCTACACTAGAATCCCCTCCTTTGCTTCGTGAAAATAGGCTTTATCAAGCTGATTGGTTATTACGTTTTTATGGTTTTAAAGCTGATGAACTTTTAAATAAAAGTCATCCAAATTTTAATCATATATTAGATCCTAAATGTGATTGGGCACTAAGAAATATTGATAAATTTCCTATTGAAATAAATACTGCTAATTATTTTACTTTACTTAGAATCCCTGGTATAGGAATTATATCTGCAAAAAAAATTATTAAAGCAAGATTGAACTTTTTATTAAATTTTGATGATCTGAAAAAATTAGGTGTTGTTTTGAAAAGAGCTAAATATTTTATAACATGTAAAGGAAAATATTTTGATAAAGTATATAAATTTAATCAAAATTTTATCGAAACAAATTTAATCTATCAAGAAAGAATTGACAGTAATAGAAAGATAAATTTTGAACAATTATCACTTTTTAGTAATAGTTATGATAATAATTATAGTTATTTAACAAAAGAAAAATCTTTATTATTTAAAAGATTACAACCTACAAAGGAGGATAAAATAAAATGTCTAACTGGAAGCTTATAAATAAAACATATGTATATGATGGAAGTTTTGATGGTTTTTTAACTATTGTTTTTGATTCATATTCTAATAAGGTCTTACCTCAAAAGATTTATAGTTACAAAGATTATGTAGAAAATTTTTTAGATAAGGTCTTGTATATAAAAACAGATTATGAAAAGTCAAAAAGAGTTTTTAATGGTATTGAAAAAAATATTTGTTATGAATCTTTATATAATAGCTACAATGCTTTTCTTTCAAATGAAAAAGATAAAGAAATACATATATTAAAATATTTGTGTAATGGATTTGATGTTGGTCCTAAGATAAATAATATGATTACTACTTCTTATGTTTTTAAAGTAATTAATATGAGAAGAAAGGCCTTAGCAGAATGTCATAAATTAAAAGGATTGTTACGTTTTCAAGAAATTGGCAATAATCTTTGTTATTCAAGTATTCATCCTGATAATAATATTCTTGAACCTTTGGGGCATCATTTTATTAATCGATTGCCTTCTATGAATTTTATTATTCATGATAAAATTAGGGATCTTTGCTTTATATATAATTGTAAAGAATATAAAATTGTTGATAGTAAAAATTTGAAAATATCAGAGATATCAGATGATGAAAAGATTTATCAAGATTTGTGGAAAATATTTTTTAAAACCATTGCTATTAAAGAAAGGAAAAATTCTAGATGTCAAATGCAATATATGCCTAAGAAATATTGGAAAGATTTAATTGAAATGTCAAATTAGATATATTTTCTTTTGGTTATTTTTATGTAAAAGAGACACATTTCAAATTAAAATGTGTCTTTTTTTATAAAACCTGATTCTCCATAAAATTAACAACAACTTCACCTATTCCTGCATCTATTTTAACTTTTTGATTACCATTTCCAATCATTTGCTCTTTTTCTACTCTTTGATTGTCTATTACTACTCTACCTATCCCAACTGATGGTCTAATCATGTAGTTTTCTTTACTTCCTAATAAGTTTAATTCTAATCTTCCAACTCCTGAATTTATGTCTGCTGTATCTAATATTTCGGCTGTTATTATAGTACTACCAATACCTGCATCTAATTCCAATCTATTTGTTTTAGAATTTTCAACAATTGTTTCTCCTGCTCCTCCTTCAATATCTAACTGTTCTGTTATAATATTTTTTATTATGCATCTTCCTCCACCAGTTTCTATTTTGGCTTTCTTAGCATTTAATTTTTCAATATTTACATCATTTATACTTACATTTAAATTAACATTTTCAAATTCTTGATTTTGTGGAATATATATTGTAATTTCTGGAACTATATTTCTGTTTTTTAAAAAATTTATACTAACATTTTTATCATCATCTATTTTTAATTCATTTCCAAGTTGTTTGCAATACATTTTATTACTAGTATTTTTCATTTCTACTTTTATTTTATCTGTTAATGTTTCGTCATTTTGTATATTTAATTTACACATACCTAATTCAATGTTAAGTTTTTCTATTCCTGTATATTCATAATTTACACTTTCTATAACTGTTTGGTTATTATTATTAAAACTTTCTTCAATAGCATTCATACCAACAGTTATTCCAAATATTGTAGTTATTGCAAGGATTATGGCACTAATAATTATTACACATAAATATGCTCCAAATGCAATTGCTCCATATTTAATTATTTTCTGAAATGTTGTCATTTTATTTCAACACCTCCAAACATGCAAAAAGTATTGATATATATGGTTGGTAGGTTTTCATTATATTCTGCTTTTACCTTATTGCTTACTCCTCCAAATATTGGTGTTGATTTAACTTTTATATTAACTCCACTTGGAACTAAAATATCTATTCCTCCAAATACAGCTGTTGCATTTATTATTTGATCTTTTGTTATATTGGAATTGCTTAAATTTATATCTACACTTCCAAAAATAGCATCTATGTTTGCTCCTTTAAATTCTTGACCTGAAAAGTTAATATTTTGTGATCCAAATGTAGCACAATATTCCTCATTATTTTGATTTTCATTATTCATCTTTTTTACTTTTTCTTTTATTTTTTTTCCTGTCATATCCTTAAATATTAAGGATAATCCTATTACTACTAATATAAATGGAAATATTAGCTTTACAATTAGAGAAAATGATAAAATATTTTGAGCACATAGTAATAGTATTATTCCTATTACTAACCATATGAAGCTCCATAATTTACTGTCATTTTTTATTAATCCTATTAAACTTGGTATTATAATTATTAATGTCCACCAACCTTTGAAGAATATATTTATATTAGTAATACCTATTGCATTTAATCCTATTATTACTCCTAATACAATTAGTACTAATCCCCATAAAATATTTCCTAATTTTTTCATAAATACTCTCCTTTATATTTCAATTAATTCTCTTATAAATTCTCCTAAATTTTCTTCATCTTTTAATACTATATCAAATTTAGTATTATATAGTCTTAGATTTTCTTCGTTTTCCATCTCTTTTGTTAATATTCCTATTGTTAATGTCTTATTTAAATCATCCTTATCTACCATTTTTATATCTTCGATCAAATCGCCTACTAATATTTTATATTTTTTGTTTTCAATTTTTTTCTTGGATTCATTTGGTAAGTGTCCATTAATAGTTTTGTTTAATGAATGTATTATTTTGGAATTGTCAAATTTCTTAACATTTCCTTTTTTATCAAATTCTATAAAATTACTTATTATATACATAGTATCATCAAAATAGCAATCATTATCTTTTAGAAACTGTTCAATTGTATTTCCTATTCCTGCTGATAAGATTATAACTGGTACATTTTGTTTATGTAATGATATTAATAGCTCTTTAACACCTTTTCTAAATTTTATATTACTACTTTTTATAGATTCTTCTATTTTATTTTTTGTTAGTTTGTAATTATAATACAAATTCATACATTCTGAATACCATATTTCCATTTGTTTTAATTTTTCCTGTTTACTTATATTATAATCCATTTCTATTGGTCTGTATTTTTCATATAACTTGTCTATATCATTTTTTATTTCTTTTCCAACTATCTTAGGATTTGCAACTGCTGCCCAAGAATCATCCCCTTCACAACAAGTTATAGTTTTATCGAAGTCTATTAATAGATATGTGTTTTCTTTATTTATTTTAAATTCTTTGTCAGTATTTATATGTATCATATGTCCTCCTATAATTTTTTTAATTTTAACATATAGTACAAAAAAATAAAAGTGTTTTGTCACTTTTATTTTCATAATATTATTTTAAAATTTCATTCATCACCTTTGCTAGATATTTCATACTAGTTAAACATTGTTCTAATGTATTTCCAGTAGCTCCTACTTCTATTATACTTGCATATTTTCCTGTGTGCTGATTATATCTTGACTCTGTTAACATTATTGGCTTAAATAGTCCGTGGATACATTTCTTCTGCTTTTTCTTGTATTTTTATTGCAAATTTTAGATTTTGGTTCCAGTTTGGATGCCATAATCCTCCTGCATTTGTTCCTATTACAAACATGATTTGTGCAGCTATATCATTTTCTCCAATTTTTACAGTAGGTGCATAGTCACTTCTTGAACCTATTGCATCTCTATGTACATCTATAATTATATCAGAAGGTGTTGTTTGTAGAATGTTTTCTACTGTTTTTAGAGATCTTGTATATGATCCGTTATATGCTGGATAATCATGATAATCTGTATTATGTATTACATTATAGTTATATTGTTTTAATTGATTTTCTAATTCGGTCCCAACTCTTGTTACTGTAAAATTCAAATCTGTTGTTCTATAATTTCCTGTTGCAGTATATGTATATGCATCACTTGATGTATAGCTCTCACAGCTATGTGTATGAAATAATACTATATTTTTGTTTTCTATTGTAATATCTGGTGTTAACATTTCTTGTGTTAACTGATAATTCGTTTCATTTTTTATTTTTACCTTTCCATATTCAGTATTATAAGTTTCTTTTATAGGATTATTAGTTATTACTTCCGTTTTAACTCCTGCTTCTTCTATTCCGAATACTTCGATCTATTTCTTGTACATTAATACTTTCTTGTGTACTATTTACATTGTTTATATTTTCCGTTGTTTCTTGATTTTCATTGCTTTCCATCCCTTGTATAGAACTTATTTGTGTTTTTAATATTCCTTGTAACAAATCTTCTTTACTATGATCATCTTCTTTTGCAATTTCACTATATTCTTTATTTATATTAGCCATTGTTGGTACTACTTGTTCAAAACAACTCAGTAAACTTTGTTCAGATATCATACTGATACTATTTTCAACTTTGTTTACTATTTTTTCTTCATTTTTATTGTTTTGGAATTGCTTACTTACAAACACTATAATTAATATTGTTATTATTATACCTATTATGTATTTTATAATATCTTTCATCTTTAATATAGTAACATTAAACATATTTTTCTCCTTGGCTTAACTCTACTATATTATATATATGCTTTTATTACATTTTTATTCTTATTTAAATAAACATCTTTTAACTAAAACAAAAAAATACCCTGAATATATTTTCAGGATATTTATACTTTTTTCCAAAACCAATCTAGACTATTATCGATACTTTTTTTACCGCTAGTTTTTGCTTCAATATCATCAACCCATAAATATGAGAAAAATGTTATTAGTATAAATACAAAATCAATTGCTATACATCTTGATAAAGTTGAAATCATATATCTAAATTCCTCTGATAATGTTGCAACTTGTGCTACATGCATAATTAATATTACTAAATATGCAAATAACATTATTGCTGCTACGTAACTTTTTTTAACTTCTTGTGCTAGAAATATTAATAGTACCGTTGCTGCTAACATTAATATTAGCGTTAATGGATTTGAAATATCAAAAATAAACATTTTAATTCCCCCATTTTTCTTCTGTTTGTTATGTTATAGTAATATTATCACTATTTTTGTTTTTTATCAATCTTTTTTATATTACTTTTTTGTTACAAAAGTATTACAATCTACTTTTTTATTTCAATCTTTCTTCAATTAAGCTTGCAATTTCTTCTGCCTTTTTCGTAATATATTTCTGGTCTTCTCCTTCTATCATAACTCTAACTAATGGTTCTGTGCCTGATGGTCTAATTAATACTCTTCCATTTCCAGCAAATTCCTTTTCTAACTTTTCAATTGCTTCTTTTATTAATTCATCTTTTTCATAATCATATTTTTTATTTGCATTTACTTTTGCATTAACAAGTATTTGAGGATATAGTTTAACCATATCTCCTAATTCAGAAGCTTTTTTATTTTCTTCTAATATTGTTTGTATTAACATTAAAGATGTTAGTATTCCATCACCTGTTGGATTATAGTCTAATAAAATAACATGGCCTGATTGTTCTCCTCCTAAATTGAATCCATCTTTTAGCATTTCTTCTAAAACATATCTATCTCCAACTTTTGTTTGTAATAGTTCTAATCCATTATCTCTTGCATATTTATTTAATCCTAAATTACTCATGACTGTTGCAACTATTGTATCTTTATTTAATTTTCCTTTTTTTCTTAAATTATTAGAAATAATAGCTAATAGTTTGTCTCCATCGATTTCATTTCCTTTTTCATCAATGGCTAAACAACGATCTCCATCTCCATCATATGCAATTCCTAGACTTAATTTATTTTCAAGTACAAATTTCTTTAATCCTTCTAGATGTGTAGATCCACAATTTTCATTTATATTTATTCCATTTGGATGATTGTTTATAATTTTATATGGGATTCCTAATACTTTAAATACTTTTTCTGCAACAACTGATGTTGCTCCATTTGCTGTATCTATTCCTACTATAAAATCTTTTTTCATATTTTCTTGTATACTGTCATCAAATCTTTTTCTGAAAAAATATACATATTCATCCATTAATTCAAGGGCATATTCTGAAACTCCTATTTTATCATTAACCGCTGTTAATTTGTCTAATTTTCCAGATTCCATAACTTCTTCTATTTCTTCTTCTAATGTATCTGGAATTTTCATTCCTTTGTTACTAAAATATTTTATTCCGTTAAATTCATATGTATTATGTGATGCAGATATAACAACACTTGCATCAGCATTTAATTTTCTTGTCAAATATGCTACTGCTGGTGTTGGTATTACTCCTAGTAATTTTACATTTGCGCCATAGCTTAAAAAGCCTGCAACCATTGCACTTTCAATTAATGTACCAGAAATACGTGTATCTCTCCCAATTAATATTGTTGGTGTATGATCTGTATGCTTTGATAATACATATGCTCCTGCTTTTGCAACTTTATATACTAGTTCTGGTGATAGTTCGGTATTTGCAATTCTTCTTATTCCGTCAGTTCCAAAATATTTTCTCATAGTTTTCTACTTCCTTTCATTTAATTCATATTAAAATATATGTTTAATTCTTTTTAAAATTCATAATTAACTTTTCTTTTAATGTTAATTCTACTGGTATTGGTTCAGTAATATCAATTTTTTTATTTCTTAAAGCTAATAGAGGATTTGTATTTGATAATTCTTCTAATTTTTCCTCTCCTATTAGTTCATTTATTTCTACTAATATCTCTGGTATTCTAGGATAGATTGTGTTTTGCCTATGAACATCTGTACCTAGAAAATGTATCATGTTGTTTTTTAATAGTTTCTTTACTATTATTTTAGCTTTTTCTCCATATTGTCCAATAATACTACCATAATTTGCTTGCATTAGTGCTCCTTTTTGAATTAAATCATATATTAATTCTGGTTCTTTTTGTACATATGAATATCTTTCTGGATGCGCTAATACTGGTACTAATTTATATTGCATCATTTCATAAATTGTATCATATAGATTTAATGGTTCAGCATTTAATGGCATTTCAAAAAGTACATAACTAGTATCATTTATTGTAGATGCTTTTCTTTCTTCTAATAGTTTTATAATATTTTCTGATAAATATATTTCGTTCCCTAAATATAATTTTAAATCTATATTTTTTGCCTGTAAGTTTTCATATATAGCATTTATCCATACTTCTCTTTCAGGTACATCTGTTTCGTAATAATTTTCCATATAATGTGATGTTGAAACAATTGCATCAAATCCCACATTTTTTGCTTCTTTTATTAAATTAAAGGTTTCTTCTATACTTCTTGATCCATCATCTATATTTGGTAATATGTGTGAATGAAAGTCTATCATTATGTTTTGCTCCTTTTAATGTTCTATTCTATATTTTTCTTTTCTTTATCTAAATATTCATTTATTTGTTTCAATATATCATTAGTCCTTTCTAATGTTGCCTCATTATTTTCCTTTTTTATTTTTATATTGTTTTCTAAATCAGGTCTATCTTTATTTTCTCTTGTTTCATTGTCTCTTTTTTCAATATTCTTTGTTCTATTTGTATTTCTGTTTTCAGTTGAAGTTAATCTTTGTTTATTGCTTTTTTTCATTGCATTTCTCATTTCATTTTTGGCTTTTTTCATTTCTGTTGAACCATAATAATATGATTGTTCATATTTTTTAGCAGCAATTGGAACTTTATTTACTACAACTCCTGCTATTTTTCCACCAACATTTTGTATATTTGTAATTGCTCTTCTTAGATTTTCTTTTTTAGTTTCTTTACTTGCTGTTACAATAACAGTTGAATCTACTAATCTCGCTAAAATTAATGAATCTGTTACTAATTCGTTTGGTGTTCCATCTAATATTACTATATCACATAATTCTTTTAATTGATCTAATAAATCTACCATTTGAGGAGATATTAATAATTCAGATGGATTTGGAGGTATATTTCCAGCTGGTATAATAAATAGATTATCTACTTCTGTTTCCTGGACAAAATCTACTATATCTAACTCTTCATCTTCATCTATTCCTATTCCTGATAGATAATTTGAAAGCCCTGGTATTGGAGAAACACCAAATATGCTATATTGCCTACCTTTTCTCATATCAGCATCTATTATTACTACTTTTTTTCCTGCTTGTGCAAATGTAACTGCTAAATTTGATGCGACCCAACTTTTTCCCTCTCCTGGGAATGTTGAAGTAACTAATATTGTTTTTAATTTTCCTTTTGTGTTCATGAATTGAATGTTTGTTCTTAGAGTTCTGAATACTTCTGAGATAGGAGATTTTGGATCTAGTTCTGCTATTAATTCCTTTTTCATTATTTTTTACCTCCTCTTTTTTTCTTTTGCATTTCTGTACCATACATTGGTATAGATGCTAATACTGGTAATTTAAATTGTTTTTCTATATCATCTGCTGTTTTTATTGTTGTATCTAGCATATTAGCAATTAATACATACAGTACTGCTATTACAGCTCCAATAAAAGCAAAAATTACAACATCCTTACTGTGATTTATATTAGATGGTACATTATCCACTTCTGCTTCATCAACAATATGTACATTGTTAATATTATATATTTCCGAAACTTTATCTGAAAACACCTTTGCTATTTCATTTGCTATATCTGCTGCATATTCTGGATTCAAATTTGTTACTGATATTTCTAAAACTTCTGTATCTTCTACTGAACTTACAGTTACATTATTTCGTAACTCTTCCCATGAAATATCAATACCAAGATTTGAGATAACTTGTCCTAATACGTCTTTACTTCTAACTAATACGCTATATGTAGATACTAAATTTGAGTTTAAAGTAATATCTGATGTTGTTATTGAATTAGTAGTAGTGCTTGTTGCTGTTCCATCTTCATTATGTGATGATGCTAAAACTAGTGTTGTTGATGCAGTATACATTGGTGTAACCATTGTCATTGTATATATAAATCCTAATACTGCAAATATTAAAACTAATAAAATTATTGGTATTTTCTTACTCCAAAATATGTTAAATAGTTCTTTTAAATCTAATTCTTCCATAATTCCTCCCTTTATTTTTCTTTTGATTTATACTTTAATAGTATACATTTAAATTTGAAATCTGACAAGTATTTAATTTAATTTTTAATATTTAAATTTTTTATCACTTTTTTTGATTTTTTTAGAACTTTTTGTCTAATAAATTCAATAATTATACATGTTATAAATACTGCAATCACACTTCCTATCGCAATAAGTATTCCATATGGATTATGATAACAAATTTCTGTATGTAAAATTTTATTATATAATACTGTTCTTAATTGTGATTGTTCATGTATAAGATAAACAGCAAGTGTAAGTGGTGCTATAAATTCTATTACTTTTATTAGCTTACTACTTTTTATATCTAATTGCTTGAAATACATAAATAATGCTATTGATTCTATTAAAATAAATATATTATTATATGATATAAATTTATCTCTAAATGTTACTTTTCCTAAGTAGTTTCCTATTATATCTGATGCTAGCATTCCTATTGTTACAATTATACCAAAAATGAAATATATTAATAAAAAGTAAAAACTTTTATTTAATTTTAGTTTATTTGGAATATCATATACTCTAATATACCCTGCAATTAAATATAAGCAAATAAACCAAATTATTCCATATCCATGACTTGAATCTAATGTATATGCATCTGGAAGTATACTTATAATACTAAAACATATAATGAGTATTATTAATAATTTTTGATATTCCTTTTTATTTATATTATTAATTAATTTATTTAAAAATGGACTTAAAATGTACATTACTAAATAAATGTTTATAAACCAATATTGTTTTGTGATTATTGGAAATAAACTTTTAACAATTCCTTTGATATCTAGTTCTTTTAATCCTAAAACAACAATAATAAAATATATAGATATTGAGTAAAATAATGTTTCTAACCATAATTGTAATACTTTTTTCCATTTAAATTTGGATTTTATTAGAAAATATCCACTTATTAAAACATAACAATTTACCGCTATTATACATAGCGCTTCTATGAAATAATAAATGATATGATATGTGTTGCTAGTGTTTTTAATATCTAATAATCCACCTTTACCCAAGTAATGTAAAAATACTATCATTATCATTGAAATAATTCTAAGACTGTCTAATCCTATATTTCTCTTTTTTGTTTCTTTTATTTCTCCTTTATTTTCTAAAACATTTTCCATATTATTAGTCCTTTTTTGTATTATTATATTGTTTTGATTTTAACTTTCTTGCTATTGCTTTTAACTTAAAGAATATTTTCAATAGATTTATTTTGTTATATTTAACCAATAACAGCTGAAATCTTAAATGCTGTGGTAAAAACTTAAATTGAAAGTTTTTACTCATTTCTTTAAATTGGTTAGTGCTTGTTATTTCTTCTATATTTTTAAAAATTGCTTTATTATTGTTATTTATATAGCTTAAATAGGCATAATTAATTATATTATTTGCATATATAGTATCACTAATTTTTCTTCTTTCTTCATATTTTTTATCATTTTTCTTTATAATATTTATAATTTTTTTATGTATATCTAAGATGTAATACATATTTTTTTCATAATTTTTCTTAGATTTTGTCATTCCGTTTGTATTAATAAAGTAATGATACAATTTTTCATTCATAAAATATATATCTTTACAACTGTAACAGATGTTTAATAAATATTCTATGTCTTCCATATATTTAGTTTCTTCATTATAATACCAATTATTTTTCTTTAATGTATCTAATTTTATATAAAGTAACCAAGAATAACTTGGTATTTTTCCAACTAATATATCTGGTATAACTTTTTCTTTTATTTGATTACTATTATACAATATATTTTTATAATTGTTTTCTTTTTTTTCATTGTTTATCATATAATTTATTCTAATTATTTCATAATTCTTATCCATTTGTTCTTTTACTTTTTTAAATGTATCTTTTTCTATCCAATCATCTGAATCTATGAATGTCACATATTTACCTTTTGCATTCTTTATTCCTACATTTCTAGTTGCGCTTAATCCCTTATTTTTTTGTTTTATTACTATTATCCTCTTATCCTTTTTTTTATATTCTTGTAATATTTTTTCTGATTCGTCTGTTGAACCATCATTAATACAAATTACTTCAAATTCATTAAATGATTGATCTAAAATTGAATCTAAACATCTTTCTAATGTATCCTTAGCATTATAGATTGGAACAATAACACTTAATTCTATCATTTTATCCCCCTACAATCTTTGCAAAATTTGTCAAATATTTTTCTTTATCAAACTCTTCTTTTTTTTCTACTTCTTTTTTTGCATTTATACCAAAATCTTTTCGAATATCTTTATTTAATGTCAGAAATTTTATAGCATTTGATAGATTATCTACTATATCTTTATCTTTTTCTACAATTATTCCTGTTGTATTATTATTAATAATTTCTACCATTCCACCAGAATTAGTTGCAATAATGGCTTTTCCCATTAAGCTAGCTTCTAATGCTACCATTCCAAATGCTTCTTCACAAATTGTTGGAATTACTATAATATCTAACACTTTATATATTTGTGGCATATTTTTTTTACTTACATTGCCTATAAAATATATATTGTTTTTTATATGTTTTATTTCTTCTAATATTTTATTATAATACTTATCTTTCTTTATCTTATCATACCATTGAGAGCCTATTACATATAAACTTACATTTGGTAATTCTATATTTCTAAACGCTTTTACCAATTCTAATAATCCCTTTTCTTTTGAAATTCTTCCTATGTACCCAATTGATACATCATCTTTAATCTTATATTCTTTTATTTTCTTAGACTCAATACATTCGTTTATATTATCATTATTGTACAAGTCTTTATCAATACAGTTATATAATACTTCTATTTTATCTGTTCTTTGTATGCTGTTTAATCTGTTTTTTATAAAATTGCTGATTACTATAATTTTTTCTGCCGTTTTTTCTATTAATTTATAATTTTCCTCTGTTTTATCTATATTATTTATGTCGTTATGCATATGGTATATTAACTTTGCATTATTATATAATTTTTTTTCGTATATTTTCCTATATAAAAACATATTATTTTCTATTATAATTTTATCGTAGTTATGTTTTTTTATTTCGTTTTCCATCTTTATCCACGAAAAATTTACAACTTTATTAATTTTTAATATATTAAAAAATTTATTCATTACTTTTTGGAGTATTTTTTTAATATATGGTATCTTTTTCATCATTATTTTCGTATTTTCATATTTATATTCTTTTAACTTATCATCATATACTGTATATAAATCTATATCGTAATATTTATTTTTTTCATTTTCTTCTATTAGATATGTTATTAACATTTCCACTGCTCCACCTTTTATATCAGGTACAGGTAATAGCATTGGAGAAACAATAGCTATTTTCATAAACTTTCCTTTCTTCTTAATATTTTATTTATAATCATTTCTTTGAAAAACTTATATTCATCTTTTTTTCTAAATAATATTATAATAATAATCGTAGGAATCATAATCGCTATTATAATACTTAATATCGTACTTATTATAAAATTATTAGCAGATATACTATCTTTAATAAAATAACTTGCTAATATTATAATAATTGCTAAACATGTATAGCTAAAAAACATTTTTAAATATTCTTTATATCTTCTCTTTAAAACTCCTTTATATACAAATTTAGGATAGCTATATAAATGTAATACCATTGAGCTCATTATAGTTCCCATGAATACACCTGCTAGTCCAAAAAATTTTAAAAATATTATAGAAAATACTAAATTTACAAGTGATTCAATTAACGGTATAAATCTATCTTCATAGAATATTCCTGCTGCTTCTTTAAATTGTCCCATACATTGTCTTGTTATATTAAAATAAAAAGTAAATGCTAATGTAAATACTATGAACATTGATAAAATATATTGTTCTCCAAAACAAATTGTTATTATATTATTTATTACTAAAACTATCCCTGTTGTCCCTATTACTCCTACAACAAAATTTATAAAATATATTTTTTTGAAAACTTCATATATTTTATCATTATTTTCCTTAACTAGTAAATTTCCTATACTTGCTGTTAATCCTGCAAAAATTTGACTAATTAGAATAGTAAGAGCATTAATAACCATAGAATAATTTGAATAATACCCAACTGTTGTTACTCCTAAAAAAGTAGATATAATTATATTATCTGTACCAGATACTAGGAAGCTAGATATTTTATGCACAAAAAGAGCCTTTACTTTTTTTATTATATCGTCTAATACTTCTTTTGGCATTTTCTTATCTTCTTTTTCTTTTATAAACGGATATAATTTGTTTGCAAAATGTGAAATTATGATATTCTCTATAAATCTTGATATTACTTTTATTATTAAATATGCATAAAAGTTTTTCAAATAAATAGTAACAACTATCTGTATGATTGTAAAAAAGGTATAAGTTGCTGTATGAATAATATTAATATAATAATTTCTTTGATTTGCAATTATTATTGTTCTCTTGTATGTAAAAAGATATGATAATATTGTATCTAATAAAAATAGTAAATAAATTATTACTATACTTTCATCTATATTAACTTCACCAACTATTTTAGGTAAGAAAGGTATAATTATTATTCCTATAATAAATACAATTACTGCAATAACTCTATAACAAATTTTATAAAATTTCATTAAAATTTTTATTTGTTGTCTATCATCTTCTGCTATTGGTTTATATAAATGAAAGGTTATGGCACTACCTATTCCTAGTTCTACTATTGCTAGCATCGATATTATATTAGAAAACAAACTGTTTAGTCCTGTATATTCGAGTCCAAGATAATTTAATAAAACTTTTTGTATTATGAATCCAAACAGTATTACGCTTATCTGCATTATTACTGCCGTAATTGCGTTTTTTATTGAATTTTGAGTTCTCATTATTTTTTCTTCCTCCAATTATATATTTTTACGCTCAAAATATATAGAATGGGTACATTTTTAAGTAAAAAACATTCTATTTTTCTTTTTTTCCCTTTTAATATTTTATAATTAATATTACTTGCTTGAAATTCTTTTACTAGCTTTTTATACTCTTTTTTATTCTTTTTTATTTCGTTTTTCGTTATTGCCATCCTACATGCTGATAAAATTGTTAATTGAGAATCTATTTTTGCACTTTCTTTTTGTTTTTGGTTTCCAAATTGTTCAATATCTTTTTCTATAATCTTACTTACTTTAATTATATCATTATAATCTGTAAAGTTAGCTGAATTAGAAATTGAATTTTTTCTTATGTAATAATTATATTTTGATATATTTTGTTGTACATATATTTTACATTTTTTAATTGCATAATAGCTAAATAATTTATCTTCATTTATTTTTATTTTTTCATCAATGCTAATATTATCTATAATACTTTTTTTAAATATTTTGTCACACATTCCAATAGAAATATCTTTTTCACTTCCTAGGAAATTTACTAATATTTCTTCTCCTTTATAGATAACTATATCATTATTCGTTACTTCTCCTCTTATTTCTCCATCTAATAATATATCTTTTCCTTTACATGCCGAAATGTCTGCATCATATTTTTCTAAATTATTTACTAAAATTTCAAACATATCTATATCTATGGTATCATCTGAATCCACAAATCCGATTAATTCTCCTGTCGATTTTTGTATACCTATACTTCTTGTCTTAGATGTTCCTAAATTTTTTTCATTACGATATATCTTTATTCTTTTATCTTTCCTTGCTATCTGCTCACATACTTTCCAGCTATCATCACTTGACGCATCATCTATCAATATAATTTCTAATTTTTTGTAAGTTTGATTAATAATGGAATTAATACATCTTTCTAAATATTTTTCTACATTATAAACTGGAACTATAACACTTATTGTTTTCATCTCTATCTCCTATCTATTTCATTGCCAGAAAAATTTATATGGCACAATATTGAAAGCATCTCCGTTTAATAAATCTAAATATATTAATATTGCAATAGCAACTACTAAAAAATTAATCAGGTACTTATTTTTATCATTTTTCATTGTTTCCATTACTTCTGGAATAAGTAAAATCATAAACATTAAATAATAATTAGCTATTCTTAAAATATTATTTGCAATTGGAGCAAACAACATTAAAGAAGCACCTATAATAACGTATATGTATAAACTTTTTGCGTTTTCATTCTTTCTTACTGTTGCATTATAAAAAAGTAGGCAAATTGCTACAATACTTAAACACATTAACATCCACGTATAAGAGTTCGTTTCTACAATTGTATAATTATCATAAATAAATAAGCTTATTATATTAAAAATCTGTTTTTTAAATATAAAAACTATCACATCTATTAATGCAATTAAAAGAACTCTTTGTTTAGTTAAATTTATGTTTTTTAAGAAATAGGCTGGTAAAAATACTATTGCTGATGTATGAAAACTTATTGCTAGTAACATGGTTATTATATATTTTAATAACTTCTTTTCTTGAATATATTTATAACTAAACATTACAACACCAAAAGCCATAGCTTGTCTTAGTCCAGAAAAATTAAAGTTATAAAAACCAAAACTCAAATATAATAATATTGTTAAGAATGGCATTTTAGAATATTTGTATGCAACAACTCCTATTGAAGTAGTTGCGATGCAAGATATTATAAACAAATAAATTTGTTTATTTAGCGTAACCATTGTTATTAGTTTTGTAAGAACTTTGTATCCTATTTCAAATCTACTAAAATCTAAATTTTGAAAGCTCACATATAATTGATCTTTAACATATTGCCAATAAAATCCCATATCAGATCCTATGTTTATGTCTTTTAATGCTTGTAACAATATTAATTGTAATATAGATACTGTTATAAATATCAATTTTATTTTGTTATCTTTTTTTCTAATATTATAAATTAGAGAATATATACCTATTAAAAAAATATTAACTATATATATTGTCATTTGTTTTCCTCTTTTTCTATTATACTATTTAATAATTTTGCATATTTTTCACTTTGAGTTTTTATGTCATATTTAGTATTTCTTAATTTTTCATTATATTTTTTTCTTGTATCTTCATTGAGTATTTTAGTTTTATAAATCTCTTCACCCCAAATTTTTGCTGATTCTATTGGAAGAAATTTTACTAAATCTGTTAGTTTAACTTCATTGGATATATTGTTTGAACACAAAATATTCATTCCATTTGCTTGTGCTTCTACTATCGTTACTGGAAATCCCTCATTTTTTGATGGGAGTAAGAATATGTCTGATGCACTCATTATTTCATTGACATTATCACATGTATTAAAAAATAAAATGTTGTTTTCTAAATTATTTTCTTTTACAATTTGCTGTATATCTTTTTTTCTATTTCCGTCACCTACTAATATTAATTGATATTGGTTTTTATGTGCTTTATCCATATATTCCATTATATTAACCAGAAATTCATGGTTCTTTTCAGATGAGAACCTACCTACATGTAGAATAATTATTTTTTCTTTATCTATCTGTTCAAATTTCTTTTTTACTTCTGCTTGATATTTGAATTTTTTTATATCGATTGCATTTGGCATAATATAGAAATTCTTTTCTTTAAATATATTTTTTCCAAATAACCATTCTGCTGCTTTTTCTCCACAGGTAAAATAGTAGTTTGCAAATTTTTTATTTATAACCCTAAGTATTTTTTCTTCAAATTTGCCTATAACGTTTTTTGCTGGATTATATCCATGAGAATGAGCAATTCTTACTTTGATTTTATTTTTCTTTGCTATCAATAAAGCAATAAATGAAGAAAAGTTTTGATGGCAATGTACTATATCATAATTTCCTTGTTTTATAATTTTATTTAGTTGTCGCATATTCTTTAACAAAGACTTTTTCTTTGGAGTAACATGATATATTTTATATCCTTTTTGCTTTAATTTTTTTTCTATTTCTCCTTCTTTTTCATTGTGTACTACAAATTCAAATTTAAAATTCTTGGAATCTATATTTGTAATATAATTATATAGTATTTTTTCTACTCCACCTCTATCTAATGCTGGCACTATGTGTAATACTTTTATCATTGCTTATTTCTCCTTCTAATTGTTCTTTATATATTCTTCATAAAATTTTGTCTTTATATTCATTAGTCTTTTTGAATTGTATTTTTTTGAATTTTCATAGTTTTCTTTTGCCATAGCTTTTAATTCCATATTATTTGAATTTTCTATAATATTTATAATTTCTCTATAATTTTTTTTTCTAAATATATATTTTGTATTCTTAATTAATTCTGTATTACCTCCAACATTTGATACAATTATTGGACATGCTCTGCTCATAGCTTCTATAATTGATCTGCATAAACCTTCTAAATTACTTGGATGAATGTATAAATCTATTTTATCTAGATATTCAAATATTTTTTCATGAACTACTGCTCCTGTAAATATTATATTTTCTTCTATTTTATATTGCTTGGCTATTTTTTCTAGATATTTTTTATTTCCATTTCCTATTAAATAATATTTTATATTATATCCCTTATTTTTTAGATGCTTTATTGCTTTTAATACATATTTTTGTCCCTTATATCTTACATCAACGGCTCCAATAGTTGCTATTGATAGTGTTTTTAAATCATTCATATTGTTAATTTTATTAACTCTGTTTTGTAATATTTTTTCGGTTGTC
The DNA here is from genome assembly GCA_944388765.1 of uncultured Clostridia bacterium. Classification (GTDB taxonomy): domain Bacteria; phylum Bacillota; class Clostridia; order TANB77; family CAG-508; genus CAG-269. Next base: position 86,612 of record CALXKA010000001.1, read on the forward strand.
TCTTTTAATTTTACATCAGAACATGACAATTTATTATAGTTATTTTTATATCTTTTTTGTAAAAATTCATTTGTTACGTACATTACATATTCTGCATTTCTTACAGTTTTTTTCATTTTTATATAATTTGGTAATGCTAATATTTTACCCTTTAATCCATAGTTCCATAATGCATCCCATATGCATGCTACAACCTCTACCATATATTTTTTACTATTTTTTCTTATATATTTTCTTGCTATATATCCGCCATCACATGGTAATCTTATAATTATTTTTTCATTATTTTCTACTGCTTCCTTTATCATTTTTCTATTTTCTTTTCTTAACTTTATGCTTATAAAACTTTTAATGGATTTTCTAGTATCGTTTATCAGTATTACATTTATTTTGTTTTTATCTAGTATTTCAAATTTCTTCGTTGCTTCTTCTTTTTTATATATTTTACTATCTTTTTTAAAAACTACTGTTAATTCTTTTGAAAGATTTTCATATGTACTTAGAACCTCTTGTGAATATTCTCCATTCACATATAAATTCCCTTCTTCATCTTGTTTTACTTTTGTTCCTGTATGTATAAATAATAATTTCATAGTTAGTCTCCTAGTTTTCTTATTATCTCATATTTTCTACTTCTATATAAATATTCTTTAATTCAACTATTACATTTTTAAGTTCAAAAGGTGCTATTAATTCTTTTCCTTTTTGCCCCATTTTTTTTCTAAGCTCCGGATCATTATATAGTTTAATTATTTTTTCATATAAATCACTTTCGTTGTTGATATCAATCACATATCCATTTTTTTCATTTTCTATTAAATCTCTGTTCCCTCTACAATTTGTAACAATATCTGGTAACCCTGATATCATTGCCTCCATAACATTCACAGGCAACCCTTCTTGTTTTGACGTTGATATTGCAATATCAGATATTTTCATTAGTTGTGGAACATCAATTCTATATCCTAGCATTTTTATATTTTCTTCTAAATGGTTTTCTTTTAAATATTTTTTATATTCCTCTTCTAAATTTCCATTTCCTACTAGAAGTAATTTTATATTTTGTTTATTATTAAATTTTTTCATTGTGTTTAATATCATGTAATGATTTTTTCTATTTATTAATTCTGCTACATAAATAATTACAAAGTCTTTTTGGCTTATTCCTAACTTTTTTCTCAATTTTTCTTTTTCTTCTGGACTCATTTCTATATTAAATTTCTTTGTATTTAATCCTATTCCGTGTGTGTATACTACTTTTTTTGCATAAAATTTATTTTTTGCAATATCATAATCTTCTTTATTCATGGTAATTAGGCAATCTGTAAATTTTGATAAATATTTCTCTATTGGATAATATAACATCCAATTAATTTTTGGTGCTCCTTCAAAAAAATGAAATCCATGAGCTGTGTAAATTATTTTTAACCCTTTTTTTCTGTATTTTTTTCCAATCATTCTGGCAATAACTCCACCCATTGGAGTATTGCAGTGTAATATATTATAATCATTTTCTTTAATTATATTTTTTAATTCAAAATATGCTTTAATATTTTTTATTTTAAAAGGTTGTCTTTCGAAGCTTATATCAAATATTTTATCTGCATTTTCTATTTTTAATCCGTTTTTTTGTAATAAATTATTTTTAGCTGCTATATGTACTTCATATCCCATTTCATGTAACATGTCAATTAGTGGTTTATGAAATTGTGCAATATGACTTTGAACTGTTGCTACTAAAAGTACTTTTTTCTTCATTGCTCTTTCTCCATTCTGATTTTTAAAATATTTTTATAAATTAAATTATATAATCTTTCTTCATTATTATTAGAAACAAATGAATTGTGTGGAGTTATAATCACATTATTATAATCCCAAAGTTTATTTGTTTTGTCTAATGGCTCATTTTCAAAAACATCTAATATAACTCCTAAAAATTTTTCTGTTTCTAATATTTCTAACAAATCGTTTTCTTTTATTATTTTTCCTCTTGATATATTTACTAATATTGATTTGTCTTTCATGATTTTTAATCTATCTGAATTTATAATATATTGTGTTTCTTCTGTTAATGGCAATGTTAGTATTACTATATCACTTTCCGGTAAAATATTATTTATTTGTGAAATATTATAATATCTGTCAATATTTTCATCAAACATTTCTTTTCTATCTACAGCATTAATATATACTCCAAAAGCTTTTAATCTTTTGGCTATCTCTTGTCCTACACTGCCATAGCCCAGAATCGTAGCTTTTTTATTATTTAATTCTAATATATCTCTATCTTTTTCCCATAAATGTTTTTCTTGATTTCTATAAAATTTTTTTGAGTGTTTATATATTTCTAATATCTTTAATATAGTCCATTCAGCCATAGGTATACTATATACACCTCTTGCATTAAATACTTTTATTTTCTTATTTTCTATGTATTTTAATGGTAACCTATCCATTCCGGCACTTGTAACTTGAATGTATTTTAAATTTTTGAATAATTTTATATCATTATACAAGAAAAAGGAATTGCATATTATGAATTCAATATCACTAAATTCCATATTTGCTCTTATAGTTTCATCTTTAATATATTTGATTTCTAATCCTATTTGTTCAAGTTTTTTTAATTCGCTTTTATTATATTTTAGAGCTCCTGTTATTAGTGTTTTCATTCAAAACTATCCTTTCTATAAAATTTATAACCTGTTTAGAAACTATGTGTAATATATATGCTACAATTAATATTGTAATTGTAATTGCTAACCAATTGATTGGAAAAACTAGATTTTTAAAAATAGGTATTATTGGATATTGAACAATATATATTTCTAGTGTTATACTTGATAAAAATTTTATAACATTTTTTATCTTATTTGGCAATTTTTCTAATTTACTATTAATTCCGGCAAAACACTTTAAAAAATAATATAATGTAACAAATAATATTATTTGGTTTATTAATTGAAATTCTGTAACTTCTGGTATTTTTGTGAAAAATAGTTTACTTATAAAATAAAAAGCTAAAAATATAATTAATTTTATCCAATTAAAAATTTTGTTATTATTTAAATATTTATCATTTTTTTGTCTAAAAACAGCTCCTAACAACATCGATTGTAAAAATAAGAATCTTACCATTGGTTCTCTAACAGTGTCAATGTGATAATATGATTTATCATATACAAATATATATATTAATATTTGTATGATTAATAAACTTATCATTATTTTAGGTATATTATTTTTAAATATATCAATTTTTATAATGATATAGTATATTATATATAAGAAAATTATAGATGCCACAAAATGGTAATATGTTGGATAAATTAGATATTCAAATAAATTCATCTCATCTAATGTATAAAATCCTATCATTAAATATATTAAGGTTATTATCCATACAGCTGGATATATTCTAAATATTCTTTTAGAATACCATTTTGAAAATTTATCTTTTATGTTATATAAACAAAATCCTGAAATTGCAAAGAATAAAACATCTCCTAATAATCCACCATTTGCAATTAGTTCAATCGGATAAACTCCTGTATAATGCGCATTAGTTATTAAAATACTCGCCAAAGCTCTTAATAAAGTTATATAAAATATCATCGTTATATTTTCTCTCCATTTAACTTACTATTTTACTTATAATCTCACTTATCTTATTATAATTATCTCTATATTCTTTTTCTGTATAATTTGAAATATTCTTTTCTTTTTTTCTTATTTCTTTTATACCTTCCTCAAAAACCTTTTTTATTTCTTTTTTATCAATAATTTTGTCTGTATTGCAAAAACTTCTTGATAATATTGCTATTGTTGAGCCTAATCTATAATGCTCTGTTAAAATATCTTCTGCGGGTAAATCTCCCGTTCCTATTCTTGAAATACCACCAAATCCATAATCCTTTATATTATATTTTTTAAATTTTCCACATAAAAATTCTACTGTTCCATCAGTTAAAAGTTCAAACATAAATTTCTTTTTATATCCTAAATGTAAATCATTTAATCCTATATGTACTTCATCTATTCCATTTATATTTAATATTTCATCTATATTTTCTACTGCTTCTGGTGTTTCTACTAACAACATTGTTTTACATCTATTATTCACTAAGTTAATGAATTTTTTTACTTCTTCTGGGGTTTTAAAATATGGTAGCATAACAATATCAGCACCTTGATTAATAACGCTATCAATCTCTTCTTTTGATTTTTCATAAATCGGATTTATTCTAACTATAAGTTCAGCATTATTTAAAACTTTTTTTATTTTCGCTACATCTTCTATTTTATGTTTAGATTTTACTGTATCCATTCCCTTTTGTCTTTCTTCTTTGCCGTTTACTTCTAAGTCGATCCAAATTCTGTCCACTCCTGCATTTTCTGCTATTTTAGCTACTTCCTTGTCATTTGTTATATACATTAGCTTTATCATTTTATTTCTCCCTACTAATTTTTATTTTTCCCATTATATGTTTTAGCTGTTTCTTCTTTATTAACATTATCTTTCATAGATATAACTTGGTATATTGTTTTTAAGAATATCTTTATATCCAATTTTAAACTAATGTTTTCTACATATTCCAAGTCTAATTTTATTCTATTGTTCCACTCTACATCTTTTCTCCCATGTATTTGTGCCCATCCGAGTCACACCAGGCCTTACTAAAAATCTTTTCTTTTGTTCTTCTGTGTATTCCTCGTACTCCCATGGATGATAGGTAAGAACTGGTCTTGGTCCTATAAAGCTCATTTCTCCTTTTAAAATATTTAAAAGTTGTGGCAATTCATCAATACTTGTAGCTCTAATAAATTTTCCAACTTTTGTTACTCGTGAATCTCCTTTTTTAGAATATACTCCTGTTCCCATTTTTTCTGCGCCAACTACCATTGAACGAAATTTATATATTTCAAATACTTGTCCATCTTTTCCAATTCTTTTTTGTTTAAATATAACTGGACCTTTTGATTCAATTTTTATTGCTATTGCTATTATCAAGAAAAATGGTATAAGAATAATCAATCCTAATATTGAACATATTATATCGATTATTCTTTTCACAATTAAATATGGTTTCTTTTTCAATTTTATTTTCCCCTTTTATGCCATTGCTTCTACTTTTTTGTTTTCCTTTATTGTTTCATCTTTTTGTATTGAATATTCTTTCATTTTTTCTTTGTTTAATTTTTCTCCATCTCTAAAAGTAGGAACAATTTGCTTTATTGTATTTTTTATCTTTTCTTTATCTTCGTTACTAGATGTTTCTAATAATTTATTTAATTTTTGTAGTTTATCCTCAATCATATTCATGTTAATATTCATAGGTTCTGCAATATGTATTTTATCATGTTTTGTTGCTTCTAATCCTTCTTCATCCATTAAAATTTCTTCATAAAGTTTTTCTCCTGGACGTAGACCTGTTACTTTAATTTCTATATCCACATTTGGTTCTAATCCAGAAAGTTTTATTAAATTTACTGCCATATCATAAATTTTTACTGGCTCTCCCATATCAAGTACAAATATTTCTCCACCTTTTGCATAACTCATTGCCTGTAATACAAGAGTTACAGCTTCTGGTATTGTCATAAAAAACCTAGTAATCTCTTTATGAGTTACTGTTACTGGTCCTCCACTTGCTATTTGTTTTTTGAATAGTGGAACTACTGAACCATTGCTACCTAATACATTTCCAAATCTAACTGCTGCATACTCTGTTTTACTAACCTTATTTTTAGCTTGAACTATCATTTCACATAAACGTTTAGTTGCTCCCATAATGTTTGTTGGATTTACTGCTTTATCTGTTGATATTAGTATAAATCTTTTTACATTATATTCATCTGCACAATTTACTACATTGTATGTACCAAATACGTTATTTCTAATTGCCTCTAATGGACTTGTTTCCATTAATGGAACATGCTTATGTGCTGCTGCATGAAATACTAAATATGGCTTAAATTCTTCAAATATTTCATTTAATCTATTTTTATCCCTGACACTTGCAACTATTGCATTGATTTTTGCTCCTGGATAATTTCTTTTTAATTCTTGTTCTATATCATATAAATTATTTTCATAGATGTCAACTATAACCATCTCTTTTGGATTAAATTTCATTATTTGTCTACAAAGCTCTGATCCTATTGAACCTCCACCACCAGTTACTAATACTACTTTATTTTCTATTAATTTTCCTATATTTTTATTATCCAATTTTATTGGTTCTCTGCCTAATAAATCTTCTATTTCTATATCTCTAAAATTGCTCATTAGGTTTTTATTTTTTATTAAATCTGTTGTTCCTGGTAATATTCTTACTTTTGTTTGTGTTTGTTGACAAATTTCAAGTATATCTTTTCTATCTTTATTAGATATATTTGAGATTGTAAAAAATATTAAGTCTACCTTATTTTCTTTACAAATTCTAGGTATATCATATCTTGTTCCTAATATTTTGTTTCCTGATATTGCATAATTTACTTTGTTAGTATTATCATCTACCAATCCTATAATATTATATGTATTTTTCATAGTAGTTTTTAAAGTACTAAGTACTTGTTTTGCTGCTTCTCCTGCTCCAATTATTAGAACATTCTTTTTTTGATTATCCACTATTTTTGATTCATAATCCCATGTTAGTATCATTCTTATTGTTACTCTATATCCTATTATAGTAGTTACTATAATTAATGCTGCTATCAAATTTATTCTCATTTCTAATAATGGTAAATTAAAAATTTCTTTTATTGTCATTAATATTGTATATGAAAGTAAACATGCTAATACATATATTAAATAGTCATTCCCATTTTCATACCTTGTTATATTTTTATATGTTCTGAATAGATGTAAACTGGCTGAATATATAATAATTGCTAAAATAATTGTATTTAGCATTATAGGTGTCATCTGGCTTTGTATATTTAAATTGTTATTTATGATTATTTCAGATATAAAATAAGATACTATAATTACACAGATATCTAAAATTCTTAGTAATACATTCCTGTATTTTTTTATAACTCTCATCTCTTCTATTCCCCTTTTTTGAATTTCAAAGACTTATATTATGTTATTCACTTATAACATATAAGATTAAGAAAATAAATAATATAATTTTGTATTATCAAACACTTTTATTATACTACTTTCGACAGTTTATTGCAAGTGTTTTATGTTTATGTTGCATACTTATTATTAACAAATTTTCTAATTATTTCTAATGCAAAAATAGTTAGAAATATTCCTGTTAGAACTCCCATTGAATCTAATATTACATCTGTTAATTGTGGTCCTCTTCCTGGAATAAAGGATTGATGTATTTCATCAGATATTGCATATATTATACCAATTATTAAACTAATACCTATTTTGTCTATTTCTTTTATTTTATATGTACACATCAAACTCATTAATAATATTCCTACTAATGTATAGATAGAAAAATGTGCTATTTTTCTAATTGCTGTTTCTACTTTATCAGTTATTTCTTCTTTTTCGAATTCTTCCATTCTTTGTATAGCTGGAATGTGTCTTGTAATATATTCTGTTACTTTTTGACTAATACCTCCTGATGTTTCAGAATCTTGGTTTGAAAATCCAAATATTGTAGTAAAAATTGTAATTAATGCTATTATTAATATCGTTCTTATAATATTTAATTTCAATTGTTTTCTCCTATAATATATTCTTAAAAATAAAGATTGTTTGCATATTGCTATTTATTCTTTATTTTTATACCTTTATTATCGTAATTTTTGTTTTTAGTTGCTATATCCTGTTTTTTGTACAATACTATTACTTATTGTTTTAACCGTTTCAGATGGTTCATATTCTGTTTCATTAAATAGTTCTTGATGTAATTGTTTTACATTGCTTTCTAATGTTACTGGTACTCCATACCATCTATCTAATGTAATTCCTTTTGTTTCATATGGCCATCCAATACTTTCTGTTATATTGAAACTTGTTATACTTGGGAATAAGCTAAATATATCTGCTGCTGTAATATTTGTGTATACTTTTGGTAGTAGTTCATCAACAAGATTATTTAATTGACTTACATTCATTGTTTTTACTTTATTTGCAACTGCTGTTAATACATCTCTCATTCTCTCTGTTCTTTTATAGTCTCCTCCTGATGCATAACGAATTCTTGCATATGCTAAGGCTTGTTCTCCTGTTAAATTATATGTTCCTGCTTTTGTAATTCCTGAAATATGTGGTACTTCTTCTGATGTTATTGACATTTCAACCCCACCAATTGAATCTATTATATCTTTTACAGCATCAAAATTGACTGTTATAAATTCTTTTATATTTAAATCTAAATTAGAATTTAATGTTTTTATTGCAAGTGGTGCTTCTCCATATGAATAAGCATGTGTTATTTTATCCAACCCGTGTCCTTCAATCTCTACATATGTATCTCTATATACTGATAATAATTTTACTTCTTTTGTATTATTATTGATACTTGCAATTATTATACAGTCACTTCTATTTCCCTTACTATAAGTGTCTTCTCTACTATCTATTCCAAATATTGCTATATTTCTATATTCTGATAGATTTTCTTCTACTTGTGATGAAACATTTAAATCCTCTTCATTCAAATCTATTGTTTGCATTTTACTTAATTTACTATTTATATACCAGAATATTGATCCAACTAGTATAGCTAGTATAATTACCAAAACTAATACTGTAATTCCAAATATTTTTAATCCTCTTCTTTTCTTTTTTTCTTTATTTCTACTCATATTTTGGATTCTCCTTTTATTTATTAATTTCTCATTTTTTACTTTCCTTTTCTATTATACTATAATGTTTTTTTTATATCAAGTTTTTTAAAAAAAGAAAAGTATTCTATATTTTTGAATACCTTTCTAAACTTTAACTTATTATACTTCATAATTCATTCCAGCATCTTCTGCAAATTTTGCTATTTGATATGCAAGTTTTCTATAATCCTTTTGGTGTTTCAACATAATCATATTAAGTTTCGCGTTCATTTCAAATCTCATCGAAGTTTGTTCATTTAAAATTCTTGCAATATTTATATTTATTGTATCATCTAGTTTTTTATCTATTCTTTCAGTAGTTTCTTCTAATCTAGATACTTTATCATTTAATGTATCAATTTTTTCATTCAGAGTTTTTACTTCTTTTTCTATTCCGGGTATTTTAGCTACTTGTTTTTCTATTTCTGGTATCTTTGCTACTTGTTTTTCTATTTCTGGTATTTTCGCTACTTGTTTTTCTATTTCTGGTATTTTTGATACTTGTTCTTCGATTTTATCTAATCTGCTATTTTGTTTGTTGAATTCTCCTTGCATTTTTTGCCACAATTCATTAATATCCATAGTACTTTCCCTCCTTTCATTTGTAAATTTGGATTGTAACTATGGATATATATTAACATTATATTGTATAACTATCAAATTAATATTTTCTTGTTAGTTTCACATTTGCTCTTTGATACTTTTTTAATCATTGTTTTTCTTTTTTTATCTAACTATTTCATAAAATTAAACTTTAATGTTTCTTTTTACATTTTATTTGGCATTTCCATTCCTAATAGATATGCTCCTATTTTTAATACTCTTCCCACACATTTAGTTAAATAGATACGAGCATCTTGCAATTCTTTTTCTTCTCCTATTATTTTGTTTTCATTATAGAAGTTACTAAATGCTTTTGATAAATCAATTAAATATCTTGCAAGTATTGACGGTTCTTCTTTTTTTGTTACTTGTACTAATGTATCTTCAAAATCATATATTAATTTTAAGATATTGATTGAATATTTATCATTTAATTTTTGAATATTTATATCTTTAAATTCTGGAATTTCACTAATTTTTTCTAATATACTTTGTGTACGTACATATGTATATTGTATATATGGTCCTGTTTCTCCTTGAAAATTTAGAGCTGTTTCCCAATCAAATATTTGATCTTTTATTGTTGCTGTTGAAAGCGTATTATATACAATTGCTCCCACTCCGACTTTTTTAGCAACTTCTTCTTTGTTTTCCAAATTAGGATTTTTTTGTATTATTATTTCTTCTGCTTTTTCTATTGTTCCTTTTATTAGATCTTCTATTTTTACAACATTTCCTAGTCTTGTTGACATTTTTCCTGTTGGAAGGTTTACCATTCCATATGATACATGTTCTAAACCTTTTACATATTTTTCATCTACTAAATATCTTGCTACTGCAAAAATTTGTTTAAAATATAGGTTTTGTTCATATGCAACTACATATAAACACTTGTCAAAATCATATGTTTTTGCTCTATACATTATTGCAGCTAAATCTCTTGTTGCATATATTGATGAACCATTAGCTTTTTGTACAATACATGGCGTTTTTATTCCAACATCTGTTAAATCAACTATTTTTGCTCCCTCAGATTCAGTTAATACTCCTTTTTCATCTAGTTTTTTTATTACTTCATCCATCTTGTCTGCATAGAATGATTCTCCTTTATATGAATCAAATTTCACATTTAAAATATCGTAGATCTTATTAAATTCTGCCATACTTAAATCTTTAAATTTGTTCCATAAATCCACACAATATTTATCTTTTGATTCTAGCAATCTAAAATTTTCCCTGCATTTTTCAAGTACTTTTTCTTCTTTTTTACAAAGTTCGTTAATTCTAACATACATATCCATCAATTTGTTTATTGGATCTGTTGTTAAATCATATTCATTTCCCCACATTTTATATGCTTCTATCATTTTTCCAAATTGAGTTCCATAATCTCCTAAATGATTTATTCCTATTGTGTTATATCCTAAATATTTATATATTCTGTATAATGAATTTCCTATTAAGGTTGTTCTTAGGTGTCCTATGTGAAAAGGTTTTGCAATATTAGGTGCTGAATATTCTACTATAATATTTTTTCCTTTTCCTAATTCTGATTTTCCATATTCTTGTTTTATAGATAATTCTTTTAATACTTCTTTTACAAATAATATTTTGTTTATATAAAAGTTTATATATCCTCCTAATACTTCTATTTTATCTACTATATTTGTATCTATCTCTATTTTTAATTTTATTTCTTCTGCTATAATTTGTGGTGCTTTTTTCATAGTTTTTGCAAGTTTAAAACATGGAAATGCAAAATCTCCGTTGTTATCATCTTTTGGAACTTCTATATATCCTTCTAGTTCTTCTTTTTTTATTTCTGTTGCCTTTGAAATTGCTTCTGCTATGTATTGTTTAAATTGTATCATTTCTTTTTGTTCCTTTCTTATTATTAATATAGTTTTACTTCTATATTTTACTATATATATTAAAAAATAGCAAGAAAATCTTGCTATTGGATTTTTATTTATTTCGATTAATTATATAATTCCATGAATCTTTACACATATCTTCTAAGTTCTTTTCTGCTACCCATCCTAATTCTTCTTTTGCTTTTTTAGGGTCTGCATAACATGTTGCAATATCTCCTGCTCTTCTTGGTGCTATTTTATATGGTACTTTTTTCCCTGTTGCTTGTTCAAATGCTTTTACCATGTCTAATACGCTATATCCTGTTCCTGTTCCTAAATTATATATATATAACCCTTTTCCTTCCTTATCTATTTTTTCTAATGCTTTAATATGTCCTTTTGCTAAATCTACAACATGAATATAGTCTCTTACTCCTGTTCCATCTGGTGTGTCATAATCATTTCCAAATATTGATAATTCTTTTAGTTCTCCACTTGCAACTCTTGCGACATATGGCATTAAATTATTTGGTATTCCTTGTGGTTCTTCTCCAATTAATCCACTCTCATGTGCTCCTACTGGATTAAAATATCTTAATATACATATATCCCAAGTATTGTCTGATATATATATATCTTTTAATATTTGTTCAATAAATAATTTTGTAGTTCCATATGGATTTGTTGTTCCTCCTGTTTTGCAGTCTTCTGTTAATGGTATTTTTTCAGGTTCTCCATATACAGTTGCTGATGAGCTAAATATAAATTTTTTGCATCCATTTTTTCTCATTGTGTCTAATAATACTAATGCTCCTGATATATTATTTGTATAATATTCAATTGGTTTTTGTACTGATTCTCCAACAGCCTTAAATCCAGCAAAATTTATTACTGCATCTATTTTATTTTCTTTAAATACTTTTTCTAATTTTTCTCTATCCATATAATCCATTTCATAGAATTTAAAATCTTTTTCTGTTATTTTTTTAATTGCATCTAGTACTTTCGGATTACTATTTGAGAAATTATCTATTATAACTATTTCATATCCTTTTTTTAGTAATTCAATTGCAGTATGACTTCCTATATATCCTGCTCCTCCTGGTAATAATATTGCCATTTTATCCTCTCCTATCTATATAAAATTCTTCTTTTTAGATTATACTTTATTTTAATTATTAAATCAAGATATATTTAATAATTAAAAAGTAGAGTTATTAATAATCTAACTCCACTTTTAGTCTTAAATAAGAATTTAAGAATTTGATATTTTTTTAATAATTTCTGTTGTAGAAGCTCCTTCTCCTCTTGGTTTCATAATTCCTGTTATACTATATTTTTGAAACACCCTGTTTCTTGCAGTTTGAAGTTCAGGATTATCTTCATAATAAAGTATATCTGGTTTCAATACCTTGAAAGCATCTTGAAAAATAGTTAACCATTCCCGCTGTTTTTCATTATCTGCTTGAATTTCAATAGAATTATCTGGATTATAATCCACCAAAAATGAATAATCAACGTATTTAATTGCATCTACTATTGCAATTCTTTGTTTTTCATCAATAATTGGTCTTCCTTTGCCTTTTAATCCAGCACATTTGTTGTTTTTTATTCCAACAATTAAAATATCTCCTTGCTTTTTAGCACCTTCTAAATACTTTAAATGTTCATAATGAAACAAATCAAATGTTCCTGTTCCCAAAACAACTTTTTTCCCTATCCGCTTTTTAGAAATCTCCTTATTCAACTGATTTAAAGTCGTAATCATATGTCATACCTCCTTATGAATTTTTTATAGATTACTTATTAAAAAATATCAAATCTTAATGATTGAATTTTCAATCAATTTATGTAATTCTACTTATGTAGAAATTTAATAACTTATTAATTTACTATAACTTTATGTGTTTTTACAAATTTCTTAACATCATTAATTATTGGTTTATTTATTTTAAATATATTATCTGGTAAATTATCCAAATCAAACCATTGCAAATCTTTTACCTCTCCATCCGAAAATTTTATTTTACCTTTATATTCTTCACAAAAAAACACATGATTTAGCACAAAAACTTGATCTTGACTTTTAGGATAAATATTGAATAATTCTTTTCCAGAATATATACCCATAAGTTCAGGATTTATTGGTTCAATATTTAATTCTTCTTTGATTTCTCTTTTTAATGTTTCTAAATATTTTTCTCCAATTTCTATTCCTCCACCATGTATTGCCCAACAGCCATTATCTTCTCTTTTTTGTAAAAGTATTTTTCCATTTTTGTAAATTACTAATGTAACAACTGGACTATGCATTGGTATATGTCCAACTTTACTTCTGATTTCTGAAATATAGGCACTTTTCATTTTACTCCTTCTTTCTTCTCACTGTTTATTTTCAAAGTAATTTTAATAAAACACTTGCATCCCATCTTTTGTATCTTTTACTTCATATCCTTTTTCTTTTATTAGATCTCTCAATCTATCAGATTCTTCCCAATTTTTTTCTTCTCTTGCTTGTTTTCTTTTTTCTACTAGTTTTAATATTTCTTCTGGTATTTCAAGTTTTTTTGCTTTTTGTTCTTCATCAATTTTTAATCCTAATACTGTATCAAATTTTAATAATAGTTCTGCTATTTTAGTAGATTTCTTTTCATATCTAACAGCTTCCCAAACTACTCCCATAGCAAGTGGCATATTTAAATCATCATTTATCGCTTCGTGGAATCTTTTTTCTAAATCTTTTATTTTTTCATCTTCTACAATATCATTTCCATTTTTATGTGTTTGATATCCATTTTTTAGTCTTTCAAGAGATTTTGCTGCTGCATCTATTCCTTCCCATGTAAAATTTAATTTATTTCTGTAATGGCAAGAATAACTAAATAGTTTATATACTAATGCATCATAACCTCTTTTTGTAATGTCTTTAATTAGATAAACATTTCCTAAGCTTTTTGACATTTTTCCGCCATCAATTAATAAATATTCTCCATGGATCCAATAATTTGCAGGTATTTTGCCACATTCTCCTTTACTTTGTGCTATTTCATTTTCGTGATGTGTTGGAATTAAATCTATTCCTCCTGTATGTATATCAAATTGTTCTCCTAAATATTTTTGTCCCATTGCACTACATTCTATATGCCAACCTGGATAACTTGGTCCCCAAGGGCTATCCCATTTCATCAAATGATTTTTTGGTGCTTTTATCCATAAAGCAAAATCATATGGATTTCTTTTTTCTGTATCTACATCTACTCTTGCTCCTGCTTTTTGATCATCTAGATTTATATTTGATAATATTGGGTATTGGTCTAATTTTGAAATATCAAAATATATTGCTGTTGATGTTTCATATGCATATCCATTTTTCATTAGTTTCTCTACATATTCCAACATTTCTGGTATATGATCTGTTGCTTTGCAAATTATTTCAGGTGTTTCAATGTTTAATGCTTTTAAATCTTCAAAGAATAATTCTGTATAATGCTTAGCTATTTCTAATGGAGTTTTATGTTCTTCTCTTGCTGATTTTAACATTTTGTCTTCTCCTTCGTCCCCATCAGATACTAAATGTCCAACATCAGTTATATTCATTGCATGTTTTAATTTATATCCATTATATTTTAATACTCTTCTTAATATATCTTGCATTATATTTGTTCTCATATTTCCTATTGTTGCATCTTTATATACTGTTGGACCACAAGAATATATTCTTATTTCATTTTTATTAATTGGTTTAAATTTTTCTTTTTTTCTTGTTAATGTATTATAAAAATATATGTCCATAAAATTCACCTCCTAATTATTTAATTAAGATGTTCTATAATTTTTTTATATATTATAGAACATCTTTTTATTACTGAGTATTTGTTGCATTTGAAGTATTATCTGTTGTTCCATTTGGTGGTAATTGATTAGTCGTGTTTTCATTGCTTGTATTTGATGTGTTTGTATTTGTTATATTTGTTGTATTTGAATTATTTACTATATTATTTGTAGTAGTTTCTGGTGGTTTTTCTTCTTCCTTTGGTTTTGTATGTATTGGACATATTTCATCTGTCCTTGTTCCACTACTTGTTTTTCTTCCACCTACTGGTGTCCATAATTTTAATTGTTCTTTTGGTACTACTGCTCCATAGTAATTAGTGTTTACTGCACAATATTGTGAACAATAGTCTGTTGCAACTTTCCCTGATTCTGAACATATTAATTGACTTCCATGTCCTTGACATTTTTCTGGCAAATTACTTGATGAGAATATTTCTTTATATGTTTCAGTACATCCTGTTGTTGCTAGACATCCTGTTCTTCTACATACAGTTTGTTCTACAATTCCACTTGGCTTTGTAAATGATGCACTTGTTAAATTTTTATGAATGTCTGTCATAACGGCATCCCATATTTGACCAGCAGGGTTTTGACTAAATCCTCTTACTTCTTCGTTTGTATCATATCCAAACCATGTTGCTGCTGCATAATATGGTGTAAATCCACATAGCCATCTATCATAGCTGTCATCAGTTGTACCGGTTTTTGCTGCTACATCCATTCCTGATATTGCACAATATCTTGCTGTTCCATTACTTGCAGTTACTGGCTCTTGTGTAATAGTTTTAGTTAGGTATGCTGTTTGCTCAGAAAATACTCTTGTTTCTTCCTGATTTGGTGTTAATACTGTATTTCCGCTTGCATCAACAACTTTTGTATAGAATGTTGGTGTTATATATACTCCATCATTTGCAATTGTTCCATATGCTGCTGCCATTTCTAATGGACTTGAACCATTACTACTACCACCTATTGCAAGTGATAACACATTATCAGCTTCCTGCGTCAATGAAGACAATCCCATTTTGTTTAAATATTCTAATGATTTAGAAGGTGATAGTTCTTTCATTATTTTTAATGCTGGTATATTATGCGATACTGCTATAAATTGTCTTATATTTATAAGTCCATCATAATCTTCTCCTTCATTTTTAGGTTCATAATCTCCTCCAAAGTTTGTTTTTACATCATCATATATTGTTGCAGGAGTAATTATTCCCTCTTCCAATGCTGGTGCAACATCTGCAATTGGTTTTATTGCAGAACCTTGTTGCCTTCTCATATGTGTTGCTCTGTTCCATCCAGCTGTATCTTTTTCTCCTAATCCGCCTGCAATTCCTACTACATTTCCTGTTTTATAGTCAATAATTGCCATTCCTGATTGTGTATGTTCGTTTACTAAACTTCCATCATCATTTTTATCTCTACCTGATTTTATGTATTTTTCTTTTTTGTATTCTTCTTCTAATCTTGTTTGTATGCTTGTGTCTACTGTTGAATATATGGTTAAACCACTACTATATACATAATTTTCAGCAAGTTGTCTTGATATTTGTTTTTCTTCCATGACTTGTTCCACTACTTGCTCTATTACAGCATCTGTATGATATGAATAATCACTTCCTGATGAAATTGTTCCTTTTTGGAAATTAAGTCCATTATCTACTTCTGCTATTGCTGCATTATATTCTTCTTCACTATTAATATATCCTAGTTCATTCATTTTATCTAAAACTGTTTTTGTTTTGTTTTTTATTTTTTCAGTATTATCTGTTGATGTATCAAATGGATTATATGACATTGGTGAGCTATTTATTCCAGCCATATATGCACATTCTGCCAATGTTAAGTCTTTTGCACTTTTGTTAAAGTAATATTCTGCTCCTAATTCTACTCCATGCAAATTTCCTTCTCCACCAACAAATAAAATATTTAGATAAAGTTCTAGTATCTGGTCTTTTGATATCATTCGTTCTACTTGATATGCTTTTGCCCATTCTTTTATTTTTCTAAAAATTCCTGCTAATCCTGATGCCTCATCATCTTTTGTTATGTTTTTTACTAATTGTTGTGTTATTGTACTTCCACCATAACTTGAACTTCCTTTAAATATAGTATTTAATATTGCTCCTGCTGTTCTTTTTATGTCTACCCCATTGTGACTATAAAATCTTTCATCCTCTATTGCAACATAGGCTTTTGGTAAATATTCTGCCATATCTTCTAATGTTATTATTTTTCTTTTTTCATCTCCGCTTAAATTTGCTACTACTGCTCCATTCTGATCAACTACTACTGAATTTGATGTGCCAATTTGAAGTTCCTCTTTTGTTATTTCAAAATCATCTCCAAATAGACCAAAAAACATTCCAGCAACAATTCCTGCGCCAATTACACATAGCAATAGAAATAGAATTATAAATATTTTTATTGCCATCATTAATTTTGGATGTCTATTTGAAAATTTATCTTTTTTACCTTTTTTGCCATTCTTTCCTTTATTGCTTCCTCTTTTAGGTACTGGCTTTTTACCTGTTGATACTCTTTTTGTTTGCTCATCATCTATTCTTTTTCTGTTTGGTTTTCTTTTTCTATTTTGTGGTCTATATTTTCTTGTTTGCTCATTATCTTTATTTCTATTATTTCTACTATCATTTGGCATTTTTCGTACCTCCTTGCCAATTTAAAATTCGACATATACATTATATTATAAATTTTAAAAAAAGAAAAGGTTTTATAGTAAATTATTTTAATTCTGATATTTTCACTTTATCTTTTTTTATCTTTTTCATTATATTTTCTATTGGCTGATGTTTATATATTAATGCTTCATATATATCTTTTGTTAAATATTTTTCGTTTTTATTATATTCAAAATCTTCTGTTTCTTTATGTGTTATTTCATAATCATTAAATATCTTTCCTTCAAATCGTTTTTGTTTTATTTTTATATTTCCTTTTAGATTTATTACAATAGCTTTTTCTGCAATTCTATATTTATTTATTAGTTCTGATGGAAAATCAAAATTCAATATAATGTCTGCTTTTGTTAAACTTTTTTTCTTATTATTATTTAATGTTATCATTACCCCATATTCTTCTAATAATTGTTCTTCTAATTTTTTTAATTTATCAATATGATTTGTCACAATATTTATTCTGTTATATTTTTTTGCTATATTTTTTATATTTTCTAAAACTATATCTGTTAAATCATTTACTAAAATTGATATTTTTGTTTTTTCCTCTATCATTTTATTAGTTTTTATGACATATTGTATAACTTCTTCTGAAAGTATGGCAAATAACCATCTTCCATCTATTATATTAAACCCATGTGTATGTAGTTGATTGCAAAAAAGTTCTCTATTTTGCATTTGCTTACTCAAAATTACTTTTTTACAATGCGTCTTATTTAAAATATTAATTGTTCTTTTTACTAATTTTATTTCTCTTTTTGTTTCTTTTTTCTTATTATCAATTTTTCTATTATTTTTTGTTTCTTCATAATTAATTGGTAATATTATTTTGTTTTGATCTAATGTTGGAATTAAAAAAATTTTTGATATCAATTTAGGCTTGTCAGCTTCTTGGATAAAATACAAAAAAATCACTCCTTTAATACTTTTATTCAAATATATGTGAGTGATTTTAATTATATTACTATATCTCTTTTTAATAAGTTGTTTTTTACAATTCCTGTTCCTATAAATTTATTTTTATTGTATATTTTATATGTTTCATCTGGTTTGTTATATGTAAGCTTTACTCCATTTAGAAATAATCGCAGTTTTCTTTCATTTAATTCTATGTTTTCTTTTGAATCAAATATTTCTTCAATAGTTATTAATCGCTTTTCTAATATTTCTTTTGGATTTTCACTTTCTTGTATTTCTTCTATATTTATAGCATTTGAAATATCAAAATCTCCTACTTGTATCCTATTTAAATTATACATATATCCTACTGTATTCAGTCTTTGTGCTATATCCTCGCACAAGGATCTTATATATGTTCCTTTTGAACATTTTACTTCGAACTTAACTATTTTTTCTTTTTTATAAATCTTTATCAATTTAATTATATATATTTCTATATTTCTTGATTTTATTTCTACTTCTTGATTATTTCTTGCATATTCATATAGCTTTTTTCCATTTACTTTTATTGCTGAATATATTGGTGGAATTTGTGATTGTTTTCCTAAAAATGTTTTTAATACTTGTTTTACTTTATCTTCTTCTAACATTTCTGGTAAAACATCTTTTTCTTCTACTAATTCTCCTTCACTGTCTGCTGTTGTTGTTTTTTCTCCTAGTTTTAATTCTACTTGATATGTTTTATCATGATTTATCAAATATTTTGAACATAAGGTTCCCTTTCCTATCAATAATGGCAATACTCCTGTTGCAAGAGGATCCAATGTTCCAGTATGTCCTACTTTTTCATTTACTATATTTTTTACTTTGTATACTATATCATGGGATGTATAGTTTTTGGGTTTATTTATTATTAATATACCATCCATTTTATCTCCCTATATTTCATTAATTTACTCTTGATATCATTAATAAATTATATATTAAAAAAAAATAGAAGTCAATTATAACTTCTATTTTAATGCTTTTTTTACCTCTTTTATAACTTTTTCTTTTACTTGTTCTATATTTCCTTGAATTAGAGCTCCTGCTGCTTTTGCATGACCTCCTCCTCCAAATATAAAACAAATATCTGATACATTAACATAGCTACTTGATCTCATAGAAATTTTATATACATCCTCATTATTTTCTCTTTGTCTTATAAATATTGAAACTTCTACACCTTCAATATCTCTTCCTATTTCAACTAATCCTTCATGATCTCCTGGTTCTGCATTCACTTCATCTTCATCTTTTTTGGTTATATAAGTAAATGTTACTTTTCCATCTTCAAGTATTTCCATTCTTTCCATTGCTCTTTTAGATAGTTCGAAATTAGCTCTTGTTTTTGTTCTTAGTGTCCTTTTATATATATCTGGCACATCTACCCCTATTCTTATTAAATCTGCTGTAAATTCGAATGTTTCAGGGGTAATGCTTGAATGTCTAAATCCACCTGTATCTGTTATTATACCTGTCATTAGACATGTTCCTATATCTTTTGTTATGTTTATTTCATAATATTTTAACATTCCTGCTATTACTTCACAGCAAGCTGGAGAAACAGGATTTACATAGTTTAAATCTGCATACATACTATTACTTCCATGATGGTCAATTTGTATAGTAGCTTTTGCATTTTCAAAATACTCATATTTTGCAAGTCTTTTTAAATCTGTACAGTCTACACCAATTGCTAAATCATATTTTTTTATCTCTGAATCTTTTTTTATCTCATTTGCTGCTGGTAAAAAATTAAATAATCTTGAATATTCTGGAATTATTACATCTGCATTTTTTCCTATTTCTTCAATTATTAATTGCATTGCTAAACTGCTTCCAACAGCATCTCCATCAGGTGATTCGTGTGTTAATATAACAATGTTTTCTGCTTTATTTATTTTTTCTAATATATCATCTAATGTCATATTACTATCCTCCAATTTGTTAATCTTCTTTTTTAGGCATTATTTCTTTTAAAATACTATCTATTTTTGCTCCATATTCTATTGAGTCATCTAATTCAAATATTAATTCTGGTGTATTTCTTAAATTAACTTTTCTTGCCAGTTCACTTCTAATGAAGCCAGAAGATTTTTTTAGTCCTGCAAGAGTATCTTTAATATTTTTTGAATTTAATATACTTACATATACTTTTGCATACTTCAAATCATTTGTAACTTTGACTTTTGTTACACTTATTAATCCTGTAACATTTGGATTTTTTATTTTATAATTAATTATATTACTTAATTCTTTTCTATATTCTTCATCTATACGTCCTAGACGTGTTTGATTTTCTGGCATTACTTACCTCCTATTTATAATATAATTTTATTATCTTTCTTTCTCTACTTTGTTTGATGATGGTATTTGAGTAATAATTCCTTTATTTTTAGAAATATCATCTTTTACTGCTTGATTAATTCTTTTATAAAATTCAGCTCTTCTTACATGCTTTGGTGGAACTGTTAATTCATTATTCTTTTTTTCCATTTCATACACATCCTTTTTTATGTTCTAATCAACTATTTCCTTTTCTTGTTGTTCTAGTTTTAAGCCTATTTCATATCCTAACATAGCTTGATTAGCTTGTTCTATTGATTTTATATCTCCAACCTTTAAACTATCTAAATATCTTTTTCTTAATTGTTTTCTAGTTGTAATTCTTTTATTTTCTTCTTGTTTTTCTTTTTTTTCTATTTTATCCATTCTTCTAAAATTTCTTTTTAGCATTTCTCTTTCAGATTTTATTTTAGATAAAAGTTCATTTTTTTCTTTTTCTTTTTTCCTTGTTTCTGCTGTAAGTCTTTCTAATTTTTGTGAATATTTACTCAAAATATTACATCTCCTTTTATTTTATATTACATAATTTTATTACAAATTTCTCTAAGAGGGATTTTAAGAATGTCCCATAATCCCTCTTATCTTTTTATTTCTTCCATTATATATACTTCTATAATGTCTCCTTCTTTTATATCATTGTAATTTTCTATTTGAATACCACATTCAAATCCTTTTGTAACTTCTTTGACATCATCTTTAAATCTTTTTAATGTTGTTAAGTGTCCATCATGTATTACTACATTCTCACGTATTACCCTTACTCCTGCATTTCTTTCTACTTTTCCATTTAATACGTATGCTCCTGCTATTGTTCCTACATTAGATATTTTGAACGTTTGTCTTACTTCTGCATTTCCTATTACTTTTTCTTCAAATTTTGGATCTAGCATTCCTTTCATCGCAGCTTCTACATCTTCTATTGCTTGATATATAACTGAATATTGTTTTATTTCTACTTCATCTTTTTCTGCTAATTCTTTTGCCATATTATCTGGTCTTACATTAAAAGCTATTATTATTGCATTAGATACTTTTGCAAGTGTAACATCTGATTGATTTACTGCTCCTACCGCTGCATGGATTACTTTTACTTTCACTTCTTCGTTTTCTAGTTTTTCTAATGATTGTTTTACAGCTTCAACAGATCCTTGTACATCTGCTTTGACAATTAAATTTAATACTTTTAAGTTTCCTTCTTCCATTTGACTGAATAAATTGTCCAAAGTTATTTTTGTTTCACTATTTATTGCTTTTTCTCTTGCTTGACGTTTTCTTCTTTCTATTAAATGTTTTGCCATTTTTTCATTCTTTACTTCATAGAAAGTATCTCCTGCTTCTGGGACATCTGTTAATCCCATTATTTCTACTGGTGTAGAAGGTCCTGCTGATTTTACTGTTTTTCCTTTATCATCTCTCATAGCTCTTATTCTTCCTATTGAAGAACCAACTACTATTGTATCCCCTACATCTAATGTTCCTCTTTGTACTAGCATTGTTGCAATTGCGCCTTTTGATTTATCCAATCTTGCTTCTATTACAGCTCCTTTTGCTTGTTTATGAGGATTTGCTTTTAATTCTAATACATCTGCTTCTAATAGTACCATTTCTAATAATTGATCTATATTTTGATGTTGCTTTGCAGATATTGGCACAAATATTGTGTCTCCTCCCCATTCTTCTGGTACTAATTCATATGTCATTAATTCTTGTTTTACTTTTTCTATATTTGCATCTGGTAAGTCTATCTTGTTTATTGCAACTATTATTGGAATCCCTGCTGATTTTGCATGGTTTATAGCTTCTATTGTTTGTGGTTTTACACCATCATTTGCAGCCACTACTAATATTGCAATATCTGTAATTTGCGCTCCTCTTGCTCTCATTGCAGTAAAAGCTTCATGACCTGGTGTATCTAAAAACGTTATTAATCTATCATTTACTTTTACTTGATATGCTCCGATTGCTTGTGTAATTCCTCCTGCTTC
Organism: uncultured Clostridia bacterium; assembly: GCA_944388765.1. Classification (GTDB taxonomy): domain Bacteria; phylum Bacillota; class Clostridia; order TANB77; family CAG-508; genus CAG-269. The sequence goes on from CALXKA010000001.1 coordinate 109,676, forward strand.
TCCTTCTATTACATTTGTTTTTCTAATTGCATCTAAAAGTGAAGTTTTTCCATGGTCTACGTGTCCCATTACTACAATTACTGGTGGTCTTGTTTGTAATTCTTCTTCTTTGTCTTCTGACTCATCAAATAGGATATCTTCCTCTGTTACAACTTCTTTCTTGTTTGCAGTTATTCCGAATTCTCCTGCTACTAAAAATGCTGTATCAAAGTCTATTTCTTGATTTATTGTTGCCATTATTCCATAGCCTAACAATTTCTTTATTACATCTGCTGTTGTTTTTTTCATTTCAGCAGCTAAATCTTTTACTGTTATTGTTTCTGGAATTTCAATTTCTGTTAATTTAAATATTTTTTGTTTAGTTCTTTCTTCTTGATTTTTATTATTTTTCTTTTTCCCACGTCTTCCACGTTCTGTTGTTAAATCATAATAGTCTAGCATACCACCATCTTGATCATTAAACATTTTAGATAATCTATTTGTTTGTTTTAAACTTTTTAATTTTCCTTCATCAAAATCATTATGAGAATTGTTTCTTCTTGCTTTATTCTTTTTGGTTGTTCTGTTTTCATCAAATTTACTATTATTTTTCTGTTTATCTATTGATTTATTATATTCTCTTACTGGCTCTTTCTCTATAGTTTCAGTAGCCATTATATTTTTTATATTTTTTTCTATTCCTCTTTCATCTAATGGTCTTTTTGCATATCTTTCCGTATTATTATTTCTATTTTTATTAAATTTATTATTTTTGTTATAGTTATTATACTGATTTCTATTATTTTGTTCATTATTTTTATGAGGTGTTGGTTGTTTCTTTTCTTTTTCTTGTTTATTTTCTGTTTCTATTTTTTCTTGTTTTTTCTCTTCTTGTTTTATTTCTTTCTCCTGTTTTATTTCTTCTTTTTCTTCTTTTTTAGGTTCTGGTGTTTTTAATCCAAATAATTCACTTACAGTCATTGGTTTACTTGGTTTATTACGATAAACAATATTATAGTCTTTATTATTTCTTCTTTCTACAAATCCTATATTGTTTTTCTTTTCTTGTTTTTTTACTTCTTCTTTTTTATTTTCTGTTTCTTCACTGATTATAACTTCTCTTCTTATAATTACTGGTGCTTTTTCTTCTTTTTTACTTTCTTTTTTTGAATTACTTGATTTATCCAATTTTTTCATTTCTTTTTTTTCTTCACTTTTATTTTTTTGTTCTACTTTGTTATTATTTTTTGAAAAAGCATTTTCTATTTTAGTTGCTTCTTCTTGTTCTACCCCACTCAAATGGCTTTTTGCTTCAATATTTAACTTTTGTGCTATTTCTAATATTTCTTTACTTGTTACTCCTAATTTTTTTGCTATTTCGTGTATTTTTATTTTACCCAATAGCTTCACCCCCATTATATATTTTTTGTATTGCATTTGATAAACTTACATCTTCAATTCCTAAAATTGCTTTGTTATTTTTTCCTATTGCTTTGCTTAATGTTTCAATAGTTTCTGTTATTATGATCGGTATTTTTCTTTCTTTACTAATTTTTCGGAATTTCTCTTTTGTTCGTTCTGAGGAGTTTTGTGCTAGAATAATTAAATACACTTTTCCTTTTCGTGTTTGTAATTCTACACTATCTGCTCCAAATGATATCCTTCCAGCTTTTGCAGCTAATCCTATTAATCCTAATATTTTTTTATTTTCCAAGCATTACACCTCTTAATTTTTCATAAATTTCTTCTGGTATTTTTTGTTCAAAAACCTTTTCTATTCTTTTTGTCTTTATAGCCTTTTCTAGGCACTCTATATTGTTGCAAATATATGCTCCTCGTCCTTCTGATTTGCCCGTTTTATCTATATTTATCTCATTTTGCTTATTTTTAACAATTCGAATTAAATCTTTTTTATCTTTCTTTTCATTACATCCCATACATGTTCTTTGAGGTTGTCTTTTCATTCTTTTTCCTCCCTTTGTTGTATGATTAGTTTTTATATTTTATTTGTTCTTATTCTTCATTAGAAGTAGTTTCTTGATTGTTTTGTTCATTCATTAACATTTCTCTAAATTGTGTTTCAGATTTTATATCTATTTTCCAATTAGTTAATTTTGCTGCAAGCCTTGCATTTTGTCCTGATTTTCCAATAGCTAACGATAATTGATCATCTGGAACTATTACTTGTGCAAATTTTTCTTCTTGCTTTATATCTACTGCTAATATTTTTGCTGGTAACAAGCTTGATGCAATATATATAGATGGATCTTCGTTCCATTCTATTACATCAATTTTTTCTCCATGTAGTTCATTTATTACATTTTGTATTCTTACTCCTTTTTGCCCAACACATGACCCTACTGGATCTATATTTGGGTCTGGTGAATATACTGCAACTTTACTTCTATACCCTGGATCTCTTGAAACGCTCTTTATTTCAATTACTCCTTCATATATTTCTGGTATTTCAAATTCTAATAATTTTCTTACAAAATCTGGATGACTTCTTGATACTATTACTTGTGGTGCTCCTTTTGCACCTTTTTCTACATCTAATACATATCCTTTAATTTTATCATTTACTTTATATTTTTCAGTTGGTATTTGTTCTTTTGATGGCATTACTCCTTCTAATCTACCTAAATCCATCACTACAATGTTTTTGTCTGCTTTTTGTATTAATCCTGTTACTATTTCTCCTTTTCTATCATTGTATTCTGTAAATATTATTTCTCTTTCAGCTTCTCTTAATTTTTGAATTATAACCTGCTTTGCTGTTTGTGCAGCTATTCTTCCAAAATTTCTTGGTACTATTTCAATTTCTACTGTTTCTCCTTCTTCTATATCAGGATTTATTTTTTTAGCTTCTTTTATATTAATTTGAATCTTTTCATTCTCAACTTTTTTTACTACTTCTTTAATAGAATATATATGTGTTGCTCCTGTTTTCTGATCCATTTGTACTCTTACATTATCTAATGCATCAAAATTTCTTTTGTATGCTGTAAGTAATGCTGTTTCTATTGATTCTAGTAAGTATTCTTTTTTTATCCCTTTTTCTTTTTCTAATTCATCTAGCGCTAATATTAATTCTTTGTTGTCAATTGCCTCTTTCATTTTCATCTCTCCTTTTATACATTTATTTTTATTTACCAATGATATACTGTTTTTATTTGTGCTATATTTTTTCTATTTATTTGTATATTCTCTTTTAATACTATATTTTCTTCATCAAAATCTTTTAATATTCCTTCATATTCTTTTTTATTATTTTCATCCTTTTTGAACAATTTTATATGTATTTCTTTTCCAATGTTTTGATTTAAATGCTTATCTTTTCTTATGTTTTTTTCTATTCCGTGTTGATGATACTTCTAAAAAATATTGTTCTTTGATATAGTCTGCTTTATCTAATAAATCGCTAATTAAATCATTTACTTTCTCACAATCTTTTAGATCTATTCCATCTGGTTTATCTATAAATATTCGTAGAAAATGGTTTTTACCCTCTTTTGTATATTCTACATCATACAGTTCATAACCATTTTTTTCAATTTCTGTTTTTAATAACCTTTCAACTTTTTCTTCTATGTTTGCCAAATTTTTCTCCTTTCTATGTAATTAATTGTTTTATATATTTATCATGAATGAAGAGTGGGATTTGTTCCCACTCTTCTAGTCTCTTCATGTTCTCTATTATTATACCCAATTATTGGCATAAATGCAAGTATTTTTTAAGATTTTTTCTTTGTTTTTAAACTTTTTCTACTTCTAATGCTTCTGCTGATCTTCCTGAATCACCAATCTTAATATTTCTAACATGGTCAATTTTCTCCCATGTTGTTTCTCTTTTAAATAAGCATTTAAAGTTTATTAATAACCAAGATCCCATAAATAATGGATAGCAAAGTAGTCCTTTAAGCATTGGTTTTATAGGTCTTCTATCTAATAACATTGCAATTGCTGCTGTTCCAATTGGTAAAAGAAATGTTGGTATTAAAAATCTTAGAATATTTACTATTAGTTCTTCATTAGTCATTCCATTTCCAGCATACATTAAGAAGTTTGTGGCTAATATTATTAATGTTATTATAAACATTGGTATACTTCCTATAATATATAAAAATCCGTCAAAATTCATCATTGTTTTATTTTCTTTTGCTGAATTTGCTAATTGTTTTGTATATTCTTTTATACATTGCATATGTCCAACTGTCCATCTACTTCTTTGTGACCAACTTTGTTTAAATCCTGTTGGTTGTTCATCATAACATATTGCATCTGTTGCCCAACCTAATTTTTTCCCTTTTATTATTCTTTTTAAAGAGAATTCTATATCTTCTGTTAATGTTACTGTTTTTAATCCACCTTCTGGTTTTATAACATCAAATCTTACCATAAATCCTGTTCCATTTAATAATGGTGATAATCCCAAATTATATCTTGCTAAATGATAAAATCTGTGCATTGTCCAATAAAATAAAGCATATCCTGCTGTTATCCAGTTGTCTGTTGGATTTTTTATATCTCTATATCCTTGTACTACGTCTTCTCCTTGACATAGTTTTATATTCATTGCTTTAATAAAATTAGGATCTACTATATTATCTGCATCAAATACTAAAAAAGCATCATATTGTGCATTTTCTTCAATTTTTTGTTTTAAAAACCAGTCTAATGCAAAACCTTTTGTTTTTTTGGTTTCATCAAATCTCTCATATACTATTGCACCTGCTTCTTTTGCAACTTTTGCAGTGTTATCAGTACAGTTGTCTGCAATAACATATATATCATATAAATCTTTGTCATAATTTTGATTTTTCAAACTCTCTACTAAATTTGCAACAACTGCTTCTTCATTATGTGCAGGTATTATTGCCATAAACTTGTGATTTTTATTTACTTTTAATGGTTTATCTTTTATTTTTACTAATGAGCATAAACTTACCATTATTTGATATAGCCAAAATATTGTAATTATCCATAATAGAGCTTCTCTTAGTATATATAAATAATCCATTTTTTTACCTCTCTTTTTTATTTTTTATTTAATATTATTATGCTACCTTTTTTATTATACTATTATTGTTAAAATTTTGCAATATTTTTCATAATTTTTTTGAATTTTTAATTATTTATTAATATATTCATATTCTTGATATTATTTCCTAAATATGATAAAAGTATGTTAATTAAATATAGCATTTGAAAATTCAATTGATATTTATTCTTTTTATTACTTTTTCTATACAAATTTCATATATTGTATAAGAAAGGTTTATAAGGAGGCTATTATGAAAACAAATTATAAAGTGGCAATAGTTGGTGCCACACGGTTTAGTTGGTAGAACTGTATTAAGAGTTTTAGAAGAAAAAAATTTTAAAAGTGTTAATTATGTTCTTTTTTCTTCTTCTAAATCTGCAAATACCAAAATTTCCTTTTTGAATAGAAACTATGTTATCCAGGAATTAAAAGATGATTCTTTTGACAAACACTTTGATTATGCTATTTTTTGTGCTGGTGGCACAGTTTCTGAGAAATATGTACCTATTGCTGTAAATAAGGGATGCATAGTAATTGATAATAGTAGTGTTTTTCGTATGGATAATGATGTCCCTCTTGTTGTTCCAGAAGTAAATCCAGAAGATATAAGAAAAAATAATGGAATTATTGCTAATCCAAATTGCTCTACTATTCAAGCTGTTTTGCCTTTAAAGGCTATTGATGATAAATATGGAATAAAAAGAATTGTTTATTCTACTTATCAAGCTGTATCTGGTGCTGGTCGTTCTGGTCTAGAAGATTTAGAAAGCAAAGCAGATGGTAATAATTTAAAGAAATTCCCTTATTCTATTTATAATAATTGTATTCCGCATATCGATGTTTTTATGGAAGATGGCTATACGAAAGAAGAACATAAAATGATTGATGAAACTAGGAAAATATTACATAAGCCTAATCTACCTATTACCGCAACTACTGTTAGAGTTCCTGTTTCAAATTGTCATGGCGAGTCTATAAATATAGAATTAGAAAAAGATTTTGATGTTTATGATATTAGAATATTATTAGAAAATTATCCTGGAATTATCGTTGCGGATAATCCTGAAAAAAATTATTATCCATTAGCAAGTGTTGCAAATGGTCATGATGAAGTTTTTGTAGGCAGAATTCGTCGTGATTATAGTGTAGAAAATGGACTTAATTTATGGGTTGTAGCAGATAATTTAAGAAAAGGTGCTGCTAGCAATGCTGTTCAAATTTTAGAAAAGCTTTTATAATTTATTAATATTTTATTAACTACTATAATACATTTGATTTTATACAGCTAATTATGTTATACTAAAAAAGAAGTACATATGATTTTATGGGGTATTAATAATGAAAACTTTTGTAAAAGAAATAATAGATAAAGATGTAGAATTTCAGAATATTGTTAAAGAACTTATTGAAAATGATACTGTTCAGCAAATGAAAAATTATAGACAGCATTATGAAACTACTTGTTTTGAGCATTGCTATACTGTTTCATATTATTGTTATCTAATTTGTAAAAAATATAATTTAGATTATGTTTCAGCAGCAAGAGCTGGCATGCTTCACGATTTATTTTTATATGATTGGAGAATAAGGCAACCTAATAGAAAAGGTTTACATGCCTACACTCATGGCAAGACTGCCTGTATAAATGCTTGCAAATTATTTAATTTAAATAAAAAAGAAAAAGATATGATTATAAATCATATGTGGCCTGTTACAGTCAATTTTCCAAGGTCTTTTGAAGGATTTATTTTGACATTCGTTGATAAATATTGTGCAATGTCAGAATCTTTTGAGGTATTAAAAACAAGATTTTTCTTAAAAAAACCTTTGCGTTATTTTTATACTTTTACAAGTATGATATCTTTTCATATATAAAATATAAAAGCCATGAGTAAAATCTCTGGCTTTTTCCTTTTACATCTTTTCTTCTGACCATCTTATCATTTTTATATCTTTATATTTTGATAACACTTCTTTGTATTTATCATATTCTTCTTCCCATAATCCATCTGGAACTTTATCAAATGCTTTAAATATTTTTTCCGCTTCTGATAGGTAAATCAATTGTTCTTGTGGAGACATTCTTTCATATTGTTTGGCAAATCTATATAATTTATCTAGCATTTGGTTTGCTTCTATAAATCCCCAAAAGTCTTTTATCTTCATTCCAAATAATTTAATTTGTAATACTGCATAGGCTACTAATGCAAATATAATAAATATAAGTATATATACTATTGCCCATACACCATCCATCTTTTCCACCTCTTTTGTTTGTTTTATATTATATATGATATATTTATTTTCTATTTTTGTCAATCTCAAAATTACTAATGTTATCCTATTCTTTTATCTTCTCCTGGTAGTCTCTGGTTTTCTGCTTCTTCTTCTATTTTTTTACTTATTTCATCTAGACTATTTTCCAAATCTTTTTTACTTAATGATTCTTCTTTTATTTCTTCTTTTAATTTTCTTTCTATATCTGCTTGATTATATATTTCTCCAATTTCTGGATTTTTATTTAAAATTTCTCTTGCACATACTTTTATATATGCGTCTTCGATATTCATTATATGTTCATGTGAACTTGTATCTGGGTCTCCATCTATATCTCTCTCATCTTTTTCTTGGCAATTATCATGCGGTTCTATTTCTTTCAAGCCCTCTTCTACTGTATTTTCTCCTTTTGGTTCATATTCTCCAATTACGCTTCTTTGAGAAGTATCTGGAACATATATTGTATTGCTATCTCTTAATTGGACTCCTATAGTTTTTGTTGAATTTCTTGCTTCTTCTCCAATATTCATTTCTATTCTTCCCATTTCTTTGTTATCCAATTGAATAATTTTGTTTCCTATTTCGTATTCACTTAAAACACTATCTTTATCTACACTTCCATCATCTCTCACTTGGTATTTTTGCGGAATTGGATCATTTCCAGAAGCACTTCTTTGTTGTAATTCTGGAATATATTTTTTTAATGGCTCTACCTTTCCATCTTTGCTAATTGCAATTAGCGAATATCTTGTTGTTTCATTATCATAGCTTTTGCTGTTTTCATCTTTTATTTTGCTCATTTGATAAGATTCTATTACACCTATTTTTTTAATGTTATGTGGAACTCTATTTTCTAACCATTTACGTATACTATGCATATCATTTGCTCTTTCATCTAATTCCATTTCTTGCTTAACATTAATATCTTTTGTTGTAGTTTCTTCTTTTTTTTCTTCTAGTTTTGTTTGTTTTGGGGAAGTTTTCTTTTTTTCTTCTTTTTTATTTAATTCCAATATTTTTATATCTTTTATTTTCTCTCTTTGTAATCCTATTTCTTTAATGTATTCATTTATATTTTTTGTTTCTTCTGATTCTTTTTTTATATCTTCTATTCTTTTACTATCTATTTGATCTTTTATTTTTGCACTTAATTCATTTTCTAATGTATTTTTTCTTTCTTTCTCCTGCCTTTCTATTACACCTAGCTTTTGTAATGCCAAAATTATTGAATTTTCTCTTATAATTATATTTTCATATTTACTTATATTAGTATCTATTTCTCCAATTTGTACACTTCCAATATAGTATTCATAATTATTTTTTCTTCTTTCAAATACTGTCACTTCAATTAAATTTCCATCTAAATTAATTTTCATATTTCTTTCCTTTCTCCTATTAGATCATATTCTTTTGAATCAGTTATTTTACATTTTTCAAATCTATGTAGGAATTTTATTGGATTTTCTTCTTTGCATTTTATATATACTATTCCATCTATATCTGGTGCATCTTGCATTGTTCTTCCTATTAGATATTTTCCATCAAATGAAATATTTTCTATTAATACTTCATATTCTCTACCAACTTTTTCTTTCATTTTTTGTGATGCTATTTTTTGTTGTTCTTCCATTATTTTATTATATCTTGATTTTTTAGTATT
>CALXKA010000002.1 GCA_944388765.1 uncultured Clostridia bacterium
CTTCTTTTTCTATTTTGTTATCTGTGTATGCTACTATTTCTGCTGCTAATACATATATTCTTGCAAATCCTTTATATCTTCCATTTGCAATTCCTAAAAAATTTTTATATTTTTTTAATGGCATTTCTTTTTCTATTTGTTTTACGGTTTGTTCTATGATATAGAAATTGTCAAGCAACCATTCCCCTGCTGGGTGTATGCTTATTCCAAGTTTTAGGTGTTCATTTAATAAATCATATACTTGCCCAATTATCTTATAGTTTTCTATCATGTTTGGAATAGGATATGTTTGTTTATCACTTTTATTTTTTAGGCTATGGCTTGATGCTATTTTTTCTAAATATCTATTTAATTGCTCTTTGTCAAGCAATGTTCCATCTATTTTTAATATTTTTGTTGTTTTCAAAAAATTCCACTCCTTGCTAATATGTTTTACACATATTGTTTGCAAAGAGTGGAAATTTTATACTTTTTTGTTTTCAATTACAAAAATTTATTCAATGCTCATTCCATCATCTTCAATTTGTTTGTTTTGAACTTCTTGTTGATTTTGAACTTTTTCTATTGCACTAATAAATTCATTTCTTGCATTTTCATCTTCAAGATGTTCCATATAGTATATACCTTCTGGAATTATTGATCCCATTTCATCTAAAACAGAATCATAATCTTTCATTTCATTATATTGATTTCCTGGTATTACCTTTATTGGAGTTTGTCCATCCATTGTTATCATATCTATTGTTTGTCCATCTAAATTTTGTACTTGATATGTTCCTAAATCATATTCTATGTCATATGAAACATTATTTTGAGCTAGTGCTTTTTCTGTTTCTAGTGGTAACTCTCCATGTGTTATGATGTCACCAGTTTCTTTATCAATATATGCATAGTTTTGAAAATTCTGTATTATTTTTATATCATTTGTTGTTAATGTTTCATCCCCTGTTTTTTCTTCATATTTTTCTATATACAGATTTTTTAGATATGCTAATACATCATCAGCATTTTCTAGTTCTTTTACTTCTTTTTCAACTTCACTTTCATTTTTAATTAAATTATCTTCATTTACCTTATATTTATCTTTAAATTCACTTGTTTTATCTTGACTATTATTTTCATTTTCTACATTGACTGGTGCTTTTGGTTCTCCTTCTGGAAGTAATTTTGTTCCTGTATAAACTAAACCTGTAATTCCTAATGCTGCTAGTATACCTCCAATAGCCAACTTTCTTCTTGCTCTTTTTCTTGCTTTTTGTTTTTGTTTTTTTGTAAGTTTTACATTTCTATTTGGTATTTGTTGTTTTTTAGCTTGTCTTTTTACTTCCTTTTGTCTTTCTTGTCTAATTTGTCTCTTCTTTTCTTCAAATGATATTACCATTTTTTCCTCCTTAGAATATTATATTACAATTTTATTATATACTTATTGTTATTTTTTTTCAATAATTTAGATAAAATTTTCTTTTGGATGTCTGTAATTTTAATTATTTACTATTTTCTAAATTATAAAAATAATCAGTAATACCATTATATATTCCCCAAGCAAGTCTATTTTGATATTCATCTTCTTGTAATTGTTTTTCCTCTTCTGGATTAGACAAAAAGCCACATTCAACAATTGATATTGGTATTTCTACATTTTTCATAATATATACGGTATTTAAATTCATTGCAACTCTTTTGTTTTCTTTTTGTATTGATTCATTTAAGTTTTCTTGTAATTGTTCTGCTAACATTTTACTATTTTCATTTTTGCTATTATAAAAACATTGCCAGCCATAGTATTGTTGCTGTGGAATTTTATTTAAATGTATAGAAACAAATATATCTGCTGATGATTCATTTCCTATTTTTACTCTATTTTTTATATCACTTACTTTTTTTTGTCTTAAAGTTTTACTATCTAAATCATATATTGCATTATTATCTGAACGTGTTAATATTACTGTACATCCTGTTTGTTCTAGTAAATTTTGTACTTTCAAAGCTATTTTTAAGTTTATTTGTGCTTCTGTTGTTCCATTGCTGCTTTCTGCCCCTTCGTCTGGTGAGCCATGTCCTGCATCTATTACTACTGTTTTATTTGATGAAGGAGTAGAAGTTGTTTCTAATGTTAATTGTTCTTTTTCTTTGATTGATATTTGCATTCCAAATGTTAATATACTTATTAATATAGCTGATAAAACTATTTGTATTCTTTTTTTATTTATTATAAACATAAAAAACTCCTAATATATAAATAATTATATTATATTTATATTAGGAGTTTATATTATTATTACTCTATTTTAGTTCATTATTAATTTTATGTATTGGAAATTTTTCTTCTTTTAATATTTCCTTTATACATTTTGGTAAAATATTATATTTATCTATTTCGTTTAAATCTATCCATTCGTACTGTAATCCTTTTTTGCCCTCAATATTCTTTAAAATATAGTCTATCTTCTTATCTTCTTCATTTTTAAATTCCACATTATGCACAAACATTATTTCATGATATTTTTTATTTTCCATTTCAAAGAAGTTTTCAATTGTAGCTATATATCTTGTTATTTCTACATTTTTTCCTAGTTCTTCATAAATTTCTCTTTTTATTGTCTCTTCTGAGTTTTCTCCTATCTCAACTCTACCACCTGGTAAACAATAATGGTCTTTATTTATATTTTTATGGGTTAATATTTTATTATTATGAATTATTACAGCTCCTGATCTTATATTTAACTTATATTCCTCAATGTCGATTGTTAAATCCATTATTACCACCTTTTAATAAAATATGAAAAGATTACAATTTATTTTTGTAATCTCATCTTTCTGTTTATTTCCTTCTATCTACTGCATAGCTGCTTCCCATTACTGATTTTGCAGCATGTTTTACTTGTGCTCCTATTTCTCCTATTTCCAAAATATTTCCAAACCTTCCAGCATCTGCAACAACAACACCTATTGATAATGACGTTAGTGGGAATTGTTCTATAATTCCTTTTCTATTTTCAACTTCAATATATCCTTTTTCTAAATCTTCATCTGTGAAATATTTTTTAACATTCATATCAAAATGTGCTAATATATTTTGGCATAATTTTTCACATGTGAGACCAGGTACAATGGCTACAAAGTCATCGCCTCCAATATGTCCTATAAATGTATCTTCTAGTCCACTATTATGAATACATGTCATTATTGTTTCTGCTGTAAATTCTATTATTTGATCTCCTTTTAAAAATCCATATACATCATTATATGCTTTAAAATTATCTAGATCTAAATAAAGTACACAGAACGGCTCTTCTCTTAATATTCTTTTCTTTAATTCTGCATGTATTTGGACATTGCCTGGAAGTCCTGTTAAAGGACTTATTCTTCTGTTACTAGTTAATAATCTATTAATATTTTTTACTGTATAATATAGATAATATTCATCAACAGGTTTCTTAATATAATATTCTATTGATTCTTGTAATATTTTTATTCTGTGTTCTCTATTACTATTTGATGACACAACTATTACTGGGGTTATTGTATTATCTTCGTCTTTTCTAATTCTTCTACATAGTGTTAACGCATCTATATTTATAGCATCTTCATTTATTACAATTAAAGAAGGTATGTTTTTTAATGCGATGTCTATTTGTTCACTTTTTACACTAATAAATTTGTATTCTTTATCATTTTTAAATAATTCTCTAAAAATTACGATTGATGAATCATCATCATCAATAATATATATTTCTTGAACCATTTTTTCCTCCACTATTTTTTCTTAATTATATACAAAATCTTTTTACTTTTGCAAGTTTTTATATCTCTTTTTATTATTTTTAATTTTTTCTTTTATTTCTTTTAACTCTATTTTTTTATTTAATATTTCTGTAATCTCTTTTGTATTAATTGCTGGGAATGCTTTCTTTAATCGATATACGTTTTTATATAAACGCATGATTGTCTTATTTCTTTTGTATTTTAATTGTTCTATTATATTTTGTATATTCTCTAATATATCTGTTTTTCCTTCTTCTGTTATTTCTTTTAATTTTTCTTTAATTTCCCTATTTAAGTTTTCTATTTTTTCTAATGTTGATTTAATATTCTTTATTTTTATAATACTTGTAATCATATCTACTAACATTACTAATGCTATAATTGCGTATATAAAAATTAATAATTTTGTGTCAATTTTTGTAATTATGCTTTCAATAAATGGATGAATGTATTTTATAAAAACTATTCCTAATACTCCCCAAAATATTGAATTCATTAAACAAATTCTTCCTTGAAAATTAAATTTGTTATTTGAATAATCCCAATATTTTGTATGAAAAAGCTTTTCTAGTAATACTCCTACTATATATTCCCATATTGTAAAAACTATCATTGAAACTATAAACAATATAACTAAATTATTGGAAAAATCCTTTAAAAACACTAGCATTATTATTGCACCTATTCCATATATAGGGCAAAATGGTCCTTTTAAAAATCCTGTATTTATTAGTTTTCTTTCACCTATCGACCTGAATATTGATTCCATTATCCAACCTAAAAATGAATAAGTTATAAAATAAATTAATATATCTACAAAGTTATATTCCACAATTTCCTCCAATATTGTTTATTTATTAATTAAAGCCTTCTACTTTTCTTTTTGTAGAAGGCCTACTTTTATCTATTAACTCTTGCTCTAATTGTTTCACTTACTCCGCTTTCATTATATACTGTTACTTCTAATATTGTTTCTCCTTCACCTATTGGATATGAATATTCAAATTCTTTTCTTTGGTCAATAGAATATACTTTATCTAAATCTAATACATATTTCTCATCTGAATCATTTATTACAAATTCTACTCTTTTTATTCCTTCTTCATCTGATGCCCTAATTATGAAGTTTGATGAACCATCTGTTGTTATTTCTACTTGTGGTTTTGTTACTCCTTTTACTTCTTGTGTTTTTGTTTGGGTTGTATTATTTATATCTACTACTATTACTGTTAATGTATGTTGTCCCATTGGAATTTCTATATCCTGTTCTATTTGTGTATTATTTATATCTACTGTTGTTTCTTCTTCTTCATCCCAACGATATGTCATATATGATAGCTCATTTTTTCCAGTTGCAGTTACTTTAATATTATTTCCATCTAGTGCAAAATCTATTGATATATCTCCTTCTAGACTATATGCTTTTTGATAACTTGTTTCTTGTCCATTTGTATCTTGCGCATATATTGTAAGTATATTATCACCAGTTGGAATTTCTATTGTTTGTTCTACATCTCTTCTTCCATTAGTTTGTATTTGTGTTTCTTCTTCTTCATTCCATTTATATGTTACTTTTGATAATGCTTTATCATGCATAATTCTTATTGTTATCTCTGTTTCAGATCCTTCTTCTACTTGTATTGTTGGTTTTGTATTTGATGTTTTTTCTTGTGCATTATTATGCATTGAATATGAACCTGAACCTATCATAAATACTCCGAATATTAATATTACAATTGAAAAGAATTTTAATATATTCTCTATCGCAACTGGCCCAGTATTTTTTACTTTTCTATTTTTCTTTTTTTGATTGTTTTCTACACTAAGTATTTGATTCAAACTTTTCACCTCTTTTGTTATCTTGTATGTGATTATATCATATCCAATTTTTGTTGTAAATATTTTATTTTTAAACTTTTAAATATTATTTTTTAATCCTAGGCAAAATTCTTTTTTATTTCTTTATTTTATATTTTAGATTTTGAAAAATTGTAAACATTTATAATATAATAGTTATGATTTAAGTATATTAGAATGTAAATACAGAAAAACCTATTGAATCACTTGAATATTTTACAAATAAAAACCGTTGATTTTCAACGGTTTTATCTATTTCTATCCTTTGATTAGTTTTGTGTGTATGGTAATATAGCAATATGTCTTGCTCTTTTTACTGCTATTGTGATATCTCTTTGATGTTTGCTACATGCACCTGTTGTTCTTCTTGGTAATATTTTTCCTTTATCATTAACAAATTTTCTTAATTGTTCTGGATTTTTATAATCTAATTCAAAGTTTTTATCACTACATAATAAACATACTTTTTTTCTTTGTTTTCTAAATCTTGGATTATAATCTTCATCATAATTTTTATTATTTCTTTTATTTTGTTTTTTATCAGCCATTTTTATTCTCCCTCCTAACTATTAGAATGGTAAATCATCGTTTGAAGACACTTCAAAATCTGCTCCCATACTTCCTGGTGCTGTGTTACCAAATGTATTTTCAAAAGAACTTCCGCTAGTTTCTCCATCTCTTTTACTATCTGCAAAATATGCTTCTTCTGCAACTACTTCTGTAACATAATGCTTTGTACCTTGGTCATCATCCCAAGTTCTTGTTTGAATTCTTCCAATGATTCCTACCTGTTGACCTTTCTTAAAGTATTTACTACAAAATTCTCCTAGTTTGCTCCATGCAACTATATTTATAAAATCTGCTTGTCTTTCTTCTCCTTGTCTTACAAATCTTCTATTTACAGCTAAACTAAAAGATGATACTAAGGTATTATTTGTTTGTGTATACCTTGTTTCAGGATCTCTTGTTAGTCTGCCCATTAATATTACTTTGTTCATTTATTATCACCTTTCTTTACTTTAAATAAAGGCCCCTATATCTTTATTTAATTATCATTATTTCTTAATATTTTCCATCTTTTGTATTAAATTTAGAATTATTTCTTTACTACGATGAATTTTATAATATCATCTGTAATTCTATAAACTCTTTCAAGTTCTTGAATTGAATCTGGTTTTGCTTCAAAGTTGAATAACATATATGTTCCTTCTTTGAATTTTTTAATTTCATAGGCTAATTTCTTTTTACCCATGTTTTCAACAGATTCTACTTTTCCATTTTCATTGATTAACCCTGTAAATTTTTCTTCTAATGCTTTTAAACCTGCTTCATCTACGTTTGGATTAACAATGATAACACTTTCGTATTTGTTCATTATTTTCACCTCCCTATGGATTATAACCTACCTATACATAATTGTATGGTAAGTAGAGTAGTGCTTTTTTTAAGTATAAAAATAGTTATACTCGTTTAAAGCATAACTATTTTATCAGCTTTTTATAGAAAAATCAAGAGTTTTAGTTAAATTTGCTAGACTTAAATTAAATATTTTGATTGTTTATTAATTCTGTTTCTATGTCTTGTTTTGTTATTATTCTTCCTCTGCTATTTTTTCTATTTATAAATTTTTGTATCTCAATAATTGGAATTGGTAAAATTGAAATTAATATCGCAATACTCCATTGTGTACTTGTTAGTGATACCAATTTAAACATTTCTGCTAATTTAGGGATTATAACTACTATTGTTTGTACTAAAAATCCTAATATCAAACTTCCAATTAAAAATTTATTTTCAAATATTACTGTTTTTAATATAGATTTTTCACTTTTTATGTTTAAACTGTGGACAAGTTCTAATAATCCTATTGCTATAAATGCCATTGTTCTTCCCACTTCTATACTATAATATTTATTTCCTATACTAAATGCTAATAATGTTAATAAACCTATCATTATTCCTTCAACTATAATTTTATTCCATAATCCATCTGCAAATATACTTTTTTTGCTATTTACTGGTCTTTTGTTCATAATATCTTTCTCTGCTGGTTCTAATCCTAATGCTATTGCAGGTAATGAGTCAGTTACTAAATTCACCCATAATAATTGTATAGCAAGTAGAGGTGATTTTAGACCTAATAATAGTCCTAAAAATATTGTTACAATTTCTCCTATATTTGTTGCAATTAGAAAGTGTATTGCTTTTTTTATGTTTTCATATATGTTTCTTCCTTGTTTTACTGCTTCTACTATTGTTACAAAATTATCATCTGTTAAAATCATATCTGCTGCATTTTTTGCTACATCTGTTCCGTTTTTTCCCATTGCTATTCCTATATCTGCATTCTTTAATGCTGGACTATCATTCACTCCATCTCCTGTCATTGCAACTACTGCACCTTTTTTTTGCCATGCTTTTACTATTCTTACTTTATGTTCTGGCGTTACTCTTGCAAATACTGAATATTCTTTTATATTTTCTTCTAATTGTTTTTGAGACATTTTTTCTAATTCTTGTCCGGTCATTGCTTTATCGTTTTTTCCTAATATATTTAACTCTTTTGCTATTGCTGTTGCTGTTGCAATATGATCTCCTGTTATCATTACTGTTTTTATTCCTGCCCTTTTACATGTTTTTACTGCTTCTTTTACACCTTCTCTTGGTGGATCTATCATTCCTATTAATCCTACAAATATCAAATCATTTTCTATTGTTGTACTATCAATATTATTTGGTAATATTTCAATGTCTTTATATGCTACTGCAATTACTCTTAATGCTCTTTGTGCCATTTTTAAATTTTGATTTTGTATTTTCAGTTTTGAAAAAGTTTCCTTTTCTCCAACTTCTTTATTACATCTTTCTAATAATATATCTGGTGCTCCTTTTGTTATAATCCTATATTTATTTCCAATTTTATGTATTGTGGTCATCATTTTTCTGTTTGAATCAAATGGTATTTCATTTACTCTTGGCATTTGAGAATATAATTCGTTCTTATCTTTATTTATACTTAATCCATATTCTACTAATGCTATTTCTGTTGGTTCTCCTTTTACTATTTTTTTATTTTCTTCTATGTTTATATTACAATCTGTACACATGGAGCTTAATTCACTAGCAAGTTCTTGGTTTTTACTATATATTTCTACAACCTTCATTTTGTTCTGAGTTAGAGTACCTGTTTTATCTGAGCATATAACATTGCTACTTCCTAATGTTTCAACTGCTGGTAATCTACGAATGATACTATTCTTCTTTGCCATTCTTGTTACACCAATTGATAATACTATTGTAACTATTGCTGGCAATCCTTCTGGAATTGCAGCAACAGCAAGGCCTACTGCTGTCATAAACATTTCCATAGGTTCTATATTTTTTACTATTCCAATTAAGAAAATCACAAAACAAATTACTAAACATACAATTCCTAATGTTTTTCCGACTTGTCCTAATTTCTTTTGGATTGGTGTTTCTGGTGCCTCGTTTTCTATTATCATATTTGCAATTTGTCCAACTTTTGTATTCATTCCTATGTCTGTAACTACTGCTATACCATGTCCATTTACTATTATTGTTGACATATAAGCCATATTTAGTCTATCACCTAATGGGGCATCTTTTTTACATATCATTTCTGCATTTTTTGTTACAGCTTCTGTTTCTCCTGTTAAACTTGATTCTTCTATTTTTAAGTTATGAGCTTCTATTATTCTACTATCTGCTGGTACATAATTTCCTGCTTCTAGTATTATTATATCTCCTGGTACTAAGTCTTCTGCATTTACTTCCTGTATTTTTCCTTCTCTTATAACTTTTGTTTTTTGTGGAGTCATTTTTTGAAGAGCTTCTATTGATTTTTCTGCTTTTGTTTCTTGTATTACTCCCATAATTGCGTTTAATACTACTATTGCTATTATTATAATCGAGTCAATATAATCGTTTTCCCCTTGCATATAGGATACGCCAGCTGATATTATTGATGCTATTATCAATATAATTATCATGAAATCATTGAATTGTTTTATAAATCTCATTAAGATTGTCTCTTTTGCTTTCTCTTTTAATTTGTTTTTCCCATATTCTTTTTGTCTATTTTCTACCTCTTCTTTTGCTAGTCCCCCTCTTTTATCTGTTTTTAGCTTTTGTAAAATTTCTTCTTTTCTTAATGTTTCCCACATATTTCTCTCTCCTTTGTATTTATTTATTTAAGTATATGAGAGAAATATTTTTTTATTCTTTTATTATCAAAATATTATGTTATTCATATTATATATAAGGAGGCAAATTATGTTATTTTTAGCTATTTCAAGCAGCATTGACTCTTTTGGTATAGGTATTACTTATGGAATTAGGAATACAAAAATCTCTAATTTAGCTAAATTTATTTTGTTTATAATTTCATTTGTTGTTTCGCTTTTTGCTGTATATTTGGGGGATTTTTTGAAAGATTTATTACCTGATAATATTGCAAATTATATAGGGGCTTTTTTATTAATTCTTCTTGGTGGATTTGTTCTTTTTCAAGCGTTACGAAAAAATATTGTTAAAGATAATAAAATATATGAAGAAGTATTTTCAGAGCCAAAAATTTATCGTTTTTTTATTAAATTTTTGGGGATTACTATACAAATTATTAAAGATCCTATTTCTTCTGATTTAGATAAGTCCAATTTAATAGATGGAAAAGAAGCTGTATTTTTGGGAGTGGCTCTTTCTCTTGATAGTTTTGCAATAGGTATTAGTAGTGGTATTTTAGGTATACATTCATTGCTTTTTCCTATATTGGTAAGTATTTTTCAATTGCTTTTCATAAGTTTTGGAAATTCTATTGGCTATTTTCTTAATAATTTTAATAAAATACCTGAATACATTTGGTCTATAATATCTGGAATTTTGTTAATAGTTATTGGAATTGTTAAATTTTTTTAAAACATATTACGTATAATTTCTATTTTTTTAGCTATCCTATGTCATAAAGGATATTTTATGTATTTGTACTAGGCATAAATGTTGCTTTTTATCTTTATTAACATTTATGATGATATTTTATCACTTATAGACTATTGATATTTTTGTCATAAAATTAGACAATATTTTATATATTTACGAATAGGATAATAAAGGAGATTGATAACTATGAAAAATCTTGAAGCAAAAAAGTTATTTGAATCATTAGGAAGAAATGTTAAATATTATAGAAAATTATATAATTTAAATAAAGGTAAAATGACACAAGAAGATTTAGCTGAAGCTGTTGATGTATGTACTGCTTTGATTGGAAATTTAGAAAGTGAAAATATAGAACAGGGTGTTAGTGTTATTACATTGGTTAAATTAAGTAAGACATTAGGTGTTTCTATTGATGATTTACTTAGTCCTACACAACCTAAATAAATTTTGTTTAATATATTATATACGGATATTAGTTTTTGTACTAATATCCGTTATTTGTTTTTATTTATTCTTTGATAATTTCATTGATAGTAATTTTGATATTCCACTTTCTTCCATAGTAACACCATATACTGTATCTGCTACTTCCATTGTTCCCTTTCTATGTGTTATTACTAAAAATTGTGTATCTTTTGAAAATTTCTTTAAATATTCTGCAAATCTATATACATTCACATCATCTAATGCAGCTTCAATTTCATCTAGGACACAGAATGGAGCTGGATTTATTTTTAGTATTGCAAATAGTAATGCAATTGCAGTAAATGCTTTTTCTCCTCCTGATAGTAGCATCATATTTTGCAATTTTTTTCCTGGTGGTTGTACAGTTATTTCTATTCCGCATTCTAAGATATTTTCTTCATCTTCAAGCTTTAATGATGCATTTCCTCCACCAAATAACTCTTTAAATACTTCTGCGAAGTTTTTATTTATTAATTCAAATTGCTCTTTGAATTGCTCTTTCATTGTAGTTGTCATTTCTTGAATCATTTTTCTAAGTTTTGACATTGTATTTTCTAGGTCTACTCTTTGTTCACACATGAAATCATATCTTTCTTTCATGTTTTTATATTCTTCAATTGAATCAATATTTATACTTCCTAGACCTTTGATTTCTGTTCTTAAACTATTTACTTTTTTCTGTGTTAACGATATATTTTCTGGTTTTTTGTATTCATCTTGTACATTGTTTGGTGTTAACTCATATTCTTCCCACATTTTATTTATTATTGATTGTATGTCCTCTTCTAATTTGGTCTTTTTTACATCAATTTTTACAATTTGTGCTTTTAGATCTTCTATAACTTTAAATTTGTTAGAAATTTCTTCTTCTTGTATTGATAGTTTCTTATTTTTTTCTAGTCTTTCTTCTTTTAACGCTTCTATTTTACTTCCACTATTTTTTACTTGTTCTTTAATATCTTCTATTTTTTGTTTTGTTTCTTTGATACTTTCTTCTAAATTAAAATTATCATTTTTGATTTGTTCAATTTGTTCTTTTTTATTTTCAATACTTTTTACTGTGTTTTGAATATCTAAATTTATTCTTTCTTTTATTTCATCAATTGAAGCTTCACTTTCATCAAAAGATGATACTGATATTTTTAAGTTTGTGATATCAAAATTTAAATCATCAATATATTTTTGGTCATCTTTGTTTAATTCTGCAAATTCTGTAATTAGTTTATTTAATTCTTCACTTTGTTTTGTTAATTCTTCTATTTCTTTTTCTATTTCCTGTTTTTTAGTTATTGACTCTTGTTTTTGATTTTCTAGTTGTTTTTGTTCATCTTTTAGTTTTTGTAATCTCTTTTCTAGCTTTTCTATATTTTCATCTATTGCCACAACTTTTTGTTTTTCTGTTGCATATGTTATATCAATTTCTTGCAATTCTCTTTCTAGACTTGTTGCCATTTCTATTGTATCTTCAATTGAATTTTCAAAATCTTCTTTTTCTTTTTTTGTTTTCTCTATTTTTTCCCTAATCTCTTTTATTTCTTTTTCCAGTTTTTCAATTTCTTTTCCTCTACCTAGAATATTTACAGTTTTTTTAGCAACAGAACCTCCTGTAATTGCTCCTGATGGATTTATCATATCTCCTTCTAATGTCATTATTCTAAACATATATCCATTTTGTTTTGCAACCTTTATTGCTGTATCCATGTTGTCTACAATTACTGTTCTTCCAAGCAAGCTAATTATTATTTGTTCATATTTTTTATCAAAACTTATTAAATCTGATGCAATTCCTATTATACCATTTTCTTTTCCTTTTATTTTATCTAATTTTTTTCCTTTAACTGATGCAATTGGTAAAAAAGATGCTCTTCCTAAATTATTTTTTCTTAAATGTTCAACTAATTTTTTTGCATCTTCTTCTGTGTCTGTTACAATATTTTGTAGCGACATTCCTAAACTCATTTCAATTGCAGTTTGGTATTTTTCTGGTACATCTATAATATTTGCTAGAACTCCATGCATTCCTTTTCCTAGTTCTTTTATATTCTCACAATCTTTTAATAAATTTTTTACACTTTTTACATACCCTTCTTTTTCTTTTTCTGTTTCAATTAGAAATTTTTGTCTTGATTCTTTCATTCTCATTTCATTTTCTAATTGATTTATTTTTATATTGTATTCTTTAATTTTTTGATCTGCATTTTGTTTTTTATTATTTATGTCTTCTAATGATTTTAATACATTATTTCTTTTGTTATTAATTTCGTAAAATCCTTTTGAAATATCTTCTTTTTGAAGCCTTGTTGCATCTAATTCTGATATATAATTTGAAATCTCATTATTTATTTGTTTTTGTCTTTTTTCGTAATTTTCAAAATTAATATCTTGTGTATGACTTTCAGATTGTAGTTCATATTTTTTATCAGTATTTTGTTCTACTTGCTTTTTATATCCTTCTATTTCAAGCTCTTTACTTGATAGTTTTTTAGTTATTTTTTCTAATTCTGCTTCTTTTTCTTGTAATTCTTTTTCAAATTTTTCCCTATTTTGTTTTAAATTATCTCTTTTTTCTTCTTTTTGTTTTATTTCTTCTTCTAGTTCTTTTTTTCTTATATTCAATTCTTCTATTTCTTTTTCATATCTTTCTTTATTTTCTCTATTATTAATAATCCTTGTATTTGCTACATTTATATCTGAATTTAACATTTCTATTTCTTTTTGGCTTTCAAACCCTATGTTTGACATTTCTTCAATTTGGTTGGTTATTCTATCTACTTCTTCTTTTAATAGCTCTTTTAATTGTTTTATTTTCTCTAAATTATCTTCTTCTTCCTTACATTGACTTGTGTATATTTCTTCATCTTTCACTATTTCTTCTAAATTGGCTTTATATTTTTCTATATTGTATAAAAACAATCCTATTTCTATACTTTTTAGTTCTTCTCTTAGACTTAAATATTTTTTAGCTTTTTCTGCTTGTAGTTTTAGTGGTTCTATATTTGTTTCTATTTCTGATAAGATATCATTTATACGAAGTAAATTTAACTTTGTGTGTTCTAATTTCTTTTCACTTTCTGCTTTTCTTGTTCTAAATTTTACAATTCCTGCTGCTTCTTCAAAAATATGTCTTCTATCTTCTGATTTGTTACTTAATATTTCATCAATTTTGCCTTGTCCAATTATTGAATATCCATCTTTTCCAATACCTGTATCCATAAATAATTCTAGTACATCTTTTAATCTACATGGTACTTTATTTATATAGTATCCTGTTTCTCCACTTCTATATATTTTTCTTGTAACTGTTACTTCTGTGTATTCTATTGGAAGTGTACCATCTGTATTGTCAAATACTAATGATGCCTCTGCAAAACCTAGTGATTTTCTGTTTTGAGTTCCTGCAAATATTATATCTAGTGATTTTGTGCCTCTTAAAGATTTCATACTCTGTTCTCCAAGCACCCATCTTATACTATCTGAAATATTGCTTTTTCCGGATCCATTTGGTCCAATTACACTAGTTATTCCTGGCATAAATTCTAATACAGTTTTATCTGCAAAGGATTTAAATCCTTGTAATTCTAATCTTTTTAAATACATTTATTATCACCTTTTGTTTTTCTTTTCTTATTTTCCTACCTATGTAGTTTATACTATTTTGTATAGAAAAGTCAACATTTGTCTATATTGTTTATTGTTTTACAGTACTTGCTAATATTGCTTTTGCAATGTTATATATTAGTTTTTGTTTTTCTGGACTGCATTGTGCTACAATATCACTTAATTCTTTGTTTAAATAGTTTTCTGATTTTAAAGAAACTCCTGTTACTAAATATTCCATTGGTACATCTAAGGCATGACTTATTTGTGCTAGTCTTTTTAAATTTATAGGATTTCCTCTTTCCACTCTACTAATGTATGCAACTGCAACATCTATTTCTTCTGATATTTTCTCTTGTGACCATCCTTTTCTCTTCCTTGCTTCTTTTATCCTTTGTCCAATTAAAGTATAATCGATTTCCATACGACCAGCTCCTCTCATAAGTAAATATATCATCATGAGTTTTAGTTGTCAATACTTTTCATGAAATTTATATGTAAATTTTTATTTTGAAGTTTCTTGTTTTGTATGTTTTAGGAACAGATAAAGATTTTAATCTGTTCCTAATTTAATTTAACTTTTCCTATTTTATTGCTTCTTCTGCATATTTATTATTTATTACTTTTTCATATGGTGCTTTTTCTTGTAATTCCCCTGCCATTGTCATAACTTCTTCTAATCTATTATATACTTCTTCTTTTAATACAGGAGTATCATTCCATGCATCTATATCTTTATAACTTTGAACTGCACTTGCAAGTTCTTCTATGTCCGTATCAGGGAAAAAACTTTGTATTGCTTCTGCAATTTCTGTACTTGTATGTTCTTTTACAAATTGCTCACCTTTATATATTGCATTTGTGAATTTTTGTATTGTATCCTCATTATTTTCTATATAACTTTTTTTAGCGAAGTATGCTGTGTATGGTATTTCTCCTGCTTCTGCTCCTACTGATGCCACAATATACCCTTTTCCTTCCTTCTCAGTTAATGATGCAGTAGGCTCAAATAAAGTTACATATTCTGCATCTCCACTTGAAAATGCTCCTGCCATTAAATCAAATTTTATACTATCATCTAATGTTAAATCTGTTTGTGGATTTATTCCATTTTTCTTTAATACATATTCTAATGTCATATATGGTACTCCACCTTTTCTTCCAGGAATTACTGTTTTCCCTTTTAAATCTTGCCAACTAAAATTATCTGTGTCTTCTTTTGCCACCAAGAATGAACCATCTCTTTTAGTCATTTGTGCAAATACTTGTGTATAATCTTCTTTTCCCTCATTATATACATATATTGATGCTTCTGGTCCTGCAAATCCTATATCACATTGACCTGATAATACCGCTGTCATAACCGCATCTGCACCTTGGCCAGTTGAAAGTTCTATTTTCATTCCATTTTCTTCAAAATATCCGTTGTTTATTGCTACATATTGTGGTGCATAAAATACTGAACGTGTTACTTCATTTACTTTTATTGTCTGTAATTGATTTTCATTATCATTTGATCTGTTTTTTACGATAAAAATTTCTATTATGATAGCTATAAGTATAATTATTGCTATTATATATGTTAATGTCTTCCTATTCATTTCACACCTCCTTATTATCTTTATATATTTTATGTTTATATTCTTGATATGTGAAATTAATAAAAAAAGAGAATAATTAGTTCTATTATCTAATTTTTCTCTTTTTTAATACTAATAACGTAGTTTTGGTATTGTTAATATATTATTCTCTTTCTTCTTGCTCTTTATCTGTTTGTCTTGATGCCATTTTGTCTGTATGTTTTATTTTATCACTCTCTTCTATACTATCTTTTTTGGCTGATTCTTTTAACCATTCTTTAAATTCTCTTGCTTCTCTTCTTTGTTCACATCTTTTATGTATTTCCTCTCTTTTCTCTCTTATTTCTCTTGGTTTATCAAACGTTTCATAATGTTCCTGTTTTTGCTTAATATATTCCATTTCATTTGTCTTTGCATAACTATAAGCTATTTTTAAATCTCTTACACTTCTAGGCATTTCATCTTCTTCAACAAGTAAATAATTATTTCCTCTTTCACTTAATTTTTGTACTTTCATGTTAGGTCTTAATGTAGACACTTTTTGTACTATCCCATCAAGTCTTTTTAAAATTTTATCTAAATCTTTTTCATCAATTGTATCCATTAATTTTGTTATTGGTTGTTCTAATTTTCCTAATTTTTTAATTAAGCCTTGGTATCTTAATTTTAGTTTATGTCTCCTATTATATAAACTAGAATCATTTCTTATTATATCATAGCAAATAGAATAAATATCTCTTATATCTATATCATTAAAATTTCTTTTTCCCTCTTTTATTATCATAATAATCCCTCACTTTCTATCTAACATGCTTTAATTATAACATATTTTACATAAAATTGCAATTTTATATAGACTTTACAATATTTATTAAATTTTATGATTTACGAAAATTTCTATATCATAATTTGTTAAAATTTTCATATTGTGTTTTTTATAAATTTCTAGAATTATATGATGTAACTTTGTAAATTCCTGTTTTTTACTAGATATATAATCATTTTTCATTTTACTTTAAAAATGTGTACTTTATTTCTCGATTTTTCTGAATTTTTTGATAGTATAAAACTTTTATTAATTGTTTTTTATATGTTCTTTTACTAATTTTTCTTAACTCCTTATATTTTCCTTATATTTTTCTCTTATTTTACTACTTCATTCATTTTATCTTCTATAATCTACTTTCTCTTAATTTTAATTTAATTTTTTTATTCTAACTATATTTAAAAACCTTTTAAAAAAGCCAAATTTTTTATTTTGTAATTCTTCAACTTCGTTCAATGCTACTTTTAATTTTTTAGATAAATCATGAATAATATTATTTGATTTTTCTAACTGTTGTTTTAAATCTTCTTTTTCTATTTCTATTTTTTTAAAATTATTCTTCATCATTTCTAAAATTCCTGAATTATATATAGTATTATAGGTATTTACTGCTTCATTATATTTTTCTTCATCTTCTTTTTTTAGTCTGCTAATGATTTCTTGAATTTTGATTATTTCTTCTTGGCACATTTCTATTAATTCAGGGAAACTATTTTCTATGTTTTGCTCTAATTGAAACATCTTATCATATATTTCAAATGCAATATTTTTGTTATAGTAAACTTCTTTTTCGTTTATATCTGTAAAATTTTTTGTATTAATTAACATTAATTTTTCTGTATCCAAATTTAATTTGTATATTTCATATTCTTTTTTAGGTTCTTTTTCCCATATAGCTATATTGCTATTTTCTGTTTTGGCTTCACTATATTTATCTATACAAATTCTATTTACTGCATCATTTTTTTGTTTTTTATCTAATTCTTCTAATTGTTTTATAGTTTCTAAATTTCCCTGTTGCCTATATATTGCTATTTGTTTTGCTATTTGTTTGTTATAATAGTCTCCATTTTTTGTTACTATAACTTCA
Source organism: uncultured Clostridia bacterium (assembly GCA_944388765.1). Lineage (GTDB taxonomy): Bacteria > Bacillota > Clostridia > TANB77 > CAG-508 > CAG-269. Next base: position 18,137 of record CALXKA010000002.1, read on the forward strand.
CCATTTTCTATTTTGTATTTATTTTCTAAAATATCATTAGCATAAATAACCCTCATAATTATTCTCCTTTATTAGAAATAATCAACACTGGCATTTGCCTACTTTTATTAGTTTTGTATTTGTTCTTCCCTATCTTTTTCTATGTCTTTTCCTTTAAATTTTGATTCAATTTTATTTAACATTCCTTTGATAGTTTCATTTGGTATTTTAAATTCTGGATTTTTAAATCCTCCTGCTACTATCATTTGTCCATTTGGATTCACAAATACTCCTGATGTATTTTCATCTATTCTATATTCTTCAACTAATTCTTTTCCATATTCTAATATTTCTTCTGGTAATTTTGTTCCTGGTTTACTTGTTATTGCAAATGTCACTCCATCTGCTTTTTTATCTTGATCTACATGTTCTGTTGCTGATGCATAATATGGTATTCCCATTTCATATGCTATTGCTGATCCTCCTATGATTTGCTCTGGTGCTAATACTATTTTTTCTCCATTTTGTAATTCTTTTGTATACTTTTCTATCTTTTCTACTGCGTTATCTATAATTTTTTGTTGTTTTTCATGAGCTTCTTCTAATTCAAATTCTGCAAGTTGTTCATCTGTTAACTTTTTATCTAATAACCTTTTCTCTGCTAATTTAAATGTTTGCTCTCCTCTTAAATATCTAACTAATGCTAGTCCGCTCCTACTATCTAATGCACTTACTTTATTTGGTACTGTATCTGCTAATTCTACAATTTGTTCTGGTACATATATTCCTAAATCATTTAATGCTTCTGATGCTGATTTTACTCCATTTGCTGGATCTCCATCTATTACAATCGTTTCACCTTCTTGTCTACTTCCTTTATGTCCTCCTGTATCTACATTTAGCATTCCTTCTTTTATTTTTCCTGCTGGTACTCTATCTACTTGTAAGCTTTCATCTTCTTTTAATATTTTATTTTCCTTAGCCCATTTTTCTAATGCATATATTGCCGATTTATTATCTAAATCATCTCCAAAATGTGTTACTACTGTTTTTGTTTCTTCTATTTTTCTTTTTATTTCTTCTTTTTGTTTTTGTTCTTCTCTATATAATTCCCAAAAACGTTCAGGAATTTTGAAACTAACAAAGTAATGATCTATATCATGTAATTTTCTATATTCTTTTTCACACATCTTTTTGATATTTTTATATTCTTCTTTCATCATTTCTTCATTATATAATTTGTTATCTCGTAATACCCAAACAGCTCCTGCAACATCATCTCCATAATCTCCATATTCTATAAATGTTGTTCTCACATATAGTTTATTTGATTTCTTTAAATTATCTGGCACTACTAACGGTATATATTTTTTATAATAACAACCTTTAGCTATAAAATTATCTGTTTCAAAGTTTTGCTTTACAAATTTTTCTATTTTTTTTTCTTTGTTCAACATATCTGGTAAGTATATCCATCTGCTTTCTTCTGGCCTAATCACTTCGATTACATTATCAAAGCATTCCCATCCAAACCTAGTATTCCATGCCTGTTCTTCTACAGGTACATAACATTTCATAATTATTTCTCCTTTACAATTTTAATTAATTTTAAAACTTCTTCATTTTTTCTTTCATTGTTTAAAGTAACCCAATTTATATTACATTCTGATAAGCCCTCTTCCAATGGTATTTCTATAAATATATTTCTCTTAAGTTCTTCATATATGTATTCCTTAAATCCTACTGCAATTCCAAGTCCATTAAATACGAAATATTTTCTTATGTTTATACTTTGTGTTTCATATTTTAATTTAATATCTAAATGATGTTTTTGGCAAAACTTATCGAACTCACTCCTCTCGATACTGCCTTTTTTAGGTAAAATAAAATTATATTGTTCTGCTTTATTGTATATATCTATTTTTCCATTTTGTTTTTCTAAATAGTTCTTTGATGTATATATACATGGTGTTAAGTTTTTAGTAGCAATTATCTTAAAATTCTTATTCCTAATTTGCTTTATGTCTTTTATTGTAATAATATCTACCTGTTCATTTAATAGTTCTTCTATTGCTTCTTTTTCTGTTCCTATATCTAAGTCAATTCCAATTTCGGGATATTTTTTAGAGAACTTTACAATTGTATCACCTAAAAATATGTTATCTATTTGGTTTGTTGTTTTTATTTTGATATTGTTTGTTTTGTTTTTTTGTAAATATATGTTAAACTTATTTTCCACATTGTTCATTGTTTCTATACTATCTTTTACATACTTGTATAATTCTTTTCCTTCTTTTGTTAATTTCATTCCATCTGGTTTTCTATAAAATAATTTTATATTTAGTTGTTTTTCTAAATTATTTATTCTTTGAGTTATTGCTGGCTGTGATATATATAATTCTTGTGTTGCTTTGGATATATTTTTATATTTTGCTACTGTATAAAATATTCGGTATAATTCTAAATCTATGTTCACTATATCCACTTCCTTTTTATTTCTAAATATTACTTTTTTACTAGTTTATCTTAAGTATTTTGTAATATAAAATCATTTTTTCTTATAAACTTTATAAGCTTGTCGAATATCAAGGAAACATTTACATATTTATGTTAACACTTTAAGTCTATAAATTCAAATAATATTTTTTAATGTTTGTTATAAGTTTTGCTTATATGGTTTTTAAGTATCTTTTTATATATTTATTTTTAAATACAAAAATAGAGACATTCTCTATTGAATTTCTCTATCTTTCATGGTTCTATATCATTTTTTATCATTTCAATTAGTTTTAATGTTGCATTATTTAATAATTCATCTTTTTGAACTGCTATACCAAAATTTCTTATTAGTGGTTTGTTTGAAATTTTTATTTCTACTAGTTCTCCACTTTCTAATTCTTTTTTTATATTATTTTTTATTCCAAAACCTATCCCTAAACCTTGCATTGTAAAATATTTTCTTGCATTTGTGCTAGTCATAATGAATTTAGGTTCATATTCTATATGATTATTTTCACAAAATTGTTTTAATATTTTTCCAGTAGTAGATTTTTCTGCTGGCGATATTAATTCTATTTTCAGTAATTCTTTTGCTTGTTTTTGATTTTTGATTTTTTTACAATACTCTTTTGTAGCATAAAAACAATCTTCTATTTCTCCACATTCTATAATTTGTATGTTTGACTCATTATATTCATATGGTAAATTTACAGCTACTAAATCTACTTCTCCTTTTGATAATTCTTCTATTGAGTCTTTAATATATCCACCTGACACTTCTATTTTTATTTTTGGATATTTTTTTGAAAATTTTATTATTGCATTATATATACCTGCATTTCCTAATGCACTACCTGTTTTTATCTTTATATTCCCTTCTTCGAGATTAATAAACTGACTAAACTTGTTTTCTGCATTGTTCATTATATCAACACTTGTTTTTATATATTTATATAAATGTTTACCTTCATCTGTCAGTTTCACTCCTTTTGGTGTCCTAAAAAACAACTTTCCTTTTAAGTTTTCCTCTAATTTTCTTATACTCTGTGTTATGGCTGGTTGAGAGACATATAGTTTTTCTGCTGCTTTTGAGAAACTTTCACATTCTGCTACAATACAAAATATCCTATATGCTTCAAAATCTATTTCCATCATCTGCTATCTCCTCCTTGTGCTAAATCTATATCTTGCTTTACAGAAATTAAAAATTCATTTAAATTTATGTTTTCTGGCTCTTTTTGAATTTTTCCCAATTTATTTATATCACTAGATGCATATTGTATAAATCCTTTTCCTGGTTGAAATACCTTTTTCTCTTTATTATTATATGTTCTTGATATACTATCAAATAGCCATAATGGTAATCTTCCACTAATATATAATTCATTATTTTCATCAATATCTGGTAAAGTCATTTTTTCAATATCTTCTTTATTAAGGTATGTTTTTGGATTTAATTCAAATTGCATTATTATACTATCTCTTTTTTGTTTAATATATAGTCTAACTTTACCTTTAATAATGTCATATTTTTCTATACCATTTGTATTTGATATTGGTTTTTTCATTTCTTTTTTTATTCTTCTATTTAAAAAATATTTATTTGAAGTAGCATCATACAATTCTATATTTTCTATGCCATTTTTTTGTGCTATATCAGTTATTAAACCTACCATCCAATTTGCTCTTGCTTCAAATATTTTTATATTTTCTCTTCCTTTCATAAATCCGTTTAAATATGAATATATTTCATTTGCCCTACTTTCTTCCCAATATATATTATCGTCTCTTAGCATTTTCAAATCTTTTGCAACTTTTCTCATATCTAAAACATCATTTTCAGTTAGTAATTCTTGACCTTTTCTTTCTAAACCTTTTTGTAAAGCAATATCAAAAATTCTTTTTCTTAGTGTAAGAAGTGTTATGTCTTCAAATTTATCTTGTCCTCTTTCAAGATTTGAAATATTTGCTTTTATATGTGGATTGAATTGTGATATATAGCTCTTTTCTTCTTGTCCACGTTTTGATTTAATTTCTGCTAATATATCCAAATTATTTTTCATACAAAATCTTTTCCAATGTTCTATATCTTCTTCTGATTTGTCTAAAATAACTGCTGCATTACACTTTTCCATTATCTCTTCATTTTCTCTGCTTCGTAGTCCGCCAACATCAATTAATACAATTGGAGCTGTCTCATTTTCTATCCTTTCCTTCACACATTTGATATATTCTTCTGACATTTTGCCCTTTCTTTTGGTTAAAAGAATTTGTTCTTGTTCTTGATTATTAGAAAAAACCCCTTCTCCATCTGGGCAAGCTCTTACAATTGCTGTATATTTTTGTGGTAACATTTTATATAAGTTTGTTACAAATACTGTCTTTCCAGAATGTGGTGAACCACATATCACAACTTTTATTTGATTTTTCATATTGCTTCACTTTCCTTTATTGTTTGTGCTTTGTTATATATTTTTAAAATGTATATAATTTATTCCTTTCTATTTTATAATACTATACAATTATCTTTTTGTAAATTTAATTTTATATTATCAATTTTGTTAAAATATATTTGTACTTAAAAAGAACTACTATTTTGTAGCTCTTAAAAATTTAAAATTTTTTATTTGAATTTTTTTGTTTTTAATATTATTTTTTCTAATAACATTACTGCCAAATACATTAATCCTGCAACAATTCCTAAAATTATTACACTTGCCATTACCAAATCTAATTTAAATACCTGCCCTCCATATACTATTAAATATCCAAGACCTGCTTTTGATACTAAAAACTCTCCTGATATTACACCTACAAGTGATAATCCTATATTTACTTTTAGAGAATTTATAAATGTTGATATATTTGCTGGTATTACTATTTTAGTTAATATTTGAAATTTGCTTGCATTAAATGTTTTTGCCATTTTTATTACTTCTTTATCAGTTCTTAAAAATCCATTTAGATTTTCAAGTATTGTTACAACTAATGAAATTGCCACTGCCATTACAATTATGGCCGGAGTTCCCGCTCCTACCCATATTATTATAACTGGTCCGAAGTGCAACTTTTGGCAGACTATTTAAAACAACTAAATATGGATCTAATACTTTTGATAGAAAATCTGACCACCATAGTAGTATTGCAATTCCTATTCCAAGTATAGTTCCAATTGAAAAACCTACTATCGTTTCATATACTGTTACCCATATATGTTTCATTAAATCTTGTGAACCTAAGTTTATTAATGTATTCCAAATTCTACTTGGTTGACTCATCATAAAACTATCTATTATTCCTTTATTTGCAAGTATCTCCCATATTGCAAGAAAAGCAATAAGTATAAATATTTGAGTAAATAGCACTAGTATTTTCTTCTTCTTTTTATCTTTTAAATATTCTTTTCTCTCTTTTGATTTTAAAACTAATTGCCTATTCATCTACTCCCAACTCCTTCCATAATGTATTAAAATATTTACTAAATTTTGGGCTTTCACGGCAATTAATTGGATTTCTATTTTCTATACCAAAATCTATTTTTATAATATCTTTAACTGTGCCTGGTCTTTTACTTAATACTAATACTTTATCTGACATACTTATTGCTTCTGATATGTCATGTGTTACAATAAGTGCTGTTATACCTTCTTTTCTTAAAATATGATATATATCATTTGTTACCATTATTCTTGTTTGATAATCTAATGCTGAAAAAGCTTCATCTAAAAGTAATATTTTAGGTTTTACTGCAAGTGTTCTAATTAATGCTACTCTTTGTCTCATCCCTCCTGATAGTTCTGATGGATATTTATCTTTAAAATCATATAAATTATATTTTTTTAACAGTTTTTCTACATATTCTTTATTTTCTTTATTCATTTTTCCTTTTACTTCTAGACCAAATATACAATTATTAAAGATTGTTCTCCACTCTAATAAACAATCTTTTTGTAACATATATCCAATTTTATCTGATATTTCTTCTGTTTTTTCGCCTTCTATGTAGATTTCTCCTGTTGTCTTTTTTTCAAGTCCTGCAATTATTGATAAAAGTGTAGATTTTCCACATCCACTTGGTCCAATTATACTCATAAATTCGCCTTTATTTACTCTAAAATTGACATTATCTATTGCTAAAATTTCTCCTTTTTCTCCTTGGTATTTTTTGCTTATACTTTTTACTTCTAATATTTTTCTCATAATTATCAACCATACCTTTCTTTTGTCTATACTGTATTTTATGTAAAATAAAAATAAAAAGTTACCAAGCATCTAAATATTATTTTCCATATTTTAATACTTTAATAACTTTTTATCATACATTTTATTTTTATTATTTAATACATTTATTTTTCTATTAATGTACTGTTTATGATATTGTTTATTTTTTCAATAATATTATCATCTTCATTTAGATTTGATATTTTTAGTTTTATTTTGTTGATTATTTCTTTTTTTGCTTTTTCTTTTCCTATTTTTTCTCCTCTTTTTTCTGCCTTTTTTTCTAATTCTTTTCTTTGTCTTTTTTCTTCTTCTACTATTCTTTCAACTAATGATTCCATATTACTTTCACCTACCTTTTTATTTATTATTTCTAATAATTTTTTTTGACCAGCTTTTTCTAAAATTCCATTAAATAAATATATAATTATATTAGATATTTTATCTAATTTTTCTTTGTCATTTTCTTTATTTATTATTAGTTTTAGATATTTTATCAAATCTTCTTTATCTTTTGATTTTTCCATTAATAATGCGTAGCTAAACATCGTTCCTTTTTGTAATAAATCATTTGTACTATATAAGTTTATATCTATTAGGTTATATGCTAAGTCTATTCTATATTTTTCATATGTAGTTATTTTTAGTTGTTGATCTTTATAGTTTTTTGAAACACTCCATTTTGTTTTTCCTGTATATACTACAATTGGTACTACTATTGGATATCTATATATTTTTTTACCTTTTTGTTCTCTTTTCCATTCTTGAATTATATCTATACAATAATTAAGTATTCTATATGGCATGTTGTAATCAACAGTTGATTGGTGTTCTATCAAGAAATATATATCAATATCTTTCATTTTGTACACAATATCTGCTTCTTTTGATTTATATCTTCTAGTGATATAACTATTGGTGTATTTTTCTATGTTTTTTTCTAATATTTGTTCATTTGGTTTTAAAAATTTATTAACTAAATTAACTATTTCATTTTTGTCTTTTAATATATCTTTTATTAATTTATCATGTGGTTTATTTTCTATTATTTTGTCACCTTTTGTAGTATCAAAACTATATTTCTCACTTTCTTCTGCTAATCCATTTACAATATTTCTTTTTACAATATGTATACTTTTTATATAATCACCATAAGAAAAAACTTTCAATATTGGTCCTCCTAATTTTATCTACTCTTTACTTTTACGTCAATGTGTATTTCTTGGTAAAATACTGCTTTGTTTTTTACTTCTTCGTATTTACCTTCTTTAATTTTTATTTTTCTTTATTTTTTGAAATTTTAGAATTAATTTTTGAAAAAAATTTTAGAATTAAAATTTAAATTTATATTTATATTATATTACCATAAAATGGAAAATATTGCAAGTCTTTTTACAATATCTTCCATTTTAATATAATCAGTCAAAATATTTACTTATCTCTTCTAATCCTTCAAATTCTTTTTGCCTAAATATATCATAAACAACTATTGATACTGAATTAGATAGATTTAATGATCTTAGTGTTGGTCTCATTGGTATTCTTATTGTCTTGTCTATATATTTTAATAATAAATTTTCTGGTAATCCTTTTGTCTCTTTACCAAACAATACAAATACTTCATCCATTTCTTTAAAATTTGGCTCTGAATATACATGTTTTCCTTTTGTTGTAACAAAATACATATTATTTTTTTCTGGTTTATATTTTTCTAAGAATTTTTCTAAACTTTCATGTTCTTCTATTTCTAACTTATCCCAATAATCTAGACCTGCTCTTTTTACTGCTTTTTCTGATATGTTAAATCCTAATGGGTGTACTAAGTGTAATTTAGCTCCTGTTGCTGCACATGTTCTTGCAATATTTCCTGTATTTTGAGGTATTTCTGGTTCTACTAGTACTACATTTAATTTCACTCTAATCACTTTCCTTTTTCACTTTTATTTTGATATATTTTGCCTTACATATTCATATAAAATTATACCTGTTGCAACTGATGCATTTAGACTTTCTGTTTTTCCTAACATTGGTATTTTTAGTTTTTTATCTGCTAATTTTTGTATATTTTCTGAAACCCCATTTGCTTCATTTCCTATTACTATTACATCTTTTTTGTATTTTATATCATAAATACTATTTTGGGTTTGAAGTGATGTTGTTATTATACTAAATTTGTGTTTTTTTATCTCTTTTAATGTATCTTCTAAATTTTCACATTCTATTACTTTTACTCTAAAAATTGCTCCCATTGTAGAACGAACTACTTTTGGGTTATAGCAGTCTGCTGTATCTTTTGACACTAATATTTGTGTTAATCCAACACTATCTACTGTCCTTAATATTGTCCCTAAATTTCCTGGATCTTGTATTCCATCTAATGCTATAATTATATCTTGATTATAGTCTATATTTTTTTCGTTTCCTTGCTTTTCTATTATTGCTAATATTCCCTGCGGTGTCTTTACTTCTGTTATATAATTATATATTTTTTTAGTTACATAGATACAATCATATTTTGCTATTTCATATGTTAATTCTTGTGGAATTGCTTCTAGTTTTTCACATTCATCACATACAATTATTTGTTTTATTTTTGCTTTTTCTTGAATTGCTTCTTTTATTAATTTTACTCCTTCTATTAAGTATTCATTGCTTAAATCTCTTTCTTTTTTGTCTTTTAATTTTTTTATATGTTTTATTAATTCATTTTCTTTACTTGAAATTACTTGCATAAATGCCTCCATTTATCTATAAAATTAATTTTACTTGTCTATTTACTTTATGGCGAAATCAAGGGTGTGGCTTTTGTTATTTATTGCTTGTTCATATATTATTACAATTATTAAGGCAATAACTATAATGATAAAACATATATTAGAAAAAATTAAAATATGTAATAATTTAATTAATATATTTATCATATAGCATCACCTCCTCATCTTTTGGAATTCGAGATGATGGCCACTATTCCTTGCATACTCTCTTACTATATGTGATTATATATTATGTCTTACACGAAGTCAGTAGTATATTTTCTTTATTTGTAAATTTGGTTTTTTGATGCATATATTTATATTTTATTATTCTTAATTTCTATTTTTTTATTCTGTTTGCAATATCAAAATTATCATATTTTATTGAAAAAGTAAAGTTTTGTACTTATTTTGTTAGAATAAATTCATTTAATAGCTTATTTACTAACTTATAGCTATTTGCATGTTTTGCATGTCCTTTCCATGAGTTTATACAAGCTGTTATATATGTTAATTCTATTTTTCCTTTTTTATATAACTTTTGAAAATTCTTTAACTTTCTTTTCATTTTCTTTTTACTTTGTTCTCTTAGTAATCTATGTGTTTTCCATATTCTAAATCCACAATAGTTTATTCCTTGATTTTGTTTAAAATATGCTGTTTTTGAATTTAATTCTAATTTTAGATTTTCATCTAAGAATTCTTTTATTTTTTCTAACACTTCTTTTGTTTTTTCTTTACTTTCTAATGTTAAAACAAAATCATCCATATATCTTGTATAGTATTTGATTTTTAATTTTTCTTTTATGTATTTATCTAGTTTTGTCATGTAAATATTTGCATAGTATTGTGATGTGTAATTTCCTATTGGTATTCCTATTTGTTCTTGGTTATAAAATATTATCTTCTTACTAAATCTCAGAAAGTATTTATCTTTTATTTTTCTTTTTAATAAATCAAATAATATTTGCCTATCTATATTAAAAAAGAACTTTTTAATATCACATTTTAATATCCACACTTCTTCATATTTTTTATCTGCTTTTTGTAAATATTTTTGTGTTTGTTCTACTGCTTTATGCGTTCCTTTTGTTTCTATACATGCATAGCTATCATTTACAAAATTCGGTTTGAAATATGGTTTTAAAAAGTTTTCTACATACCATGTTTGTACTACTCTATCCTTATAATTTAATGTCTTTATTTTTCTTTCTTTTGGTTCATATATTGTAAATTCAAAATATTCTGAAAAAGTATATGTATTATTTAATAATTCTTTTCCTATTTGTATCAAATTACTTTCTAATTTCATTTCAAATTCTATTACTTGCTTTTTGAATCTTTTGTTTTTCTTACATTTATTATGTGCTTCTAATAGCTTTGTAAAAGTTATATTTTCTTTAAAAATATTATTTACTCTTTTAGGCATGATTTTATCCATCCTCCTAATATTTTTCCTATTTCTTCTAACTTTTTTGACCATTCGTAATAGTTTTTTGTGTTTATATATTTATTTTTATATGAAAATCTGACTAAAAAACTTTGCATAGCTATTTCAGCATCTAATCTATTTAGTATGTCTAACTTATTATATTTATTAGCTATTTTATTAGCATAGAGTATATATCTTAAAGAAGTATACATACATTTTCTTATTTCATTTACTAGTGCATATTTTTCATATTTTGGATACTTGATTAACAACTTATATCCATATTCTATTAAATCTACATATTTTTGATATATCAGTAATTTACTTTCTGTCTTCTTTGGCTTATACATTTTTATCCTTTCCAGAATAGAAAAAAGAAAAAGTATATTCGTTCTTAATCATCAAATGAAATACTAGAATATACTTTTATATTTATATTTTTACCAATATCTATGCCTATTGGAAGGAATATACCTTGTATGGCATATATGCTCTATATTTATCCTTGAACAAATATATCTGATAATGTTATGCCATATTGCAAGACATACACGAAATCCGTCGTTGTTGTTGCTGTTCCCATTGTTGTTGTTGAAGTTGAATACTCCTGCATTGGAAGTATTGTTGTAGTTACCACCACGTATGAAGAAAGGGAGGTACGAATCGACAAAGTCGGCATTATCGTTTAGCATGTATATCTCTATGCTTTTCACTCAAGCTTTGCTCGAACGCAAAGTACTTATTTCCTATTTTCGCTTATTTTCTATTTTCACTATTTATACCTAGTGTAAATTTTCATCTTGTACTGCTCAGATAACAGATATCACATTACTGTACTGCAAGACATACACGAAATCCGTCGTCGCTGACGCTGAACCCACTGCTGCTGCCGAAGAAGAATACTCCTGCATCGGAAGCATTGCGGTAGTTACCACCACGCATGAAGAAAGGGAGGTACGACTCGACAAAGAAGGCAAGATCGTTATTCCATCCGCTTGTTTCATATAGTGCATCTCCTATATTTGAATTGTTTGCACTCGTAGTTGTATATAAGTTATAATATTTACTTTCTGGGAATTCTGGGAATTCTGTAAATCCTGATTCTCCTGTTGCTGGTGAACCATTTGTCCCGTATACTCCCATTACATATTCATATGCTCCTCCTGACATATCATATATTCCATATACATTTCCTGTTGTACTTGATAATTTTCCTATTTCTCCATTATATCTTTGACTTTCTTCTATTTGATCACTACTATAAGTAGAGTTCCACATTTGATTAGTTCCTGTTCCTCTTCCTGCTCCTGTTATATAACTACTGCATTGGTTTACACTTACTTCTGTTCCATTTCTTCCGTATTGACTTTGTGTTAGATATGCTACTGCTCCCCACTCTGTATTTTTTAACATATGTGCATCTATATTTGTTTTACTTAATGTTTGGGCTCTACTAAACATTGTTGATACATTTATATTTGTTAAACTTGTTGCATTTGGTACTATTGCCACATTATTATTTCCTGCATCTGAACTTTCATATTTTCCTATCCATAGTCCTTCTAAATTTTGTGTTCCAAATGTAAATGCTGGATGTACATAATATGTGTCTGTACTATTTATTATTTCATCTGCATTTGTTGCTATTTCTGCATCTTTTAATTCTCCATCATCTCCATAGTATTGATTTGTTGTTCCTATTAAGAATTTTACATCTATTTTATAACTTATTCCTTCATCTTGTGTTTTATATGGTGTGTTTTTATCTATTTTATATGCATATCTTGGTATCCATACATAATAATTTCCTTCTAATTCTGCATTTGCCCATTCACTTGTTCCTCCATTTTCTGTTGTTCCTGCTTGGGCTTCATATTTATATGCACTTTTTGTTGTATCTTCTTCCCAATTTCCATTATTATATACTACTAATTTCATATTGTCTTTTAATTTGGGTGTATTTACTCCTTCTTCTGTATCATAACTTCCGTCTGTTTTTCCTATTTCTCCTCCTCCTGGATTACTATTTCCTGCTGTTACACTTCCATCTTCATTTATTGTTACATCATATCCATCTACTACTACTGTTGCAGGTAGTTTATCTATTGGAAGTCCTGATGTTAATCCTTCTACATTTTTTAAATTTTCATTTAATAAATCATAATCTATGTTTCCATCTTCTCCATAACTTCCTAATACCTCTACTGCTACTTTTTCTTCTGCTGTTTTTCTTCCTGTTTCTTCTGCTGCATCATTAGCTCTTGTTAATATTCCATTTTGTCCAGTTAGGGTTGCAATTGATACTGCTGCTAAAATTAATAGTACAATTATTGTTATTACTAATGCTATTAATGTAATACCTTTTTGTTTACTTCTTTTCATTTGTTTTCCACCTTTCATTTTTATTTTATGATATTGTTGTATAATAATTATACATAACTAACTGTTTTTTGTAAATAACTTTTTAATTTTTTTATATTTTATCATTTATTTTTTGTTTGTCAACTCTTTTGAGTTAATCTTTTATTTTTTATTTTGCTATACTTTTTTTGGTGATTATTTTATGTATTTAAGTACTGCTGTTAAAAGTAGAATTCATGAACTTTGTAATGAAAGAAATATTACTATTAACAAACTTTGTACTATTTCTGGTATTACACAATCTACTCTTGCAAATATTAATTCAAGACCAAATACTAACTTAACTATTTTAACTATTATGAGAATATGTAGAGGTCTTAATATTTAAATACAGGAATTTTTTAGTTCTTCAATTTTTGATATTGATAACTTGGAAGATGATTAGGTCTTCTTTTTTATTATTTATCTTTTTTCTATTCTTATACTTTATTTTTTTATATTTAAGATTTCTTTTATATTTTCTAAAAATTCTTCTACCTTTTTTGCTAATTTTTCATAATTCTCTTGTTTAATAGTATATGTATTTGTTTCTTTTTGATATAGATTATTTTTACATTTATTGCAATCTGTGTTTTTTCTGGTTTCTGTTATTGTATCTCCGTTTAATTCTAATATTATGTCATAACTTTTTTCTTTAAATTTATATCTTCCATTTTCTATTTCATCATATACTATTATTCCCAGATTTTTGTCTTTTAGTTTCTTTTCTATTTCTTTTAAATTATTTTTAAAATATTTTACCGGAAATCCTACTTTGCATAATCCTTTTGCGAAACAACTTCTTTTTAATCCTAATATATATTCTAGTATTATTGCATCTCTTCCTATACTATTAAAAAATGCTCCTGTTTTTATCATTATTACTTTGTTTGGATTTAACTTTTGTAAATTTTCAATAAATTCATAAAATTTCATTTTTCACCTCTTTTCTTGAAACAGAAAAACGAGCACCCGATTTTTATTTCGAGCACCCGATTTTTATTTCGAGCACAACATAAATCATACATTTCATGCATATTTTATGTTGTTAATTTCAAGAATTAAAATCCTTGAAATATTTTTTACTTCTATTCTTAATTTCTAATAAAGCTTTATTATGATAATATATTAACATTAGTTTTTTATTTTGGCAAGTAGTTTTCAAAAATTATTTTAACCTGTCCCTTTTATTTCTTTTGACATTTTTAGGATTGTCTACAAATCTTTTAAAAATTCTGTTGTGTCGTTTAGGATTTGTCTTTCGTTTGTTGTTCCTATTTCTAGTGTTATCATTGGTTTTATTCCTGCTGAAAATTTTATTTTGTTTCCATATTTTTTAATTAATTTGTTTATATCTATTCCTACTTTACTTGATTCAAAAGTAAACACAACTGCTGTTTTTTTACTCATTATTTTACTTATATTTTGTTCTTTTGCTAAATATTTAATACGAGCAATATCTATTAAGTTTTCTAATTCTTCTGGCATATTTCCAAACCTATCTATTATTTCATCAATAACATTTTGTATGTCTTCTTCATTTTTGCATAGAGCTATATTTTGATATACTTCAATTTTTTGGTTTGCATCTTCAATATATTCTTCTGGAATGTAGCTTGTTACATTTAAGTCTATTTGTATATCTATTTCTGGTTTTACTTCTATTCCCTTCATTTCTTTTACTACTTCATCTAAAAGATTACAATATGTATCATATCCAACTTGTTCTAGATGCCCTGATTGTATTTCCCCAAGTAAGCTTCCTGCTCCACGTATTTCTAAGTCTCTCATTGCAATTTTAAATCCTGAGCCAAATTCTGTAAATTCTTTTATTGCTTTTAGTCTTTTATCTGCAATTTCTGATAATAGCTTATCTCTTTTATATGTTATATATGCATATGCTTGTCTTTCACTTCTTCCAACTCTTCCTCTTATCTGATAAAGTTGTGCTAAGCCCATTCTATCTGCGTTTTCAACTATTATTGTATTTGCATTTGGTATATCTATTCCTGCTTCTAGTATAGTTGTACAAACTAATACATTGCTTTTTCCTTCTATAAATTCTTTCATTATTTCTTCTATTTTTGTTCCTGTCATTTGTCCATGTGCATATGTAACATTTGCTTCTGGTACTAAATTTGAAATATCTATTGCCTTTTTTTCTATTCCTTGTACATTGTTGTATAAATAAAAGACTTGCCCTCCTCTTTCTATTTCTTTTGTTATCGCTTCTCTTATTACTTCTTGATCATATTCTAATACATATGTTTGAACTGGTTTTCTATTATGTGGTGGTTCATATATTACTGACATATCTCTTATTCCTACGATTGACATGTGTAATGTTCTTGGAATAGGCGTTGCTGTCATTGTTAATACATCTACATTTGTTTTATATTGCTTTATTTTTTCTTTATCTTTTACTCCAAAACGATGTTCTTCATCTATTATTAATAATCCTAAATCTTTAAATTCAACATCTTTACTTAATATTCTATGTGTTCCAATTACAATATCAACTTCTCCTAATTTAAGTTTTTTTACAACTTCATCTTGATATTTTTTAGATTTAAATCTATTTAATATTTCTACTCTTATTGGATAATCTTTCATTCTTTCTTTAAATTCTTGGTATTGTTGTTCTGCTAGGACTGTTGTTGGTGCTAAATATGCGACTTGTTTTTGATCCATTACAGCTTTAAATGCTGCTCTTATTGCTACTTCTGTTTTACCATATCCAACATCACCACATAAAAGTCTATCCATTGGTCTAGGACTTTCCATATCTTTTTTTACTTCTTCAATACATCTTAATTGGTCATCTGTTTCTTGATATGGAAATTTTCCTTCAAATTCATTTTGCCAAGTTGTGTCTTTGCTAAAACTAAATCCTTGTGATTTTTCTCTTTTGGCATATAGTTCTATTAATTCTTTTGCAACTTCTCTTAGATTTTTCTTTACTCTTGCTTTTGTATTTTCCCACTCTTTACTTCCTAATCTATTTAGTTTAGGATTTACTTTGTCTCCTCCAATGTATTTTCTTATAGAATCCATTTGATTTGTTGGCACGTATAGAATATCATCCTTTTGATATTTTATTTTGATGTAATCTTTCATGGTATTATCTGCTTTTATTGTATTCACACCAATATATATTCCTATACCATAAGTTCTATGCACTACATAATCTCCAACTTTTAAATCTGCGAATACTACTTTTTCTCCTTTTTTGAAAGCCTCATGTGTTACTTTTCTTTTTTTCTTTTCTCCATCTATTAATTCATTTGCTGATATTATTATTTGCTTTGTATCTGGGTTTTCAAATCCGGATGTTAGTTTTCCTAAACTTATTGTTACTATTCTTTCTACATTTTTTACTATTATTGTTTGGTTTAATTTTTCTTCATATTTACAAGTTATTTCTTCTTGTTCTAATAGTTTTTGAAGTTTTTTTGCTTTTTCTTTTGTTTCAACTAATACATATATTTTCTTTTTTAAACTTATCCATGTTTTTATGTCTTTTATAAATTGTTCTATCTCACTTCTGTAATAATTTATTTCTCTATAATTAAACTTATATTTTTCTATATTTGATATATTTTGATTATCTTCTTTTTCTAAGTATATAACTTGTTTTTCTTTTAGGTTTTCTTCTATATCTTCATAATTATTTAAACTTTTTAATGCCTGTGGTACTATTTTGCCTTTTTCTACTAATAGCTTTATTAGGTTTTCATTATCTTTTATTATATTTTTTGTTCTTTGTTCAATTTTTCTTTTTTCATCTAAAACTATTACATAGTTTTTATTTAGATATTCTAATATTGTTGTTTGGTTATTATAGAAGCAACCAAAATATTTATCTATTTTACTTATATAATTGCCTGCTTTTATTTGCTCTATATCTTCTTCTAGTATTTCTTTTGAATATTCTTTTCCTTCTAAATTTCTTATTTTTTTACATGTTTCCTCTATTGGTTCTTCTAAAATATATTCATGAGCTGGATATATTTTTGCTTTTTCTAATGTATTTATTGATCTTTGGCTTGTTATATTAAAATTTCTAATTGAATCTACTTCATCTCCCCAAAATTCAATTCTTATTCCTGTATTTTCTGTTACAGAAATATCTAATATTCCCCCTCTTATGCTAAATTGTCCTTTTCCTTCAATTAGGTCATATCTTGAATATCCTAATTTTACTAGCCTTTGTTTTATATTTTCTAAGTTATATATATCACCAATTTTAAATTCAATTTCATTTTGATATAGTGTTTTTTTATCTGGAATTTTTTGTAGTATTGCTTCTATTGTTGTAATAACTATTAAGTTTTTCTTTGATACAATTTTATTTAAGCTATCGATTCTTTCATATGGCAAGTCTTTACTTTCTGCAATATAGTCATATGTTACTATTTCTTTTTTTGGAAATAATACTACTTTGTCTGTAAAATATTTTATATCTTCATATATTTTTTTTGCTTGTATTTCATTATATGTTATTATACATATTGGCTTTTTATCAAATTCGTTTATTCCGCCTAATATTTGTAGCATTCCTACGTCAGTTAAGCCCAATACTTGTATTGGACTTTTTTTGTTTTCTATTTCTTTATTTAAATCTATGAATTTTTGAGATTTTCCTATCTCTCCTAATATGGTATTCATGTAGTTTCCCTTTCTTTTCAAGTTTCCATATTTTACTATATTTTATTCTGTATTTAATATTTTATCACATTTTTTGGGAAATATAAAGAGAGTAAACTAAATAATTTTGACTTTTTATGTTAATGATGTTATAATATAAGTGTAACTTGTAAATTCAACAAGCATAAAAGTCCTCTTTTAAGAGGCAGAAAGGAAAAATAATGGCTAACTTAAAATCAGAATCTACAATATGTTCTCAGTGCAAAGGAAAGCATTGGAATCCCAATAGCCAGAAAGAAACACAGGCATCGGTTTTAAAGGAATTTGGAAAAATCGCTAATAACTGTGTGAATGGCGAGGGTGGGGTTGTCCATTGTCCTTATGCAAAATAGCCGTTGGGGAGAGATTTTTTTCTCTCTCCTTTCTTGTTGACTTTTTATGTAAAATATGGTATTATTTTTTTGAAACTTGTTAATGTGTTTTCCGAGATTGGAGGAAAATGTCATGAAAAAAATTTCATCTAATGAAGCACTGAATTTAATCAGTCAGGGGATTTTTCCCAAGTGCCAGGTTGCACGGGATGTATTTGAGCCCGTAAAATCTGAACAGGATCTCAAAAATCTTTTAAGTCTTTCTTCTAGTCAGATGTGCCAATTTTATGGTTACGAAGAAAAAGATATTGAAGATTTTAAAGTTCCTAGTAAAGGGGTTCCTATATCTGTTGATGATGCAACAGATATAGTTGTATCTGGCAAAAGAATTCATGCTCGTGCAATAGGGGAGAGCGAGCAAAGTTTTTCTGACCTTGAACATTTTGTCGTTTTTTTAAGGCAATGTGATATTGCGGGAAAAAATTTTCTCCTCTGGCATGAATAGGACGTAAAAGTACCTTTTAAAAGTTTATTACTTTTTTAAGGTGCTTTTATAATTTTATTACCAGTTTATTAAATTTTGAATTTATATATTTTTTTAATTTTGTCATAAATTCATCTGGTTTTATTTCTTTTTTTGCAACCATATCTAATCCTTTTTCCCAACTTGCTGTAAGTTTTGGATTTAGCATGTCTGGCATTGATTGTTCTATAATATCATATATACTTTCTCCTTTATTTGTAGGTGTTACTATTTGTGTTTTTTTATTTATTTGTATATATTTTATTTTTTCTAATTTTTCTATTATTCCACCTCTTGTTGCACTTGTACCAATTCCTGCTCCTTTTATTTGTTCTCTTAATTCTTCGTCTTCAATTAATTTACCTGCATTTTCCATAGCTAAAATAAGTGATCCTGAATTATATCTATTTGGTGGTGATGTTTCTGCTTCTTTTATTTCAAAATTTTGTATTTCTATTCCTTGTCCTTTTTTTAACTTTTTTAGTATTTCTAAACTAGTATTTTCATCTTCTTTTTCCACATTTTTTTCATTTGATGTGGAATTTTTATTTTGTGGTTTTAAAATTTCTAAATATCCTTGACTTATGCATACTTTTTCACTTGCATAAAAATTCTCAGATTTTTTCTTTTCTTTATCTATCTCAACATCAATTGTTACTTGTATTTTGCTGTATTCTGCTGGTGGATAGAATATTGCTAAGAATCTTTTTACTATTACTTTATATATTTTTTTTTGTAAATCTGGCAGCTGATTAAAATTTTCATATCCTTGCCCTGTTGGTATTATTGCATAATGATCTGTAATTTTACTATCGTTTACATATTTTGTTTTTAATATATTAGTTGAATATTTTTCATCTACCATTTTCTTTATATATTTTTGAATTTCTTCATCTTTCATCCCTCTTGCTATTCCATTTAAGTTTTTAGTTATTTCTTTGGCAACCGCTGTTGAAAGTACTCTTGCATCTGTTCTTGGGTATGTTACTAGTTTCTTTTCATATAAATTTTGTATTATATCTAATGTTTCATCTGGTTTTATTTTAAATCTTTTCGTACATTCATTTTGTATTTCTGCTAAGTTAAATAACAATGGTGGATTTTCTTTTTGTTTTGATTTTTTTAAACTACTTATTGTTGCATTTTTTCCTGCTAGCAAAGTTATAAATTGTTTTGCTTCATCTTCTTTTTTTAATCCTGTTTCATTGTATAGTTCTGGTGATTCAAAATATTTTGATTTTTCATTTACTTTCCATTCAGCTTTAAATGAAGAATTGTTTTCTCCAAATTTTCCTAATACTTTATAATATTTAGTTTTTATAAAGTTTCGTATTTCTCTTTCTCTTGATACTATCATTCCTAATACACATGTCATTACTCTTCCTACTGAAATTGATGCTTTGTCTTCATTTATACTTTTAGCTAATTTTCTTCCGTAGATAATTGAAAGTAGTCTTGAAAAATTTATTCCTATTAGGTAATCTTCTTTTGCTCTTAAATATGCACTATCTGATAAACTGTCATATTCAGATAATGGTTTTGCTTCTTTTATTCCTCTTAATATTTCTTCTTCTGTTTGAGAATCTATCCAAACTCTTTTCATTTTTGCATTTGGATTTGGTTTTGCCATCATAAATACTAATCTTTGTATATACTCTCCTTCACGTCCTGAGTCTCCTGCATTATATATTTCTTCGATATCTTCTCTTTGCATTAATTCTTTCACAATATTAAATTGATTTGCAACATTTGGAATTATTTCATATTTCCATTCATCTGGTATAAATGGAAGTGTATCTAATCTCCAAAATTTTAATTTTTCATCATATTTTTCTGGATAACTCATTGTTACTAGGTGTCCTACACACCATGTTATTATCCATTCATTTGATTCTAAATATCCATTTTTTCTATTTGTTGTGATTTTTAGAGCTTTTGCAAATTCCATTGCTACTGATGGCTTTTCTGTGATTAATAATTTTTTGCCCATTATTATCTTTCCTTTTGAATTTTATTTTCTATATATTTATTTGCAATTATTCTTATTTCTTCAAATTCTTCTCTTACTTTGTTATTCTCTATTTCAAATTTGTCCATTATTTTATTTATATAATCATTTTCTTTTATTATTTTAAAACTTTCTATGTAGTTTATGTCATATATGAATGAAATTATCCCAATGGCTTTTTCTAGCTGAGTTATTTTATCTTGATTTAATATTGGTTTTTCAGCTTTAAAATCTTCTAGAACTTTTTTCGATATTCCATCTTTTATTTTTGTTTTATTTTTCCAAAATATTTCTATTGCTTCATACAATATATCTAATTTATCACTATCTCGAATTATTTTACAAAACATTAAAGTTTTTTGATTTTTTATACCTTGTTCTATTTTATATTTATTATGATTAAATATTGCTTTATTTATAATTTCATCATATTGATTGTTTTTTATATATTTTCTTATATATTCTTTTTCCTTTAAAATTTTGACTCCAAGCTCTCCATGGCCTATGCTTTCTATATCTTCATATGTTTTATATATAGTTTGTTGTTCAAATCTTCCTATATCATGAAGTAATCCTATTAATTCTGCTACTTCTCTTTCTTCTTTTTCTAAATTTAAGGTTTCTGATATTTTTCTGCTTATTTTTGCAACTCTATAACTATGCCCTATTTTTCTTTCTATATTTGGATTATTTATATCATAATTACTTATATATTTTTTAAATTCCTTTTTTGCGTTTTCTAAATCTACCATTTTATTCTCCTAATACTTTTTCTATATGTTCATTTACTCTTTTATATATACTTTCATATCTTTGCTCTGTTTTTTTATCATTAAATTTAAATCTGTTATATATTTTTTCAAAATAGTTCTTTTCTTTTATAAATTTTAAACTATCTAAAAAGTTTAAATCAAATACATATGCAAAATGTCCAATTAATAGGTCTACACTTGATTTTATTTTTCCATAATCTATACTTCCATTTTCCATAAATTCTTTATATATTTCTTCACTAATTATATCATCTGATAAATCTGCTTTTTCCCATGCTGTTTCTTTTTTTTCGAATGTTAATATATTTAATATATCTATTTTGTCACTGTCTCTTACTATTTTTGTATGCAATAACTCTCTTGTTGTTAAGTCTTCTGATATGTCTTTTGCACCTTTGTTGTGATTTATTATTGCTTTTTTTATTATATCATCATATTGTTTGTCTTCTACAAAACTTCTAATTATTCCATCATTTTTGTTGAACAATATATGTACTCCAAATTCTCCATGATTTATGCTTTTTTTGTCATTAAATGTATGATATCTTTTTATCTGTTCAAATCTTCCAATATCATGAAGTAATCCTATCAATTCTGCTAATTTTATATCCTCTTTGTCAAGTTCTAATTTAGTTGCAAGTTTTTTTGCATTTTGAGATACTCTTTCTATGTGTTCCACTTTTAATCTTATTTTATCATCTTTTATATTATATCTTTTTACATATTCTGCAAATTCTTTTTTAGCTTTTAGTATATCTATCACGTTTTTCACCTCATTTTGCATTTTATCATTTTTTATTTTGCATTTCAAGTTATGGCCTTACCTATATTTATTAATTTATTTTACTTTTCTAAAACTTTTCTTGGAAAACAATTGAAACTCTGCCTTTTTTGTTGTATAATACGTTTTATAAGTGATGAAAGGAATGATTAATTAATGGGCTACAATTTTAAAGAAATCGAAAAAAAATGGCAAGATTATTGGGATGAACATAAAACTTTTTTTACAGATGTATGGGATTTTTCAAAGCCTAAGTTTTATGCATTAGATATGTTTCCTTATCCATCTGGTCAAGGTCTTCATGTTGGCCATCCAGAAGGTTATACTGCAACAGATATTTTGTCTAGAATGAAAAGAATGCAAGGATATAATGTTTTACATCCAATGGGATGGGATGCTTTTGGGCTTCCAGCAGAACAATATGCAATAAAAACTGGAAATCATCCATCAGAATTTACAAAAGCTAATATTGCTACTTTTAAAAGGCAATTAAAGATGTTAGGTTTTTCTTTTGATTGGGATAAAGAAATTTCTACTTGTGATCCAGATTTTTATAAATGGACTCAATGGATTTTTAAGCAATTATACAATGATGGATTAGCCAAACTTGTTGAAATGCCTGTTAATTGGTGTGAAGGTTTAGGTTGTGTACTTTCTAACGATGAAGTTATCAATGGTAGAAGTGAAAGAGGAGATTTTCCTGTTGTTCGTAAAAATATGAAACAATGGGTTTTAGATATTCCAAAATATGCTGAAATACTATTAAATGGTTTAGATGATATTGATTGGCCAGAATCAACAAAAGAAATTCAACGAAATTGGATTGGAAAATCTGAGGGTGCAGAAGTTACTTTTAAAGTTTCAGGTTTTGACAATTTAGACTTTACTGTATTTACAACCAGACCAGATACTTTATTTGGTGCTACATATTGTGTACTTGCTCCTGAACTTGATTTAGTAGATAAAATAACAACTAATGATCAAAGAGAAGCAGTTAAAAAGTATAAATTAGCTGCTGCTAGTAAATCAGATTTAGAAAGAACTGAATTAAATAAAGATAAAACAGGGGTATTTACAGGAAGTTATGCTATTAATCCTGTAAATTCTAAAAAAATTCCTATTTGGATTTCTGATTATGTACTTTCTACATATGGTACAGGTGCAATTATGGCTGTACCTGCTCATGATCAAAGAGATTATGAGTTTGCTAGTAAATTTGGTATTGAAATAACTCCTGTTTTAGAAGGTGGAGATATTTCAAAAGAAGCTTTTGTTGGCGATGGAAAACATATCAATTCAGATTTTCTTAATGATTTAGATAGGGAGAAAGCTATTCAAAAAATGATAGATTATCTTGAAATAAATCACATTGGTAAGCAAAAGGTTAATTATAAATTACGTGAATGGATTTTTGCAAGACAACGTTATTGGGGAGAGCCAATTCCTATTGTTTATTTAAATGATGAAATGAGAGCTTTGGCAGATAATGATTTGCCTTTGGTATTACCAGAACTTGAAGATTATGCTCCTTCAAAAACTGGTTCATCACCATTAGATAAAGCTACTGATTGGGTAAATACTACATTTGAAGGAAAACCTGCGAAAAGAGAAACTAGTACTATGCCTGGTTCAGCTGGTTCTAGTTGGTATTTTTTAAGATATATAGATTCTAAAAATAATGAAGAATTTGCAAATAGAAAGTTATTAGAACATTGGTTACCTGTTGATTTATATGTGGGTGGTCCTGAACATGCTGTTGGTCATTTATTATATTCAAGATTCTGGAATAATTATTTATATAATAAAGGACTTGTTCCTGTTAAAGAGCCATTTGCTAAACTTCGTCATCAAGGTATGATTTTAGGTACTAATGGTGAAAAAATGAGTAAATCAAAAGGTAATGTTATAAATCCTGATGACATGGTAAAACAATATGGGGCAGATAGTTTAAGATTATATGAAATGTTTATGGGGCCAATAGATGCAGTTAAACCTTGGGATGTTAACGGAATTGAAGGTACTAAGAAATTTCTAGATCGTGTTTGGAGATTATATGTTGAATCTGGAAAAATAAAAAATGCCTCAAATAAGAATCTAGAAAGAGATTATCATTTTACAGTAAAAAAAGTTACAGATGATTATGAAAATATGAATTTTAATACAGCTATTTCTCAAATGATGATTTTTATAAATAATACATATAAAGAAGATATTTTTCCATTAGAATATGCAGAAGGATTTTTAAAGCTATTAAATCCTATTGCTCCACATATTACTGAGGAATTATGGAATATTTTAGGTCATAATAATACTATTTCATACGAGAAGTGGCCTGAATATGATGAAAGTAAAACTATTAATACAGAGATTACTTTACCAATTCAATTTAATGGTAAATTAAAGGCTACTATTCAAATTGCTTTGGATGAGGATGAGACTTTTGTTAAACAAAAAGTTCATGAAGCAATTGATTCTAAATTGGATGGAAAAAATATTGTTAAAGAAATCTATGTAAAGAATAAGATATATAATATTGTTGTAAAATAGAATAATCTGTGAAAATGGCCTATAATTTGATAGGTCATTTTTATTATTCTATAATTTTTTATTTATACAATTCTTTTGTTAAATAATGTTTATAAATATAATTTGACAAAATTACCTATTATTATTGATTTTGTAACAAAAATGTAACTAATACTTAATATTTTTGAAATGCTTTTTATTCTCTTTTATTGTATAATTAAATGGAGAATATATTAAGGAGTTTTATTAATGAGTATAGAAACAGATTTAAAGAAAGATGGAATTGAAGTAACCAAAAAATTAGATACTTTACAAATTAATTCTATTGCAAATAATATCGCATTAAAATTATGTGAAACTTTTCCTGAATATAATTTAAATCAAAATGAACTTTTTATACGTTTATCACGTTTAGATATGTATAGAGCTAAAATGCCCGAAGGAATGGCAGAAGCAAATTATTTTTATAAAAATACATCCATATATTTTAATGAACATATACCTGATGAAGATTTAGAAGAATTTGCTGTTCATGAATGTATACATTATCTACAAGAAGTCAAAGACAAAAGAAATTATCTAGTTAGAATGGGACTTTGTGATTATACAGAGTTTAAGATTTATGGTTTAGGTTTAAACGAAGCAGCAGTTCAATTAATGTCTTCTAAGGTAAATGGTATACCAAAGGAGTTTGTAAAATATTTTGGTATTAATTTTGAAACAACAAGCCCTTCTTATTATCCTTTGGAATGTTGTTTAGTAAATCAATTAGCTTATTTAGTAGGTGAAGATGTTTTATTTGAAAGTACTTTAAATAGTAATGATAATTTTAAACAGACTTTTGCAAATATCACTTCCCCAAAGGTTTTTATGGCTATACAGAATGCTATTGATGAAATTTTGTATCATGAAGAGGATATTATTAAATTAAATAATAAGATTATTAATGTTGATGATCGTAATAAAAAAGTTGATGGTATGTTAAAGAAAATCGATGAGCTTAAAAATGAAATATCTTTGATATTTTTTAGGACCCAAAACTTAATTATATCAAGTTATTTTGATAATACTTTTAACAGGATTTCTAATCTTGAAGAAGTAGAAAGTTATAGAAAAAAATTATATACTTTTAAGGATTATTTGGGTTCGGCAGAAGGATATACATTTTTCAATGATTATTATGTATCTAAAATGGAGGAACTTGAAAAGAAATATAATGCTCTTGAAAATGGAGAAGATATACAAATTCAAACTGCAATTCGTGTTATTTCTAGAAAAGAAAATGTATTCAGGCGTTTTATAGCAGCCATTAAAAAATTGTTATTTGGAGATATTGGTAGTATTCAAGAAAATAATTCTGATATTTAAATAAAACAAAAGCTTATGATATAAATTTCATAAGCTTTTATTTTACTTCAAATCATTTACTATTTGTTTTGCTGATTCTCTTCCTGACTTAGCTGCCCATGCAACTGTTCCTTTAATACCTGCTAAATCTCCACCTGCATATATTTTAGGATTTGAAGTTTGATATTTTTCATTTATTTCTATATTTCCCCATTTATTTAAATTTAATCCTAATTCATTTACTATTTTAGCTGGTTTTGATCCTAATGCCATTATTATATAATCAATATCTTTAATGTAATTACTATTTTGTATATTTACTGGAACTAATCTTGTCTCTCCTTCTTTTTGCACTAGTTCTGTTTTAATTAACTCTATTTTTTCTACTTTTTGATTACCTATAATTTTTACTATATTATTTTGGAATAAAAATTCTATTCCTTCATTCATTGCATCCTCAACTTCTTTATCTTCTGCTGGCATTTGTTCTCTTGCTCTTCTATATATAACTTTTACTTCTTCTGCCCCTAGTTTTTTTATTGTTCTTGCACAATCCATTGCGACATTACCACCACCGATAACGGCAACTTTTTTTCCATTATATTCTGGATGTAAATTATGTTCTAAAAGTTCATTTCCTCCATATACTCCTTCTAATTCTTCTCCTTCTACTCCCATTTTAGAGGAAATATTTGCACCTATACTTAAAAATATGGCATCATATTTATTCTCTAATTCTTTTAAATTTAAATTTCTACCTAATTCCATATTGTATTTAACTTCTATTCCAAGTTCTATTATTTTATCAGTTGTTTCTTTTACTATTTGTTTTGGTAATCTAAATTCTGGTATTCCGTGTACTAATAGTCCTCCTAAATAGTCATATTTTTCATAAATTGTTACTTGCATTCCATTTTTGGCTAAGAATGCACTACATGTTAGTCCTGCTGGACCTGCTCCTATTACAGCTACTTTTTTGTCTTTATTTTTCTTATTATCTTCTATTTCTTCTTTATAGCATTCTAATAAACTATGTTTTTGTTCTGTTATTGCTTTATCAAAAACATACGCTTCTAATTCACCTATTGAAACTGGTTCTCCTTTTATTCCTCTTATACATGATCCTTGGCATTGTTTCATATGAGGACATATTCTTCCACATACTCCTTGCATTACAGTTGTTTCTGATAGTATTTTGTATGCTTCAAAGTATTTTTCTTCTTTTACATTTTTTATAAATTCTGGTATATTATTTTCTAATGGACACCCTTTTAATGAGCATGGCTTTATTTTACAGTTTAAACAATAATTTGCTTTTTCTTTTATTTCATTAGGTTGCTGCATTTATTTTCATTCCTTTCATATATTGCTTTATTAGTTATACTAATTTTATTTTTATATGTCAATTATACTGACTTTTAGTTCAGTTACTATCTTTCTTTTTTTTCTGGTTTTTGAACATATTTTCCATCCTTATTCATTTCATATTTTTGACCTGTTTCTAAATTAATATATTCTCTTTTTATTGAATATTTTACTTTTTGTTTTTTACCTTTTTCTATAACTTTTGGTGCTTTTAGTCGCTGAGGGAAGTTTTCTATTTTTGTATCTGCTAAATATTTTAAATGTTCTATATACATTGCTTGTTGAATGCTTCCTTTTTTGTTTATTTCTATTTTTCTTATTTGTTCTTTTATATTAGGGCTAATTGGTATTAATACAGGTGTTTTTCTTTGTTCTCCCAAACGTTTAAAATCATCGTTTCCTTTATAAATAGGAATGATTTTTTCCATATTATTTGCGTCAAAGAATTGTTCTAGATAATTTTTTGGTATATGTATTCTTAATGGCATATTTAGTCCTTCTATGTCAAATCCTAATATTATATAATTTCCTAAATTGTTTTCTTCTTCTATATATCCCCAGTTTTGTATAGTATCTCTTGTTATACAAGATTCTACTAATGCTAATATATTAGCATTTTTACCTTTATATAAATTATCTACTACATTTCTTCCTGTCATATATTTGTTTTCTATATCATATCTTAAAACATTCATTGTGTTTGGTAATTTTGTTCCAAAATATTTACTATAATCTTCTTGATATTGGGCTGATACCATTTTTATATATGGTGTTATATCTACTTCTTCAACTTTTTCTTGTCTTTTTTGTTTCTTTAAATCTTCTTCCATTTTTTCTACACAAATTTGTGTAACTCCTCTTATAAATTCTGCTTTTATCATTTCTGATTCTATTTCTTTATCTGAAAGTTTTTCAAATGGAAATTCTTCATATACTTCTGGGTCGTTTAATATCTCTTCAATTAAATTTAGATCTTGTAATATAAATGTTGCATTGTTAATTCTTTCAATTTCCTTTGTTAGTCTATTCTCCCAAAAGGCATTCATTGCAATTAGACTTTTTATTGGCACTGTCTCTAAAAATTCCTCATTAAAGCATTCTTCTAGTTTTACTCCTTTTTGTTCTATCCCTATTTCTTTTAATCTTATATTTTCTCTTTGTTCATATAATCTAAATGATCCAAACTCTTTTATTATTTTTCCTATTGTGATTAATCCTGTTATATATTTTTTTCTTATATTTTCTGAAAAGATATCACGTGAATTTAAAAATGCTTCTTCTACTTTTTCTTCTTCTTTTCCTATCATTTTTGCTCTTGCTTCTAATATTTCTAACTCTTTTTCTGATAATTTATTTTGAGCTATTCTTTTTACTTTATCACTCTTTTTATATTCCCTTAAAACTTGATATTCTTTTTCTGAAATTGTATCTGCTATTTTTCGATACATAAACAGTATCTGTTTAATTAAAAACTCTTCATTTTTATCTATATTATCACCTAGACTACCTTTTTCTAATTTATCTGTATCTATATTCTTTATTCTATTATATATTTCTTTTCTTTTTGAATGATTATATAGTAATTCCTGATAACTGTTTAAGATATGAGCTTCATCTTCTGTTGGAAGATTATATGATATTTCCATTAAGCATTTTCTTAATATCTTTTGTATTGCTAGTTCTGCTTTATATGTTATATCACTTATTTCATCATCTGATTTTTCTCTTTCGCTATATATAACGGATTTTATACTTTTGAAAACTTTGTTTATAGTATTTTTTATAGATTGTAAGTTTTCTTGTGATACTCTTCTTTGGCTTTGATTTATCATTTGGTCAAACTTTTTTATTTTAATCACTACTTTCTTTTTTATATTCTTCCATTACTAATTTTAGGTCTTTTATAAAATCTATTTTTTTTGTTTCGTCTCTTAATAGTGCTGCTGGATGCCATGTTGGCATATATTTTATACCCTTTTTTTCTATCCATTTTCCCCTAGATGATGTTATTCCATATTCTTGTCCTAATATGTTTTTTAATGCTACACTTCCAAGTAATATGATTATTTTAGGCTTAACTAGAATGACTTGGTTTCTTAAATAGTTCATGCAACTATCAGCTTCATCTTGTTCTGGGTTTCTATTATTAGGTGGTCTACATTTTACTATATTTGCAATATATACTTCTTCTCTTTTTAATCCTATTGTTTGGAACGCTAAATTCATTATTTTTCCTGCTCTTCCTACAAAAGGTTCTCCTAGTCTATCTTCATCTGCTCCTGGCCCTTCTCCAATCAACATTAAATCTGCATTTTTATTTCCTGTTCCAAATACTATATTTTGTCTTCCTTTATATAATTTACATTTGTTACAATCAACTATTGAATTTTCTAATTCTTCCCATGTTTCAAACATTTTTTACTCCTCTTATTTTACACATTTTTCTATTAATTCTATTTTTCTTGTCTTTGTTGTATCTATTTTTGCTTTTGCTCCTATTGGTATTACCGTTTTTGTTTCTGTGTGTCCAAAGTTATTAGATTTTATTATTGGAAAATTGTACTTATCTTCTAAAACATCTAAAACAACCTTTTCAAGTGTTATTTCGCTTTCATGTTCATAGTTTCCTATCCATAATCCTTTTATCTTATCAAACACTCCATTTTGTTTCATGTAGTATAGGTAATTACTTGCAAGTGATGGCATTGTTTCAAACCCCAATTCCTCTAAAAACAAAATCTTGTCTGTAAAGTCTATTGAATATTTTCCTTCAACTAGACCTCTTGTTAAACTTAAATTACCTCCTATTAATTTTCCTTCTGCTATTCCATCTTTTAATGTTTTATATTTCTCTCCTTCTATACCTATTTCCAAACTGCCATCTACAAATCTTTTAATTACTTCATTATAGCTATAGTCTGTTTCATCTGTTGCTATTGTTTTAAAATTCGTTCCACTAAATGTTACAAGTCCTGTTTTTGCTGTTATTATGTTTGTTAATGATGTTATATCACTATATCCACAAACTATTTTTGGATTGTTTTTTATTGAGTCATAATCTAAATATTCAAATGTCGAATTCGAATTTTGTCCACCTTTTGCACACCATATCATTTTTACTTCTTTATCGTTAAACATTTCATTTATATCTTCTGCTTTTTCTTTTGCTGTGCTACTATATCCATTTGTATTTGAAAATAAATTTTTTGAATATTTGACTTTAAATCCTGCTTTTTCTACTTTTTTTCTTGCGTCTTCTAATTCTTTTATATTATCATCTATTATTGGATTTGAAGGTGCTACTACTCCTATTGTATCTCCTATTTTTAATTTTTCTGGAATTATCATTTTTACCTCCTTTTAATTTTATTGCGTTTCTTTTTGTTCATCATATTTTCTTTCTATTTTTGAATATTCTTCTGGTTTTAGTCCTACTCTATTTTTCATATACTTTTCTACTAATACAAATATTATTGTAAAAATTATTCCTATTATAATCATACAGTATGCTGTCGTTGTTTTATCTAATAGAAATGATGCTAGTATTCCTATTATCATCCTGAAAACGTTTCTGAATAAATTTTTTGCAGCAAATATTTTTGTATCAATTGATTGGTTAGCAAAATTTCTTAGATATTTATCAATAATTGTACTATACATTCCATTTCCGAAACTATATATTAAAAATGTTGCTATTACAATTAATAATAATAGAATATGTCCTTGTGCCTTAATTCCAAATATACCTGCAATTACTGTACTTATTGATAGCAATATTGATATTATAAATAATGATTTATTTCTGAATCTTTCATGAAATTTATTCTGAGTTCTTGATGCATATGCACTAATAAAACTTCCAATTGCTGCAATGATTCCTATAATTATTGACGATAACCTTAATTCTTCTTGTAAGCTTACATGATATGTTGATAGTATCCATATTAGTGCATCTATTAATGAAGCACATAAAATTAAAGCTTTTAATCTTTCTGATTTTAGTATAAATATGAAACCATCTTTTACGTTTTTTATTTGTTCTTTATACATTAATTTACTTTTTGTTTTCTTCTTTATTGGTTCTATAAATCCAATAGATAATATTGTAACTATTATTAATATAGCTAGTGAACATATAACTGGTAAATATCCATTTATAGCAAATAGAAAACCTGCAATTATCTTTGAAATGGAATTCAAAATATAGTAACCAGATGCTCCTTTTGCACTTATTTTTGAGAAGATTTTACTTTTATATCTAGATGGCGGAATTGATTCATTTAGTAAGCTTGGTTCTGCAACATTCTTTATTGAAAATGCTATTGCACAGAAAAATTCTGCAATAATTAAATCAAACAAGTTTCTGCTTAGCATTATAATTACCATATAAATACAGTTTAAAATATTTCCTAATATTGCACTATTCTTTCTTCCTAAAAACTCTACAACTATATTTGCTGGTATTTGTACTATAATACTAAAAAAAGCATAAAAAGTACTTTTTAATACAACATCAGAAGCACTAATTCCTTTTATCTGTGTAAGAAATAGGAAGTCTATTGTATAGAAAAATAGATAGTCCCATCCCAATTTTTTATATAAAGGAAATATCCTCATATTAGTTTTTCTCATCATTTGTATTTCTTGATTATTTTTCATCTTATACTCCTTTATCTTTTCTTATATCTTTTCTATTAGTGCTACATTTAATCCATATCCTTGTTTTTCTACTCTATATGAATGTATTTTATTTGAATTACATACACTACATATCTTGCTATCTATAATATTTTCTTCTTCTAATCCTGCTTCTTTTAATATAGTTTTGTTTATTAAAACTGTATCTATATTCCATTTTTTATTTGATATGTTTTCTTTTATTATTTCATTTAGATTTAGTTCTTTAAATTCCTTTTCAAACATATCTTTTACATCTTCATCTACTTCGAAATGACATTTTCTTATACTTGGGCATATGCAACAAATTATATCTTCTGGTTTACAATTGAATTCTTTTATCATCTTTTTTACTGTTTTTACTGATATCCTTTGCAAGGTTCCTCTCCAACCAGAATGTGTATTTGCAATTATATTTTTTACTGGATCATAGAATAGTAATAAAATACAGTCTGCATTTGTTGTTCCCAATATTATATCTTTTTTATTTGTAAATAATCCATCTGTTCTATCATATTCTTCAATATCAAAGTCTGGTTTATTTATTTCAATTTTGTTTTTTACCAATTTTACTTCATCTGTATGATC
The DNA here is from genome assembly GCA_944388765.1 of uncultured Clostridia bacterium. Classification (GTDB taxonomy): domain Bacteria; phylum Bacillota; class Clostridia; order TANB77; family CAG-508; genus CAG-269. The sequence goes on from CALXKA010000002.1 coordinate 51,027, forward strand.
TTGATTTGGTTTTACTAAATTTTCATAATTCATATTCAATTCTTTACATAGTTTTTTGTATGATTTTATATTTTTTTCATATTGGTCTTTTGGTAATTCTTTTTTATCAGGTGTAGTTGTCCTAAAATTCCAGTCTATCCCTAATGTATATACATGGTTTATTTTATCTTTATATTCAAGTAATTTCTTAAATTGAAGATATTCTACTCCATCTTTTTTTATATGAATTACATTTTCATTTGATAAATCCATTTTTTTCTCCTATCAATTTAATTCATCATATTTAATTTCATCTTTTGAATATTCTTCTGGTTTTAATCCTACTCTTGTTTTCATATATTTATTCATAACTATTGTGAATAATAAAGTAGATATTCCTAATATCATCATACAGTATGCTGTATTCATTCTATCTAGTAAGAAGGATGCTATAATTCCAATAAATGCACTTTGTATACTTCCTAGAAAGTTTTTAATTACAAATATTTTTGTGTCTATTTTTTCATTTGCAAAATTCCTTAAATATTTTTCTATTAATTGTTGATATATGCTGTCATATGCATATTTAATAATATATGCAATGATTATTACGGCTATAAAGATTCTATATTGTCTTGATATAAGTCCTGAAATACCAGCTGCTATAATTGTAAGTCCAATTACTCCTATTAGTATTGATAATGATTTATTTTTATATTTGTTATGAAATTTTTCTTGTTTTTTTGCTAAAATTCCAGATACTATTCCTAATATAGCAAAAATTGTACATAAATATTTTGCTGATATATTTAACTCTTCTAATAAACTTATCTCATATGTTGCCAATACACTAATTATTCCTACAACCACTGAATCAAATAATATTAAACTTTTTAGTCTTTCTGATTTTAGGGTAAATTTTAGAGAATCCTTTAATTCCTTTATTTGGTTAAATTCTTTTATTTCTTTTATTTTAGTATTTTTTTGTGGTTCTATAAAACCAACTGATAATAATGTTACAATTATAGTTATTGTAAGAGATAATGTTATTGGTATATATGGATTTATATCATAGAAAAATCCTGCAATTATCTTTGAAATAGAATTTAAAATATAGTAACCAGAAGCTCCCTTTGCACTTATTCTTGAAAAGATTTTGCTTTTATATCTAGATGGCGGTATTGATTCGTTAAGTATTGCTGGTTCTGCACTATCTTTTATCCCAAATGCAAGTGAGGATAATATTTCTGCTATTATAAGGTTAAATAAATTATTACTAAATATTATCATTAGAATATACATGCAATTTAGGATATTGGCAAAAACTATACTCTTCTTTCTTCCTATATATTCAATTATAAATGCTCCTGGTACTTGCATAATTATTCCAAATAATGCGTAAAAAGATTCAATAAGGACAACATCTGCTGGGCTAATATTTTTTACTTGTGTTAAGAAAAGGAAATTAGTTGTATAAAAAAATATATAATCCCAACCTAGTGATTTGCATATTGGAAATAATTTCATATTATGTTTTCTCATTTGTCTTTTTTTATCTTTTTCCATAAATTTCTCCCTTTTAATTTTGTTTTACCTTATGTCTTTCATCTTTTTTATTATATCATCTTTTGATTTTTGTTCTATATAGTTATATCTATTATCTTTATATTTCGGATTAAATCCACATATCATTTTATATTCACAATACTCACATGGTGTTTTTCCCTTTTTATTATATGGTCTTATTTCTATATTTCCATTTAATATTTCTTTTGCTATTTGCTTTATTGTTATATTTATATAATCTTGCAAGATTTTAAATTCCTCTTTCGTTACTCCATTAGTCCATTTTTGATTTACCGCTCCTGCACTAGTTATTGCTGCTGGGACTAATTTTGAGCTTCCAGATGTTAATGTATTATCATTCATTTTTATAATTTTTACATCTGCAACAATTAAACCTTTCATTTTAAAGTTTTTTTGTATCATTTCTTCTATTTTTTCATCTGTAATTTTTTTATCTGATGTAATCATTTGTTCCAATAAAGAAAAATAGAATATTCCTGCTGGCATTATATCTTCTTCATTGCAAATAGCATCTACATACGTTAATAACTGTATTTGTAATCCTGCATATACTTCGTTTAAATCTATATTTTTACTTGAAGATTTATAATCTATTATTCTTAAATATTTACCATTTTCTTCATTTGCTGTATCTATTCTATCAATTTTACCTGTAATCTTAACTTTTTTTCCATTTTCTAATTCTAATATTATCGGTCTATATTTTCCTTTTTTACTAAATTCAACTTCTGTTCCTTCTATATTAAAGTCACTATGTATAATGGTTTGAATTATATATTTCAGTGCTTTTGTTATAATTCTTTTTAATCTTCTTACTAATACTTTATATTTCACACTTGCCGTGAATATATAATTTTTTGCATCTTCCAATTTTTCTTCTATTATTTTTGATACTAATTCAAATATATATTCTTCTTCTAATTCCGCTAAGTTTATATCTTCTTTTCTAGTTGTTTCGAAAAATTCATCTATTATTTCATGCATAAAAGAACCTGTATCAAATGTATGTATTTTTAATTCTTCTTTTTCTTTTAATTTTAATCCATATTGTAAATAATATGAAAATGGACAACTTCTATATTTTTCTAACCTTGAAACACTTGTGTTTAATGTATCTCCATATAATTTTTCTGTATTTTCTTTTGTTAGCATTTTAGGTTGATTTGTATAAAATAATGCTTGTAAATCTTTATTTAATATTTCTTTCCAATCATTTTGAGATTTGTAATATTGATATACTAAATACCATACTTCATCTATTTTTTCTTTATCTTTTAACTTTGCAATATTTTCTAATAATTCTTCATATGTAACTTTTGAATTTGCTATTTCATAATTTTTACTTATTATATCACTGTCTTCTTGTAATTTTGGAAAAATTCTCTTTATTTTGTTTATATAAATTGATGGCCTTAGTGTTTTTCCTTCTTTGTCTGATGAGCAATATGAAATGTATATATTATTTTCTGCTGTTGTAAATGCTTTATATATGTTAAAATTTTCTTCATATAAATTTTCGGTTGTTCCCTTTGCTATTTCTAATCCTTTACTCTTTAAATATTCTCTATCTTCATCATTTAAAAATCCCTCTTCTTTTTTTATACTTGGGAATTGCCCATCATTTACTCCTATTAGGAATACTGTTTTTACTTTATGACTCCTTGAACGCTCAATATCTGCAAATGTAACTTGATCTTGTGTTCCTGGTATTCTTCCAAGTTCGCTATTTTGCATTCCTACTTTTAATATTTTGCTATATTTATCAAGCGTTATTTTATCTTCTCCAAATGTAAGTACAATTTCGTCTAATATTTCTAAGATTATTTTATAGCTTTGTATATACTCTTCTGCTAGTTCAATTAGTCCTGTTTTTTGTAATTCTTCTATTTTTAAGTTTATTTTTTCTTCTAGTTTTTGACTAATTAAGAATTCATACAGACTTTTACTAATATTTTTTGCTGTTTTTTCATTATCTATTTTTTTCTTTAATTCTAATAAAGGTTCTACAATTTGTTTTCTTAATTCATTTAGTCTTCCAATTTCCTGAGCTTTTTCTGTGTTTTCTTTTTCATATGTAAATTCTTTTTTCCATTTATTTTGCTTTATTCCCCATTTTATACAATAATTTTCTAGTCTAAATATTTCATCTTTTTCTATATCACAAAATCCTGATTTTAAATAAAAAAATATACTTTCTATTGTAAAATTTTTGTTTAATATTTCCATAATTGATAATACATATTGTGTTATTATGTTTTGATTTAGCTCTCTTTTTTCATCAATAAATACTGGTATATTATATTTTGAAAATATACTTCTAACTAATGGAGAATATTCATTAATATTTTTTGCAATTACTGCTATGTCTTTATACCTTAGATTTTCATTTCTTGTTAATCTAGTAATTTGTTTTGCAACTTGTTCTATTTCACTATATGGATTTTGTGCTAGAAATAGTTGTATGTTATGGTTTTCTTTATTATATTTGTTTATTTTTGTATTATTTATGTTTTCACTTAAATGTTTTAATTCTTCTGCTTTAAATCTATATGTATTATTTAAAAATACTTGTTCTTCTAATTTTAGTCCATTTTCTTTTACTAAATTTAGTATCTTTTTTAATGTTTGTTTATTAGAATAAAATATGTCTGTATCTGGGTTTGTGTTAGTATCTAAGTTGTCTATACATATTGTTATATTTACTTGCTTAGCTTGTTCTATTAGTTTTTTTATAACTTCATATTCTTGACCTGTAAATCCTGCAAACTCATCTAAATATATTATACTATCTTTTATTATATTAGTTTGTTCTAAATTTTGACTTAATATATTTAAAAGATCTGTATCTTCTATATATTTATTTTTTATTTGCTCTTCAAATTTTTCATAGATTAAAATTGCATCTGATAATTTTGATTTTAAATAGTTGTCTTCTGTATTTTTTTCTTCTTCTTTTAAGCTTTCTATTGTAATTCCATGTTTTTTAAATTCTTTTATAGCATTCATGCTTAATTCAATATTCTCATCTGATTTTCCTAAAAATTTAAATTCTTTTTTATATTTATTTAATATGGAATATATAATCATTGCTTTTCCACATTTAGAAATCTGAGTTTTGTTTGCTCTACCTATTTCATTCATCACTCTATATGCTAATCTACTTAATGTAACTACTTCTGCATTTGTAATTGCGTTTTTATTTATGCATTCCATAAGCTTTCTTTCAGCTGTAAATGAAAATTGTTCTGGTGTTATCATATATATCTTTTTTTCTTTTTCTATCAATTTGGCTATTTCTAAAAAACAAAACTCGCTTTTTCCAGTACCTGGTTTTCCATATATAATTCTTAACCCCATATTTCACCTCCATGTCTAATTATACTTTTAAGCTTCTCTTCTCCAATAAAATAAATATTGTTGTGCTAATCCTGCTAAATCCCCAAATTTTTCATTTGCTATTTTCTCTATTTCTTTTTTATTTACTTTTGTCTCATCTTGATTATGGATGTATAGATCATTCATGACTCTTCTTACCCATACGTCTATTGGAAAAACTTCAAATCTTTTTAGTGTTGAAAATAACAATATACAGTCTGCAACTTTTGGTCCAACACCTGATAAGCTTAGTAATTGCTCTCTAACTTGTATTGTATCTGGGTTTTTTTGCATTTCTTCAAGGTTTATTTTTTTATCTAGTATCATATGTGTTGTTTCATACAATCTAATATCTCTAAATCCTAAACCTAATTCTCTATATTCTTGTACAGTTACATCTTTTAATTGTTTTGCTGTTGGAAAAGTATAATATTTGTTACCTTTCCAATTTATTTCTTTTCCATATTTTTTTGATAATCTTTCAATTATTCCTTTTATTCTTGGAATATTATTATTTGCAGAAATTATAAACGATATTATTGTTTCCCATAAATCCTGATTTAATATACGTATCCCTTTTCCATATTCAATACTTTTTTTCATATTTTCATCAATATTTGATAATTTGTTTTTTATATTCTCATAGTTTCTGTTTAAATCAAAATACTCTTCTACTGTTGTTTTTATATTTTCTTTACAAATTCCTGTAAATATTATTTCATTATTTATTTTCCTAACATTTAAAACATTTTCACCAAATACTCCTATATAACTTCCATCATCTTGTTCATTCCATCTAAAACATTGTCCACATTCAAATATATCTTTTAATTCAAATGAGTTACTATCCTTAATTATATATTTTTGTTCTTTCATTTTTCTCTTCCTTTTTGTTTAATTTCTACATTATTATACTATATTTTTTTACTTTTGAACATAGCTTATAATTAAATGTATTTAAAAAACAAAACATATATAAAAGAAATGTCTACAATCGACATTTCATTCTTTTTTAAATCCTAAACCTACTACTTCTCTTGAATTTGTGATTATTATAAATACTTTTTTATCTACTTTTTTCGCTATTTGTTTTATTCTATTTATATCTCTTCTTGATGCAGCACACATTAATATTAATTTCTCTTTATTTGTATACATTCCTTTTCCATATATTCCTGTTGCTCCTCTTTGAACTTTTTCTCCTATTTCTTTTGCTATTTCTTCTGTTTTATCTGAAATTATTAGTAATAATTTTGTAAAGTCTATTCCCTCAAATAATATATCAATTATCTTTCCCATTATATATATCGCTATTGCTGAGTATAATCCTATTTCTATTTCTTTAAAAAATATTACATTTAATGTTATTATTGTTATATCTATCATTATTATTAAATTACTTGCTCTAATTTCTGGTTTATATTCTTTTGCAATAAAACTTATTAAATCGCTTCCTCCTGTTGATGAATTTGCTTTTAATAATATTGCTGTTCCCAATCCTATCAAAATTCCACCATATATACATGCTAATAGTCTATCTTGTGTTAATGGATTAAATGAATCTAATAAATCTATAAAATATGATAGACTTATTGTTCCTATCAATGACTTTATAAAAAAACTTTTCCCTATCTTAAAAAATGAAAATATAAATAAAGGTATATTTATTATTAATATCATTGTTCCCATTGGTATTTTTAATAAATAATATGTTATTGTCGCAATTCCAGCTATTCCTCCTGATGATAATTGATTTGGAAGTAAAAATAATGATACCCCTGCTGCCATCATTCCTGAACCTATTATTGTTAGCATTATTTCAATAAATATTCTTGGTATATTATATTTTTCTTCTATATGCATAAAAACCACCTTTTACTTTATTATTGGTAAATTGTGGTTTTTTATACATTGTTCTTTATTTATTCTTCTAAAAAATCATGATATATTTTTGTTATTTCTATCTTTGATTTTCCTGGTTTTATATTTTCATCTTGCTTTAATATTAAATCCACATCATATGTATCTTTTAATTTTAATACATTTCCTTTTTTATGCCCTATAACACTGTTACTATCTGTTGGATTTACTGTTACTTCTACTTCTTTTACTTTTACATTTAATTTCTTAATTTTGGCAACTATTGCATCATACCATAAACTTGACTCAACCAATTGTCTAAATGCCGGATGATATGGTCCTGCAATTACTTCACTTGTTTTTTTATCTGGATTTGTTATCTCGTCTGTATTTTGCAAGCCTACTCTTATTACATCTATTTTCTTTTTTACAAACATTGCTACTAGTTGTTTACATGTTTCAACTGCTTGTACTAATGGTAATGGTTCATATTTTCCTTCTTTATATTCTTCTTCTAGTTTTGTATTTTTTACTACTAGTACTGGATATATCCTTACCATTTTAGGTTTTAACTTTATTAGTGCTTTTGCAGTATTTATTTCATCTATTCTTGTACTTTCTGGTAGTCCTACCATCATTTGATGTCCTAATTTAAATCCATACCATTTTATTAGTTTAGATGCTTTTTTTACATCTTCGAAAGTATGTCCTCTATTTGATCTTCTTAAAATATAGTCATTTGCAGACTGTACACCTAGTTCTATTGTCTTTACTTTGTATTTTTTTAATCTTTTTAATGTTTCTTTGTCTATACTATCTGGCCTTGTTGAAATTCTAATACTTTCAACTTTTTCATTTTTTACATATTCATATGCAAGTTCTAATAGTTCTTCTTGTTTATTTACATCTATTGCTGTAAAACTTCCTCCAAAAAATGCTATTTCAATTTGTGCATTTTCATTTTTTATATTTTCAAGGTAATTATCAATTATTTCTTTTGCTTCTTCCTTAGTCATATTTTTCTTTTGACCACTTATAGATTTTTGATTACAAAATATACAATCATTGGGACAACCTAAATGTGGTACAAATATTGGTATAATATATTGCTTTTTCATATTTTACCTCTTTTCTATTTCATATTTTCTAATGCTTTTTTTGCAGCTTGCATATGTGCTTCTTTTTTACTTTTCCCCTTTCCTTTTGCAAGGACTTTACCGTTTAAACTTACTTGTGCTTCAAAACTCTTGTTATGATCTGGTCCTTCTTCTTTTGTAATTTCATATACTATTTTTACATCTCCATGTTCTTGTAGTTTTTCTTGTAATACTGTTTTATAATCTCTATCTCCCACATGTTTTGTTGCAATTTCTATTTCTTCTTTTAGATTATTTATTATAAACTTTTCTACTTCTTTTAATCCTCCATCTAAGTACATTGCTGCTATTATCGCTTCTACGCTATCTGCAAGTATTGCTGGTCTGTTTTTTCCTCCTGTTAATTGTTCTGATTTTCCAAGATACAAGAACTCACTAAAATTATGTTTTTTAGCAATTTTATATAGGCTTTTTTCACATACTACTGTGGCTCTGACTTTTGTCATTTCTCCTTCTTTTAAATTAGGATAATTACTATATAAATATTTACTTGATATAAATTCTAATATACTATCTCCTAAAAATTCTAGTTTTTCATTGCTTTCTATTCTTTTTTCATTTGCATATGATGTATGTGTAAGCGCCTTTTTTAATAGTTCTTTATTTTTAAAAGTATATTTAATTTCGTTTTCTAATTTTTCTAAGTTCATATTTCCTCTTTTCTTTTTATGTTTTTTATATTACTATTATATACCATTTTATAGATTTTGCAAGTTTTTATATAATTACTTTTTAAGTATTTATATATATTTTTTTCTTAGTAATTATTACTAAAACTTTTTTTCTTAAAAATGTGGACAGATATATTTTGTTATTGTATAATAAATGTGTATTATTTTAAAAGTAGAAAGAGAGAAATTATAATGGCAAAGGATAAAAATTCTTTCCAACGAGAAGAACGTGATTTAATAGATGTTTTTAATGAGTTACAAGAACTTCAACATAATCCAAAAGCAAGACAAGCCTATCAAAGAAAAGTACATAAATCAAAATTCTCTTTTCATTCTAAACTTGATTCAAATAAAACATTTAAGAAAAGTTATGATTTAAAATTGTCACATATTATAGTGGGATGTTCTGCTTTAATTATTGGTATGGCTATTTTCTTTCCTAAAACTTCTGCTTTTACAGAAAGCTATGCTAAGGAGGAAAATTTACAAGAAGTTTCAGAATATGAATTAAATAGGCACCGTTTAAATATGCAAAGTATAATTTCTGAAAATTCTGGAATGGATCGTGTTAAAGAGCAAGTTACAGAAGAACGTGATGTTGATTTTGAAACTACATATCAGAATAATAGTACATTACCAAAAGGTGAAGAAGTTATACTTCAAGAAGGTACTCTTGGCAAGGACAATGTTACAGTAGTAAAAACTTATGAAAATGGCAATTTTGTTGAAGAGGTTATTCTAAGTAAAAATCGTTTAGTTGAACCTATATCAAAAATCATTGATGTTGGTACTTCTGAATTTTTAGCAAAGCATAAAGTTCATATTGGCGATATTATGTATTTTGTAAATACAGCTAATTTGAAAGCTGCTGCTGATGATAATTCTAATGATGTTGCAGAAGTAAAAGAAAGTTTAGATGTTAAATTATTAGAATTGCCAAGTGAAGAATGGTGTAAAGTTTCATTTGATGGTATTGAAGGATATATAAAAACTTCTAACTTAACATCTTCATATACAACTCCAAACATTGTTGAAAAGAATCGTATTCAAAGAATCTTAATTAAAGTTAATATAGATATGGAGTTAAATAAGGCAAGTGGTCTTACATTAAATGACTATAAGAAAGTATTTACAAACTTATCTAATGATACAAATAATATTTTTGAAGATAATTACGCTGTATTTTATAACATGGAGAAAAAATATAATATTAATGGTATATTCCTAGCATCAATGGCAATTCACGAAAGTGCTTGGGGTACTTCTCAAATTGCTAAGGACAAGCATAATCTATTTGGTTATGGCGCTTATGATGAGAGTCCTTATGAATCATCACTTGGTTTTGATAGCTATGAGGAAGGAATTGAGACAGTTGCAAAATCATTAGTTAAATATTATTTAAATCCTTCTGGAACTAAAATATATGATGGTGAAACTGCTGCTGCTTGGTATTATAATGGGCCTACTTTACAAGGTGTAAACACAAGATATGCTAGTGATAAGGAATGGTATACAAAAGTTTATAGTTATATGGAAATGCTTTATAATAGACTTAGATAATATTGATATAAAACACTAAAAGAAAGATATATATCTTTCTTTTAGTATTATTATGATTTGAATTTAAAAATGTGGTGATTAATGTGAAATTTAAAAAAATTCAATTAAAAAACGAAAGATTAGTATTTTCTATTTTATTAATTACTTTATTTATTGTTTTTATATTGTATTATAATTTTGTATTTTCAGAGGTATTATCTAGAAATTCTTTTGCAAATCAAATGATAGAAATTGCTGATGAAAATGAAAATCCTATTTTTTCTGTACAGAGAATTTTGTTATATAGTAGTGCAAATGCAATAGATAATTCTGATGATTTATCTTTAAAAAATATGAGTATATCTCAATATACTGATATATCAATATATATTGATAATTTGGCAACAATTTCTGAATTAACAGATGAAAATACTATTCGAGAATTATATATTGATAATATTTCTATGAAATCTAATGCCGATATTGGCACAAAATTTTTAAACTATAAAAACCCTTTAAATTTTGGAAAATATGAAGATATTAATCTTCCAGAAAATAATAGAATCGATTTTAATATTGTTAATACTAATTCAGAAAATGAAAATCATGATTATTCAAACCCTACATTTTACACAGATTGTTCAAATCCTATTTCTTTGGGATATTTAAACAAAGATATTTTAACTAATTATTCTGCAACACAGGAAGTAAATACAGTTTCTTTTAATGGTAAGGTTTTGCAAGAAGCAAATGTTAATTTAAATGATATTAGTTATATTTTAAGTTTTAGAATAAATATAATTAATAATTTAGGAGAAAAATTTGTATATAATATGTCTTTAAATGTTAACTTAAATGATGATAATGGTAGTATCTATAACGGATATGTTTATAAAGGTATAAACGCTTCTGGTAAAGAGTATCAATTTTTCAAAGAAATGTAGTTGTTTTTTAGGCCTAGTTATAGGCTTATTTTTTTCTTGACAATTAAATGAAAATCTGTTATTATATTAAATGCTTAGTCGTAAAACAATTTTATTATTCATATTTTATAAATTAATACATATAATTGAGTATGAATTAAATAAGTTTTATTTTATGCAGGTATAATTTAGTGGTAAAATGCAACCTTGCCAAGGTTGATTCGCGGGTTCGATTCCCGCTACCTGCTCCAATATGGCGACATAGCCAAGTGGCTAAGGCACGAGTCTGCAAAACTCTGATCCCCGGTTCGAATCCGGGTGTCGCCTCCAAAAAGTTAGCATTTTTTATAATTTGCTAATTTTTTTATTTTTTGAGAAAGTCCAAAAAAATACTGAAAAATAAATGGTTTTAGCATTTAATATTTTTCAATATTTTTTAATATTCCTCAATTTTTTAAACTTGTATGTTAATTACTACTACATAAATATTTCTCTTCTTATATAATAATTTAGACTGTTGATTAAAAAATTAATTTGTCAACAGTCTTTTTATTTATATAAAATATACTAGTTAATATATAGTATCCTTTACTTCAAATCTATTTCCTACATATTCATATTTGTCTACTTCATATATGCTTATAGGATCATCTTCGTTATATAATACTACATATACTTCTTCACCTTCATTAATTTCGTCATATTTTTCTTTTGTTATATTTATTTTTTTATCTTCATATCCTTTTATTTCTACATAATAATATGTTTTTCTTGTTCCTGGATCACTTGTTCCGTGTTCTATATGTTTTTTTGTCTATTTTACTTATTATAAGGTTTATATTTTTCCCATATATATCAATATTTGTTAACTTTAATATTGGAATTATCATCATTATAAGTATTATAACAGTAATTATAATAATATATATTTTAGTTTTTTTACTATCTTTTCCTTTTCTACTTTTTGTTATAATATAAATTCCAATAATTAATATTATAATCAAAAATATTAGTCCAAATATTGATACTCCTACATCTCTTTGTAATAAATCTTGTATTATCATTGAATCTGTTAATTCGTTCATTTTTTCTCCTAAATTTATTTATTAATTAAATATTTTATTTTTTACTTTTAGTTGATTTTTTTCTAGTCTTTTTAGGTTTTATTTCTTCTGTTTCTTCTGGATTCCATTTTTCCCCTTTTTTAGGTTTATTCCATGAAATATAATCACAAGAATCAGGATTATTTTCGCAAATATAATAATTTCTTCTTCTTTTTGTCTTTCTTACTTGTACTTTTCCTCCACATTTAGGACAAGGCACATCAATCGTTTCAACAATTGGTTTTGTATTTTTACATTCAGGATATCCTGGACATGCTAGAAATTTTCCATATCTTCCATATTTATACACCATCATTCTTCCACATTTTTCACATGGTATATCTGATACTTCATCTACTAATTCTACATGTTCAAGTTCTTTTTCTACTTTTTCTATTTCTTTTTCAAAAGGCCCATAAAATTCTCTAATCATTTGCTTCCATGGTTCTTTTCCTTCTGCTATATCATCAAATTCATTTTCAATTTTTGCTGTAAATTCAACATTTATTATATCTCCAAAATTTTCTGTTAGAAGTTTATTTACCACTTTTCCTAATTCAGTAGGGACTAATTGTTTTTGTTCTTTTTCAATATATCTTCTTTCTAGGATAGTTGTTATTGTTGGAGAATATGTACTTGGTCTACCTATTCCTTTTTCTTCTAATGCTTTTACCAAACTTGCTTCTGTATACCTTGGAGGTGGTTCCGTAAAGCTTTGCTTTGGATTTATTTTGTTTAATTTCACCTCTTCTTTTTCTTTTAAGTCTGGAAGCATACCTTCTACATCTTGTTCTTTTTGGTCTGTCCCTTCAACATATAGCTTCATAAATCCTTCAAATTTTATTCTTTGTCCATTTGCCTTGAATGTATAATCGTTTGCATCTATCGTAACTGCCATTGTATCATAAATTGCGGCTGCCATTTGACTTGCCATAAAACGATTATATATTAATTTATATAATTTATATTGATCTTTTGTTAATGACTCTTTTATTTTTTCTGGTTCTAAATCACTATATGTAGGTCTTATACCTTCATGTGCATCTTGTGAATCTTTTCCTGTTTTATAGTATCTATTTTCATAATATTTTTCTCCATATGTACCTACTATATGTTCTTTTGCTGCTTTTCTTGCTTCTTCTGATATTCTTGTTGAGTCTGTTCTCATGTATGTAATTAGACCTACTGTTCCTTTTTCTGGTATTTTTACTCCTTCATATAGTCCTTGCGCAATTGACATTGTCTTTTTTAATGTAAATCCTAATTTTCTTGATGCCTCTTGTTGCATTGTACTTGTTGTAAATGGTGGGGCTGGCGTTCTTTTCTTTTCTCCCCTTTTTACTTCTTCTATTACGTATTTTGCTTTTTCTATTTCTTTTAAAATATTATCTACTTCTTCTTGTGAATGAATTTCTAATTTTTTACCATTTTTTCCATAGAATCTTGCCTCAAATTCTTTTTTATTTTCTTTATCTTCTAAAATAACATATATATTCCAGTACTCTTCTGGTATAAATTTTTCAATTTCTTCTTCTCTATCTACAATTAATTTTACTGCTACTGATTGTACTCTTCCTGCTGATAGTCCCCTTTTTACTTTTTTCCATAAAACTGGACTCATTTTATATCCAACAATTCTGTCTAATACTCTTCTTGCTTGTTGTGCATCCACTAAATTTATATCTATATCTCTTGGATTTTTTATTGCATTTTGTACTGCTGTTTTTGTAATTTCATTAAATGTTACTCTTGACATTTTGTTTTTATCATCTGATAGAATATATGCTAAATGCCAAGCTATTGCTTCTCCTTCACGGTCAGGGTCAGTTGCAAGATATACTTTTTTTGCTTTTTTGGCTTCTTGTTTTAAAGATTTTATTAAATCTCCCTTTCCTCTTATATTTATATATTCAGGTTCAAAATCATGTTCTATATCAATTCCCATTTTTGATTTTGGTAAGTCTCTTATATGTCCCATAGATGCTAACACTTTTGTACTTCCACCTAGGAATTTCTTTATTGTATTGGCTTTTGCTGGTGATTCCACTATTATTAATTTATCAGCCATGTAATCCTCCTTATTTTCCCCTTTATTATTTCATTATTTTTATATTTATATTTATTCTATTATAGTATTCTAGACTAATTTTCCACATTTTGCAAGTTTTTAGTGGATAATTTTATATAAATATCATACTTTTCCAAAAATCATATATTATTTCTTCAACACTAATTGGAGTTACTTCATTCTCTTTAAATATATTTAAAATTTCTTCAATCCTTTTTTCATCGTTTGATAAATATGTTATTTCTTTTTCCTCTATTTTAGCTTTTTCATCTCTATATTCGGTTTTTACTACTTTTATTCCAAATCTTGCTTTTTCTCCTTTCATTATCTCATCTTCATTAATTATTTTGTAGTATTCTAATTTAATCGGATATGTAATTCCCGCTTCTTGTAATTCTTCTTTTTTTATAAATGTACTGGTATAGAAAGTCTTCAAAATATTTCCCCCTTTTTCTTTTGTAATTATTATGCACTGCCTTTTTATAATACTATTAAAATAGAGGGTTTGCAAGGATTTTTCATCGCAAGTTTTGTCATTATTTTATATCTATTTACAAAATATGATTTGTTTTTTGTTTTTATCCCTTTTTTCGTTTAATTTCTACTTTTCTTTTTTAATATTCTTTTAATTTATTTTTATATATTTTATAATCCGGCATGTTTTTTTCTACTAATTCCCAAAAATTAGTAGAGTGATTCATTTCTTTTAGATGACACATTTCGTGTAATACAACATATTGAATTACTTTTTCATCTTTTTTGGCCAATTTTAAATTAATTGTTATATTTTTCTTACTTGAACAACTTCCCCACGCATATTTTATATTTTTTATTCTAATATTATTTGGTATTGCTCCTAGCGTTTTAGAATATTTTTGTATGCTTTTTTCAATTATCTCTTTTAATCTTTCTACATCTTTTATATCTAACTTTTCTTCAACTTTTGGCTTTTGTTCATATCTTTTTACATTCTCATAAATCCATTTTGATTTTTTATTTATAAATTCTTGTATATACTTTTCTTGTAATCTTACTGGCGCTTTTACTATTACTTGTCCTTCTTTTATATGTATATATAAATTTTTTATTTTAGATTTCTTTATTGTATATGGTATCTTTTCTCCATTATATTTTATTTCATTCATATTATTCCTCTTTTTTTAACTTAACTATTTCTTCAACATCCATTTTAGTTGCTCTTGTTACTGAATCATATCCATATTTACTTCTTAAAGTATCTATTACTTTATCTAATTTTTCTTGTTTTTCATCTTTATTTTCGTCAAATAGTGATATTTGATTTTCTTTTGATTCTACTAAATTATCAACTCTTACTCCTACAAGTCTTATTTCTTGTCCTTTTCTATACATCTCATGTAATAACTCTTTTGCTGTTAAATATATCTGTTTTGTCGTATTAGTTACCTCTGGAAGCTTTTTTTGATGTGAAGTGTCTTCAAAATTTTTTGTTCTTAATTGTACATTAACAGTATTTGCATATAGTTTTTCTTTTCTTAATCTATATGCTACTTGTTCTGAAATTGTTAATACAATTTCTTCTAATTTATTTATATCTGATATGTTTTTTGGTAGTGTTACAGAATTTCCTACACATTTAGGTTTTTCTGGTAGGTATTTTACTTCTGTATTATCTATTCCATTTGCATATTCCCACATCAAAACTCCATGTTTTCCAAATTTCTTTTCTAATTTACTTTTTTCAGTTTTTGCTAGATCTCCTATTGTTTTTATTTGCATATTTAGTAATTTTGGTACTGTCTTTTTACCTAGCATAAATAACTCAGAAATTGGTAATGTCCACATTTTTTGTGGTATTTCTTCTTTCCATAATGTATGTACTTTATTAGGTTTTGTAAAATCTGATGCCATTTTTGCAAGTAATTTATTATTTGCTACTCCTACATTTACTGTAAATCCTAATTCTTTTTCTACTCTTTTATTTATCTCATATCCTTTGTTTAATAATGTATCTCCTCTTAAATAATTAGTCATATCCAAGAAACATTCATCAATACTAAATCTTTCTATTTTGTCAGTATATTCTAACAAAAGATTATATAGTTCATTTGAATATTTTCTATATATTTTAAAATTTGATGGAAATATTTGCAAATTTGGGCATTTAATCCTTGCTTGATATATTGTATCTGCTGTTTTTATTCCACATTCCTTTGCTTTCATGCTTTTTGCTAAAACAATTCCAGATCTTTTAGATTCATCTCCTCCAATTATTGCTGGAATGTCTCTAATATCAATTTGATTTCCTTGTTTTAACATTTCTACTGCTGTCCAACTTAGAAATGCATTATTAACATCAACATGTAATATTTGTTTTTCCATAATATCACCAAAGTTATTATAGAATGTTTGTTTGTATTTGTCAATAAATTTGTATTTTCCTATCTATTTTTTATTTTTTGTGATATTATTTAAAAAGAGGTTTTAATTATGAATAAAAAAATTGAATTATTAAAAAATATTATTGAGAATAGTACTAACATAGTGTTTTTTGGTGGTGCTGGTGTATCAACAGAAAGTGGTATTCCAGATTTTCGTAGTAAAGATGGCTTATATAGTCAAAAATATAAATTTTCACCAGAAGAAATATTAAGTCATCACTTTTTTATAAATAATACCGCTGATTTTTATGAGTTTTATAGAAATAAAATGAATTCTTTAAAGTATGATCCTAATATAACTCATATTAAATTAGCCGAATTGGAAAATAAGGGTATTTTAAAAGGTATTATTACACAAAATATAGATGGATTACATCAAAAAGCTGGTTCTAAAAATGTATTAGAGTTACATGGAAGTGTTTATAGAAATTATTGCATGAAATGTAATAAATTTTATGATGCAAATTATATTTTTGAGTCTAAAAACATACCTTACTGTGAGTGTGGTGGTATTATAAAACCTGATGTAGTATTATATGAAGAAGCTCTTGATTATACTGTTTTAGAAAATTCTATCTCATTAATTTCTTCATGTGATACTCTAATAATCGGAGGAACTTCTTTAACGGTTTATCCAGCAAGTGGTTTAATTAAATATTTTAAAGGAAAGAATTTAATTTTAATTAATAAAGGTATAACATCTTTTGATAGTATAGCAAATTTAGTTATAAATGATAGCTTAGGAAATGTATTTTCTAGTATTTAAAGAAAGGATTTATATATTATGAATAAAATTGTTTTAATAGGTTGTGGAAATGTTGGAATGGCATATGCTTATGCTTTAATTAATCAAAATTTAAATATAGATGAGTTAATTTTAATAGATACTGATATTAATAAATTACAAGGTAAAGTCATGGATTTAGATCATTGTATTGCAAATGTTTCTAATAAAATAAATGTTAAAATTGGAGATTATTCTGATTGTAAAGATGCCAATATTGTTTGCGTTACTGCTGGTCCTACTCAAAGTGCTATTAAAACTTCTAGAATGGAAGATTTATATAAAGCAAATGAGATTTTTCATTCTATTATTCCTTCTATTGCTGGTTCTGGTTTTTCTGGTATATATTTGATTGCTAGTAATCCACTAGATGTTATGACCTATGTTACATGGAAATATGCTAAATGTAACCCATATAAAGTAATTGGATCTGGAACTTTACTCGATACTGCTAGGCTAAAATATGTATTAAGTGAAAGGAAAAATATTCCTATCCAAAAAATTGATGGTTATGTTTTAGGTGAACATGGTGATAGTCAATTTATTACTTGGAGTAATATAAATGTTAAGAATATTACTTTAAATGAAAAATTGGAAATTGCTGATGAAGTAAAAAAATTAGGTTTTACTGTTGGAAAATATCAAGGATTTACTTGTTATGGTATTGCAAGTTCATTAACTAGAATTACAAAAGCTATTTTATTTGATGAGAAAATTGTTTTACCAGTTTCTTCTTATGATGAAAAAACTGGTATCTATATTAGTACTCCTTCTAAAATAGGTATAAATGGCATTGAAGAAACTAGAATAATGAACTTATCTAATACTGAAAATGAGGAGTTTGAAAACTCTGTACGTACTATATGTACTGCAATTGGCAATTTATAGTCATTATTTCTAATTTTCTCCTCCTAATTTTCTTTTTTGTACCATATATGCTACTTTTCCAACTAGTTTAGTTGGAAATATTTTTGCTCCCATTCTTGCTAGTTTTACATCTATTCCTGGAATTATATAAAATTTTCCTTTTTCTAAGTTTTTTATTGCATATTTTGCAACATCTATACTTTTTGCTTCTCTTATTTTGAATTTTACATTTGCAACTTTATTAAAGTTCGTTTCAACAGGTCCGGGACATAAAATACTTATTTGTACTTTTGATTTTTCCTTTTTTAATTCTTCTCTTATTGCTTCTGATAATCTTACTACATATGATTTTGTTGCATAATATGTTGCCATCAAAGGTCCTGGCATAAAACCTGCAATTGATGCTACATTTAATATTTTTCCACTATTTTTCTTTTTCATATCTATTAGATATAGTTTTGTTAGAATGTGATATGCAATTATATTTGTTTTTATCATGTTTATTTCTTTTTCTAAATTTGTTTTTTCAAAGCTTCCACAATCTCCAAAACCAGCATTATTAATCAAGATATCCACATTTTGTACTTTTTTGTGAATTTCTATGCAATTTTCTTCTTTACTTAAATCTGAGACTATACAAGTCACATTTGCTCCTGCTTTTTCTAATTCTTTTTTTGTTTCATTTAATTTATTTTCATCTCTTGCTACTATTATTATTTCATTTTCTTTTTTTGCTAAGATTTTTGCCATATCTTTTCCTATTCCTGATGAGCCACCAGTTATTAATATTTTCATTTTAATCACCTTTTATATTATTGTTTTTTTGTTGTTATTTTATAACATTTTTGTATTTATATCAAATAAAAGAACACTTAGTGTTCTTTTTTATTATTAAATTATTTTTTATTCTTTTCTTTATTAAACTTGTTTAATACAATTCCAACTGCATGAACTATTTTTGTAGAATTTTTATTTGCAACACCTTTTCCCAGAGCTTTTCCTCCTACTGTCAATGCTGCAACTAGGGCACTTAATATGAATTGTAAATTAAAGTTCAATCCAAATTCTTCTGTAATTTTCATTGATATTAATGCACTTATTGCACCACTTAATACTCCACATATATCTCCAACTACGTCTGCACATATATTTGCAACTTTTGGAGCATTTCTAATTAATTTAATTGAACTTTTTGATCCTTTTACTTTTTTTGTAGCTTTTGCGTGAAATTCATTCTCATCTGCTACTGTTACTGCAACACCTACAATATCAAATCCTATCCCAACTAATATTACTAATAGCAAAATTAAAATTGCTGGTATTAGACTTAAATTTGTTATTCCATTTGAAGATATGAATGAAAAAACAATTGATAAAATAAATGTTGTAAAAAATATTTTTATAAACCACCCTATATCCGAGTGGTCTTTTTGTTCTTTATTATTTTCTTTTTTTTCTTTTTGGCTCAGACTTTCTTTGTCCATTTATTAAAATATTTCCTCCTTATTATGTTTTAATCTATATTATTTCATTATATACGACACTAGATGGTAAAAGCCTAAGTAAATTTTACAGTTTAGGTCTGGTCGAATTTCTCTATTTTCCACTTAGTATTACTACTAAGCCGTTTCCATTTAAGGAAAATATCTACTAATGTAGCCACCAGATCACCACTTAAATCTGTACCTTAATCCCTAGACTTCTATGTTTCTTCCGAAACAAACATTCTAGAAGTTTTCCTTTACATACATTTTTAGTTTTACTAGTCTTTTTTGCAAATGAAATTTCATAATTAAAGTAAAACTAATTTGGCCTAAATCTTTTTTACTTCTGTAAAATTAATCCCAATACATTCACTCGAGACAGGCTACTCTATGTATTTTGTGTCTTGGCACTCAACATAGGTTTAACTTAAAATGAAATACTTTAAGCCTCCACGAACCCAGGGGATCACATGTATGCCATTACATATTACCCTAAATTCTTTACTCCCTGAAAGCACACAAAACTGGCATTTCGCGCACAAACAAGAAACTTCAACGATGTGCCCTTTAGTGGATTTTTAGCCCCACCCTCGTAAAACTTGTATGACTAGAATAATGCACCATCGATATATATTATACATTGTTTGGAGAAATATTCCAAATTTCCTCTTGCTTTATTTTGGTTTAACGTTTTTTATTTTGTTTTTACTTTATTTTAAATCTCTTTCAATCTTATTTATTCTCGTTTTTTCTCTTTTATACTTGTTTTTTCTTCATTTATTATATATGTTTTTTTACTTCTTCATAAATTTCTTCATGTATATCTTCTATTGTTCTTAATTTGTTATTTTTCATACATTTTATTTCATACCAATTATATTCTTTTGCTACTTCACATGCTGCATTATACGCATCTCTCATATGTATTTCATTTCTTTCATGTATATCCTTTTTTGCGTTTTCATCAAATTTATTTTTTCTATCTTTCATTAATTCCAAAGCTTTTTCAGTAGGCATATTTAAGAAAAATACTTCTGTTGGTACTGGAAGTCCATAAAGTTTAAACTCAAAATCCCATAACCATTTTAAGAATTTGTCTCTTTCTTCTTTGTTTTTTATCTTTCCTGCTTGATGTACCATACTTGCAGTTGTGTATCTATCTGCTAATATGATTCCTCCATCTTCATAGTATTTTTTATATCCTGTTTCAAATGTTGCATATCTATCAGCTGCATAAAATGTTGATGCTATATATGGACTAATCTTTTGTGCATCAGTTCCAAAATCTCCTGAAAGATACATTTTTACTAATGATGAGCTTGGACTATCATAATTTGGAAAACTTACAGTTTTATATTCTACTCCATCTTTATTTAATCTTTCTTTTAATTTTTCAAATTGTGTCTGTTTCCCACTTCCATCAGTTCCATCAATTACAAATAGTTTTCCCATTTTCTTTCTTCCTTTCTATTTATATATAAATTATTTGTTTTTATCTCTTTTTTCTTGTTCTTCTTCTTTTTCCTTTTTATTTTTTTCTAACATTTTATTTATTGAATTTAGAATATCATCTGAATTTTCATCAAAGTTATCTTTTACTAAATTAAACATAAAATTTCTCCTTTCATTTTTTTATATTATACTATTTAATTTTTTTAAATTCAAGGACTTATATACTTTAATATCTTATTTAAAAATCACTAGACTTTTGTCTGATTTTATTGTAAACTTATAGTAATAAATTAGTTTAAATGTAGTAAGGTGATATATTATGGAAAATTCTTTTAAAGATTTAGCAGCAAATTCTAATAATCCAAAATGGAATAATATTATTTCTAGGCAAACTCCTTTATATTCAAGAAATATTGATACAAGAAATGAGTTTGAAAGAGATTATACTAGAATCATACATTCTAATAGTTATAGAAGATTGAAACATAAAACTCAGGTTTTCTTTTCTCCTGAAAATGACCATATCTGTACTCGTATTGAGCATGTTACACATGTAGATTCTATTAGTTATACAATTGCAAATTATTTAGGTTTAAATACTGAGCTTACAAAAGCTATTGCTATTAGCCATGATTTAGGTCATAGCCCTTTTGGACATAATGGTGAAAGGATCTTATCTACTTTATCAAAAAAGGATTTAGGATGTTCTTTTTGGCATGAAAAAAATGGATTGAATTTTGTTGACAATATTGAATTGTTAGAAGATAATGAACGTTACAGGCAAAATTTAAATCTCACATATGCTGTTCGAGATGGTATAGTTTCTCATTGTGGTGAAATTGATGAAAATGGTATAAAACCTAGGGATGAATTTATAGATTTAAATACTTATTCTTATCCTAATCAATTTGCGCCATATACTTGGGAAGCTTGTGTTGTGAAAGTTTCAGATAAGATTTCATATATTGGTCGTGATATAGAAGATGCTATTACATTAGGTATATTAGATAATCATTTATCTGAGCTTTCAAATTTAATTTTTGATAATACTGGCTTTTCTAATTTAAATAATACAAATATTATTAATTATTTAGTTTCTGACTTATGTAAAAATTCATCTCCTGAAAAAGGTATTTGTTTTTCTGATATTGCTTTTAATTTAATGAATAAAATTAAAGCTTTTAACTATGAAAAAATATATATGTGTGATAAGTTACAGGCTTCTAATAGATATTTTGAATTAGTACTTACTGAAATATATAATACACTTGTTTCTTGTTATGATGGAAAGAGTTTTCTTAGTTCTGCTAAGAATTTAGAAAAATATTATCCTAATTTAAGTTCTAGTTTTTACGAATTTTTACAATTGTATTGTAAAGATGTTAATAGAGATGAATTAAAGTTAAGAAATAAAATTCTTTTTGAAGATGAAACTTTTAATAATTTTTGTCAAATGATTTTATATTATATTTCTGGTATGACAGATCATTTCGCTATTAATATATATCAAGAAATCATTGGTTTTTAAGGAGGTGTTCTATGGAAAGAATAGCTATAATTTCAGATGTTCATGGTAATATTACCGCATTAAATGCTGTATTAGATGATATAAAAAAACGTGGTATAAAAAGGATTTTTTGTTTGGGAGATAATGTTATTAAATGCACTCATCCAGATTTAGTAATAGATAAATTAAGAGAAGTTTGTGAAGTTATTTTAATAGGTAATTCAGATTATGCTATTTGTAGACCCGAGGTTAAAGATCGTAAATTTTGGAGTAGAGAAATTATTGGTGAAGAAAGGGCTAACTTTATATATAATTTACCTGTTTCTTTTGAGTTTTATATGAGTGGACATTTAATTAGATTATTCCATGCATCTCCTTTTCATTTAGATGATATTTTTAATCCAATGTTTTCTAATGAAGGAACAATTTTTTCTGGAAAGGAATTTAAAAATCCACTATATTTATTTAGAAATACCGAATTTATAGGAAAAACTGATAAAGACCCTATACCAGATATAGTTGGTTATGGTCATATTCATACACCTTGTTTAGTTAGATATAAAAATAAAACTTTATTTAATCCTGGAAGTGTTGGTATTCCAGTCGAAATGATGAACAGAGATATTAATGATGAAAGTAACAAATTTTCAACTCTTGCATCTTATATTATAATAGAAGGTGAGTATAATAATAAAGAACTTGGCTCAATATCTTTTCAATTTGTAAGGATTTCATATGATATGTCAAAAGAATTGGAAGATATTAGAGCATCAGATATGCCTAATAAAGAAATGGTTTATAGAAGTTTAAAAGGTGCTCTACCAACTATTTATTCTACTAATTAGGAGTGAAATTTTATGTATAATAAACTACAAAAGGTAAGTGATATATTAGAAAAATACAACCAAAAACATCTAATTCAATTTTATGATGAATTAGATGATAATCAAAAAGAAGCTTTATTAAATCAAATTTTATCAATTAATTTTCAAGAAATTTTTGATTTATATGATGCTTCTATGCTTCCTGAAAATTTTTCTTTAAATGATTTATCTCCCTTAGAACATATTGAAAAATCTAATTTTCCAGAAGAAGAAATTAGATTTTATTCTAATATAGGTGAAAATTTAATAAAGCAGAATTCTTTTGCTGTTGTTACAATGGCTGGCGGTCAAGGGACAAGATTGGGATATAAGGGTCCAAAAGGAACATATAAATTAGATCTAAAACCTGAAAAAAAATCTTTATTTCAAATTATGTGTGAAGATATAAAAATGGCAAATAGTATGTATGATGTAACTATTCCATGGTATATCATGACAAGTACAGAAAATGATGAACAGACAAAAAGGTTTTTTGAAGAAAATAATTATTGGGGATATCCTAAAAAAGCTATTAAATTTTTCACTCAGGGAAAACTTCCAATTATTACTGTTGATAAAAAGTTGATTTTGCAAGAACTATATCTAGTAAAAGAGGCTTCTAATGGAAATGGCAATGTTTTTGAATCTATGAAAAAACATGAAATCTTGGATGAATTAGAAAGTAAAAATATAAAATGGGTTTCTTTTGGCGGTATTGATAATGTATTGTTAAAAAATGTTGATACATTTTTCTTGGGATTAGCTATAAATAATAATTATTGTATAGCGTCCAAATCTATTTTTAAAGAGAAGCCACTTGAAAAGACAGCTGTATATTGTAGAAAATATGGAAAACCTTCTATATTAGATTATGATGATATTAATATTGGATTATCTGTGAAACGTGATTCTAATGGAAATTATTTATATAGAGAAGCAAATATGTTATCTCATTTAATGAACATTGATGCAATAAAAAAGGTGTCTGATGTTAATTTAAGATATCATCGTGCATATAAAAAGAATTCTTTTATTAATGAAGAAGGTATGAAGCAAGTGCCTGATGATCCTAATACTTTTAAATTTGAAAATTTTATATTTGATGCATTTTCATATTTTGATGATATGCTTCTTCTTCGTGTAAATGCTAATGAAGAATTTGCTCCTATAAAAGATTTTACTGGTATTTATAACCCTGATACTGCAAAAGAGAAATATGAAAAATTTTATACAACTTAAATATCTGAGGCCATAATAAGGATGATTATATTATAAAACATATATATTTATTTAATTTACTTTATAGGATTCATATTTAGGAATTTATTTGATTTAATTTATGAATAAATTTTATAAGGATTGTATGACCTCAGATGTTTAAATTGTATAAAATTATAAGATATAAAAATATTTTGAAATAACTATTTGCATTATAACTTAATTTCCATATTTTGTCAATATTTTTTATTGAATTTTATATTTTTTACATTTTTCGATGGAATAAGACATTTATATTGTGGTATATTTAATATAATATATTTATTTTCTTTATTCTATTTATTTCCAGATTATTATTCTAATAATCTGATTTATATAACAGTAAATATTTTTTTACTTACTGTTATTTTATTTTGTATCTAATAGATTTTCAATTAGTTATGTGTTATACTAGTTTTATTATGAAAGAAAGATATTATAAATTAAGTGATTTTTTTAAAGAAAAATTTGGAGAAAAGGTTCAAAAGATTTGCATAGATGGTGGTTTTACTTGTCCTAATAGAGATGGCTTAGTTTCTTATGGCGGTTGTATTTTTTGTAGTGAAAAAGGATCTGGTGATCACCTAGTTTCTAATGAGAATATTTCGAAACAAGTTATAGATTTTTTTGATAGCTATAAAGCAAAAAGAGCTAATAAATTTATTGTATATTTTCAAAATTTTAGTAATACTTATGACTCATTAGATAATTTAAAGAAGAAATATGATTCAGCACTTATAGATGATAAAAGGATAGTCGGTCTTGCTGTTGCAACACGTCCTGATTGCATTAATGAAGATATCATAAAATTATTAAAAAGTTATTCTGAAAAATATTATGTGTGGGTAGAACTTGGTCTTCAAACCTCAAATGATAAAACTGGCAAATTAATTAATCGCGGTTATACTAATGAACAATTTCTAAATAGTGTATCTTTATTAAGAAAATATAGCATTGATGTAGTTGTTCATATAATGGTTGGTTTACCAAATGAGAATTTTGAAGATTTAAAAAATACTATTGAGTTCATCAATAGTATTGATATTCAAGGTATAAAAATTCATTCTACATATGTAATAAGTAATACATATCTTGCTAAGTTGTATGAACAAGGTTCTTATACTCCTATTACATATGATGAATATATGGATTCTCTTTGTTATATAATAACTCATTTAAGACCTGATATAGTAATACATCGTATTTCTGGTGATGCTCCAAAGGATCTACTAATCGCTCCTGATTGGGATATTCATAAAAAATGGGTTATGAATGGATTATTTAAGAGAATGAATAATGAAGATCTCTGGCAAGGAATGTATTATAACAATGTTCTTTAATTGTTTAATACATATACTCCTATTGTTAAATATGTTGCAAATATAGTCCATAATATATATGGTATTTGTAAAAGACCTGCTCTTTTATTTTTTCTATAAAATTTCATTGCCATATATATTATTAGCCCTAATAAAACTAATATCCATATTATTGCTAAAAATCTCCATTTAAATACAAAAAATATTATTGGCCAAGTTACATTGGTAAGTAATTGAGTAGCATAAATCATATTTATTTCTTTATCTATTTTTCCATCATTTTTTAATATTCCATATGATACTCCCATTAAGATATATAAAATTGTCCAAACTATTGGAAATAGTATACTTGGCGGTGATAATGGTGGTTGTTTTAATGTTTCATAATCAATAAATCTAGATATTATAGCCCCTGAAATTCCTCCAACAATTACTGTTATTAATATTGGTTTTACAAAAGTTATTATTTTTTTCATATAAACCTCTTTCTTAGATAAAAATAATGATAGCAATTATAATTACTACCATTATTGTATTTTTCTTATTCTATTTTTATTCCTATTTAATATTAAACACCTACACTCATTGTCTCTGGCAAAGTTGACCCTCCATCTATTACAAAACTTTGTCCTGTAATATATGATGATTCATTACTTGCTAAAAATGCAGCTAACTCTCCTAGTTCTTCTATTGTTCCTAATCTTTTCATAGGAATTCCGTCTGCAATTCCTTTAACTACTGAGTTTGGATTATTACTATCTGAATCTTTTGCTATTCCTTCTACCATTGGTGTCATTATATATCCTGGAAGTATTGCATTTACCCTAATTCCTTTTTCTACAACTTCTGCTGCTAATCCTTTTGTAAATCCTAATAATGCTGCCTTTGTTGTTGCATATGCTACTTCTCCACTATCTGCTACCATAGGTCCTGTAACTGATGAAAGATTTACTATTGCTCCATCTTTTGGCATATATTTTAATACTTCTTGTGACATATTCCAAGTACCTTTTATATTTATATCAAAGTGAAAATCTCTTATCTCATCACTTGTTTCTTCAAATGGTGTTAATTTTGCTACACCTGCATTATTTACTAGTATATCTATTTTTCCATATTTATCTATTACTTTTTTTACACATTCTTTTATTTTTTCTCTGTCTCGTATATCCACTAAATATCCGTCTACATCATAAACCTCTTCTCTCAATTTCTGCACAGTTTCTTCTAATTTGTTTGAATAATCAAATATTATCACTTTTGCTCCATATTTTAGAAATGTTTTTACTATTCCTAAACCATTTCCCATTGCCCCTCCTGTTACTATTGCAACCTTATCTTTTAATTTCATAATTTTCACTCTCCTATTTTATTTTTCTTTATTTTATCATTTTAAATCTCTGCTTTCAATAATTATATTTTTATTATTATTTTTTTCTTTTATTTTATCAGCCCTATACGAATAGATTTTAAATTCATGTCTACTATCAAATTTAATAGCTATATATTTTGTATAATTATCTTTACTCTCTTTTCCATATTCATTGATTATTATACTTGCATAAAATTTGTTTAGAGTATCAAATGTATTCATGAATCCCATCCCAGAGCCTCCATCATTTAAGTGAGTACTACTTGGTTTTATTCCTAGGTTTTTTAATGTTTCAATTTCAAATTCTATTCCTGAATCATATACATATATACTATATATTCCATCTATTAAACCAATTCTTACTAATATACTTTTGTTTGAATTTTTTGAATGTTTAATTGCTATAATCGAATTTTTTATATGATCTGCAATTAGTATTTCCAAATTTTCTTTTGGTATAACTTTATTTATCATATGATTTATATTTCCACTAATTTGTAATTCAAAGTCTATATTATTTTTTATACATTCTGATTGCATATATCTTAGCATATCATCAATTTCTGATATATTAGTTTTAGTTAATTCTACTGTTTTTTGATTATCTAGTTCTCTTGATATATTATTCATTTTGTCTTTAATATCTAGTTCTTCTGCTATTTCGTTTTTTAATATTAGTTGATTTAATTTGTACTCTAATGATTTTTGTTTATGTGCTACTGAATGATTTATTTTACTTAAATTTAGATTTTCTTTTTCTAATTCTTTTATTTCTTTATTTTTATCCTCTAACTCTTTCTTTGTTTCATCTAAGTCTTGTATTATTAGTTTTTGTTTATAGTATAACTGTAATGATTTTTGGATTGTTATGAACATTATGATTGAGAAAATAACAAATCCTGAAATTAATTTCATTGTAAATTCACCGTTATAATTTACTATTATTATAGCGGCAAATATAATTATTGTGCTTGTATTAAGAATTAAAATATTCAAATACTCATTTTCTGTTTTTTCCTTTAAAAATTGCAATCCCTTTTTAAATCTTTTCTTCCTTAAAAATAAGAATATCAATATTATATGAGGTATGATAATAAATATTAGGCTAATACTTTCTGCTCTTATATTCATTACTATACTAATACAAAAACTTATTATAGATGAAATGAAGAGAAATATATAGTTTATACTTAGCGAAAATGTGGTTACAATAATAGAATATGATATATCTTTTTTTAATACTTTTGAAAATATTATTGATAAGCAGAGTCCTAAAAATATTATACTGTTAGAAGAGTTAGATCCATATTTAATTAATGTACATATTATAGTAATTATTAATAATAAGAAGTATACCCATATATTTTTATAAACACTAACTTTGTTTTCTTCAACAACTTTTAATGAAAAATAATATGTAGCACTTGAAATAAAAAATGTTTTTATAAGATATATAATTACATTCATACTTTCTAAATTTATATTACTCAAAGTGCATTTATCCTTTCTTTAATTATAAATTTATTATATATAAAAAGTAAGAGATAATCAATATAAATTTATTTACTAAATATTTTTATATGATTATCTCTAAATTATTATCCCATCCATTTGCTTATCCATCTACATAGTGCTTCATACCAACTCATATTATCACCACCTTTTTCATTTAGTTTGCTTGTTTTTAGTCAACAAAAAAATACCATTTATTAAATTAAAATAAACGGTATTTTATAATAGAAAAAAATGACGAATAATGAAGAATTTTGACAAAAATCTCTTTATATTTTAATTTTTCATCTCCTTACCTTCGGGTTATGAGCGAGACTTGACCAGTTTTTGTTAGTTTGTGAAAATTAGAGTTTTTGTTGGTATTTAGGTATTTACAAGAGTTTTTATTTAGAGAACATTCGTGTGTTTTTAGGGCATTTTTTGAGAAGGTTTTACCCAATTTTTACCCAATTCATATAGTACGTCTGTTCTAGTATTTTAGGCTCTTGTAAAGGATAATTTTATTAATAAAAATTTTAATTTTGGGAGGGTTTAGATTATGAATAATTTTAGAGAAGTTAATGATGATATTTTAAGAGATTGGTTATATTTCAGAGAGGAAACAGGGCTTGCTTTTGTTAATGACGAAGATAGAAAACATACTGTTAAATTTGATGAAATTTCTGAAAAGATTTTAAATAGTATTCCTAAACAGAATAGAAAGTTTGTGGAAAAACAACTTGAATTACTTAATTCTAGTTTTTTAGATTATATTGTTTATTGGAATGAAAAGTATTATAGAAATGGATTTTGTGATGGTGTTGAGTTGATTATTGGTTGTATTGATAAATAGTTAAAATTAATCCAAAGTTTTTTCAAAATTTTGAAAAAACTTTGGATTTTTAGGTACTTTTTTCAAATTAGTGAAAGAATTTAATTAAATGTATTCTTGTCAAACACATAGAATAAATAATAAATACTTTATATATTACTTATATTTTATGAATTTTTTCAAACATTTATTTCAAAAAATATTCTATTAATCTTATATATTGATCTTGTGCATTTAAACAAGTATCTATTAAATATCCTTTTTCTGTCTTATATTCTTTTAATCCTCTATAGTAAAATAATTTATCTTTATCTAATATAATAAATGGAATAATATTATTTTTTAAGCATTCCTTAAACATTATAATTCTACCTACTCTACCATTTCCATCTTGAAATGGATGAATACATTCAAATCTATAATGAAATTCTATTATAGCTTCTATTTTTATATCTTCTAATGAATTATACCATTGCATCAGTTTTATCATATCTTTTTGTACATTTTTAGGTAATGTGGTTTTCATATTTCCTGCTTCATTTGCTAACTTCTTATAGTCCCCAACATTAAACCAATCTTTTCTACTATCTGACGTTCCCTCTTTCAATATTTTATGAAATTCTTTAATCATTTCTTCTGTTAGCTCTTCATCTGCTACATCTAACATATAATCAACTAATTTAAAATGATTAGCAGTTTCAATAATATCATCTAAATTTGTAATTGATTCTTTTTCTGTTAATAAAGTATTTGTTTCATAAATGTATCTTGTTTGATCTTCTGTTAGTTTGCTTCCTTCAATATGATTTGTATTATAGGCAAAAATTATTTGTGTATTATGATATAAATTTCCTTTTAGCTTCATTTCTTTTTGCTCTCTTAAAACTTCTAATACATTTATTTTAGAAACATCAAATTCATCTTCTTTCAATAATTCATCAACTGAAACTTCAAATAATTCAGCTAATTTTTTTAATGATTCAATATTCGGTTCTAAAGTTCCAGCCTCGTATTTAGATATTGTAGCTGGTTTTACTCCTAATACATCTGCAACTTCTACTTGGGTCATTTTCTTTTCTTCTCTATATTTCTTTATTTTTTCTCCTAACATAATAATAACTCTCCTTTTCTCTATAATATATTATAGCATATTATTTCCAAAAAAGAAAGTTTTATGAATTATATTTTTTGTTATTTCCATAATAGAATTAAACATTTTACCTTATTTTATATATTGTAACTGCATCAATTACTTTACACTTAAATTGTCATAACAATAAAATATTTAAATGTTGGGTTATTTTTAGTTATATCTATGCAATTGAGTTATCTTTCTCCAAGTTAATTTTACTTAAGAATTTATACAAATCTATAATATACAAGCATAGAAATTCTGCTTCATTCTGCTTCATTATATCATTTGTATGTGCAAAAGACCTATTATTTCTAGCATAATCAAAACTTTTCATTATTTTTTTTGAAGATGATAATATGTCTTTAGTAACTCACTCTTCTATAATCTCATTATCATGAATATATTTTAGTAACTCACCATATAGAGCATCTAATGATTTATCTTGTATACTAATCCCTTTACTCTCACATATTATTTCTATATATCCTTTAAAAAGTGTATGAACTCTATCTATTGCTAGTTCAAATTGCTTTTTTGCCACTTTTTCATTTATATCATTTATTAATAATTCTACTCTTTTTTCGCTCTTAAATATACTTTTGTCAAATTTTAAATTTTTTTCAAGTCTTTTCAATTTTCTTATATATCGTTCTAATTCTTCTATATTACTCTTACAAAGATACTTTCTCTTTTTACCATATTCGCTAATTCCTTGTAGTAACATTATTACATAGGTGTTTTCTTCTACTTTCAAGAACATTTTTAAACGTTTCATTTTTGATCCACCATCTTCTGCAATATATTTGTCATCATATATATCTAATCCAGTATATGATTCTACAAAGTCTTTAAATGAAGCATTAGTAAAGTCCCATACTAATCCTTTATCCTTTGTTTTCTTTTCTATCATCTTTTGAATTATAAGTATATCTGCTGCTTTTAAATTTGACATTTTCTTCCTCCACTCCAGTGAATTATATCATATTTTTGCAAGAAATACTATATTAATACAGATAATCATTATTATGAGAAGTTTGAAGATGATACTATAAATGATATCACAGAAGAAATTCCTTTTGATATTCCTGATAGTTGGTGTTTCATTCGTTTTAATAGTTTAATTAATTATAAAATTGGGAAAACACCACCAAGAGGAGAAAAAAGTTATTGGAAAAATAATTATAATTGGGTTTCTATTTCTGACATGATAGATGGAAATAAGATTAAAGATACAAAAGAAATGGTATCTCAAAAAGCATATGATGAGATATTTAATGAAGGTATTTCGCCTAAAGGAACTCTATTAATGAGTTTCAAATTGACTATAGGTAAATTATCTATATTAGATATTAATTCTTTTCATAATGAAGCAATTATTTCTATTTACCCTTATTTTGATGAAAAAAATATAATAAGAGATTACTTGTTTAAAGTTCTGCCATTAATAAGCAATTTTGGAAACACTAAAAATGCTATAAAAGGAAAAACTTTAAATTCAAAAAGTATTAATAAATTATTAATACCAATAACTAATCTTAAAGAATTAAAAAAAATAATAAATAAAATATTATCTTTAGAATCTTTGATTAAAAGATATAATGAAAAATACATCAAACTTGTAATACTTAATAGCAATTACAAAGAAGAATTAAAAAAATCAATATTGCAATATGCGATACAAGGAAAATTAGTTAAACAAGATTCTAACGATGAACCAGCAGATATTTTAATTAATAAAATTCTAAGCGAAAAACGTGAATTAATTAAATCTAAAAAAATT
>CALXKA010000003.1 GCA_944388765.1 uncultured Clostridia bacterium
TTACTAACATTCCTAATAAAAATGAATTTCTTGCTTTTCTTTGCATTGGATTTGTTGCCATAACAAATTCCTCCCTTTATATTAATTTTTCTATATTTTTTTACAAAATATCCATCTCTTATATTTTAACTCAAAGGTATTCTAAAATCAATGAATTTGTATTGTGTTATACAAAATTCATATTTTTGTAATGTTTTTGTAATATTTAGTGTATTTTTTCTAAAATTGTTGCAACTCCCTCTTGTTCATTACTATCTGTAATATAATTTGCTATTTCTTTTATTGTAGGATTACTTTGTCCCATGGCAACTCCTAATCCTGCTTCTTCTATCATTTTTTTATCATTTATATTATCTCCAATAGCAACTATTTCTTCTTTTTTTATATTTAGTTTTGACATTAAAAATTCTAATGCATACCATTTATCAACATTTTTGGCTGATATTTCGGTATAATAATATTCTATTGGTATTTCTTCCGTTCCTTGTTGTATAAGTTTTCTTGACATATGAGATACATCTAGAACTTCTATGTTTTCTATTTGATTTAATTTTTTTATAATTGATTGAAAAACACTTTTATTCTCATCACATATAGTTATTTTTAAAAATTTTTCTTCTTGCATTTTATTTATATATTCATACATATTTTCAACTATATTTATATGTGTTTGTTTATCTTCTGCTTTTTTTAAATTTTCTTTATAGTAATATAAAACATTGTATTTTAAAGCTGTTGAAATTATAGTTTTATCTGTATATACATTATATGATATACTATTTTCTTCACACATCTTTATTATTTCTAATACTTTTTCTTTATTTAAGTAATTTTCATATAAAATCTCATTTTTTTGGATATCATAAATAAGAGCACCATTTCCTGCAATAAAGTATTTAGTGCTCCCAATTTCGTTTGCAATTGTTTTTATTGAATCAATCGGTCTTCCTGATGCAATTATTACATCAATTCCTTTTTCTATTGTTCTTTTTATTTGTTTTTTTGTGTTTTCAGTAACTACTCCATATCCATTTAGCATTGTTCCATCTAAATCTATCGCTATTAATTTATACATATTATTTCCAACTCCTTATTTCTTTTGTTTTACATTTTGCTTTTTTATTATACTTTTTTTTACATTAAATTGCAATATAGTTATTTTCATTTTTTGGTAAAAATTTCTTGTTTAATTTTCTTCTTTTCTACACATTATAGTATTAGAAAAAGCAAAAGTTTTTTCTTAAATGTAATATTGCAGGAGGTGAAAAAACAATGGCAAACTCATCAAACAAAAAATTAGTTCCAGAAGCTATGACTGCTTTAGATAAATTCAAATATGAAGTAGCTAGTGAAGTAGGTGTTAATTTAAAAGACGGATATAATGGAGATCTTTCTTCAAGAGATGCTGGTAAAATCGGTGGACAAATGGTTAAAAAAATGATAGAACAAGCTGAAAGAAACATGAAATAATTACTAGAATATTAGTTTTTATATTCAACTAGGTAGGAAGTTAAATTTTGTTTTTATATATTTATTTTTAAATACATAAAGGCAGGATTTGATTTCCTGCCTTTTTAGTTTTATTTTATTAGTACATAATCTGGGTCATTTTCACATATATCTTTTACTTTTATATCTTCTTCTTTTTAAAATTTTTTATTAAGTTTATTCATGTATATGTTATTACTGTATATTCATTAAATCTTGCTGTTAATTTCATATTTATAAAATATGCTGTGTTATTAATAATATTTTCACTTTATATTCATTGATAGTTCTTTTTCATATTTTATTTAATATTTTTTCCTTTTAGTTTTTGATTTCCTACCTTGATTTTAAATTTCATTCAATATTCCAATTAATATATATCTTGCATCTTCATACTCATATGAGCAAGTTGATAAAGTTATCAATTTATCTGTTTCTCTTATATTAATATCACTTTTAAAATCAGATTTCTGTAATAATTTTTCTTTTTGTTCTTGATTTATTTCATTTAAATTATATATATCATCTTTTAAAGAAGCTGTATATCCTGCAATCAGTTGAATTTCATAGTTTTTTTCTTGTGTAAAATAGTATATTATTTTATGATTATCATAATATTCTTGTTTTTTATAATTTTGAAGCGTTCCAAACATTTCATCACTTTTCATATTATGTCCATATATTATTGTATTATCATCTTCTAAATTTGGATTATTTCGATAATCCATAAATATACTTCCTGAGGTATTATATTCTCTATTTATAAGCCTATGTAGATAATATTGATTATCTTTTGCTTGTACAACTGGATAATTTATTGGTGTGTTTTCAGAATAAATCCAACCAACTATATCTTGGTTTTTTTCTTTTAATGTAGAGAAGTTTACATTTATAGGTGTTTTTTCTTTATCTCTTGTTAGTTCTGTGTTTGGAACTTCCGTTATTATATCTTCAATCAATTCTTTTTTTAATTTTTTATTAGCATTTTCTTCTTTTATATAGTTATATATATTATATGCTGAATATATAAATATTACTAAACAAATCCCAAGAAGTATAATTTTAATTATCTTTTTCATTTTTTTCCTTTCTTTATATGTAAAATGTTGCACATAAATTATCTTTAGTGCAACATAAAAATTTATTTGTTTATTTGTTTTTAGTTATTTGCTTTCCTTTTCTAAAATATATTTACCACCCATAGTGCCTTCTTCTCCATTTAATGTTAATGTGCCATTTTCAAGTTCAAATCTATATGTAGCATCATGGACAGCTTCATTTTCAAAATCTAATATTAATTTATTTTCATTTATTGTATAACTATATTCATATTTTGTTTCATTATCATACATAGCACCTTTACCGTTATTATCAAATTCATATTTCACATTTTCATTATATATGAATGTACCGATTAATGTATTATTTTCAATATTAGTGCTATTATTATCATTATTATTAATGATAGCTATAGTGATTCCTACAGCTATCATTATAATTATTAATAAAATTATGATTATTTTGAATGTTTGCTTATGTTTCTTTTTGTTTTGCATTTAGCAATACCTATAAAGCAAATTCCTGAAATAACAAGTAAACTAATCCATAATGTTATATTACTATTGTCTCCTGTTTTAGGTTTTGTTGCATCTGTACTCTCTTTGTTTTCTTCTGCAACTGTTTCTGTTTCATCTGTTACTGCTGTTTCTTCTTGTTCAACTGTTTTTACAGGGATTACTTCACCTTGTCTTACTACTCGTTGACAATCAAGGCAATATAAATCTCCTGTGTATCCTTCTGTTTCTGTTGTTGCTTCAACTGCATCTCTAAGTTCTGTATTTGCATGCATCAATGGATTTATTTCTCCATATTCTGCTCCACATACCATACATTTTGCTTTTTCTACACAAGTAGCTGTTCCACCTTTATGCTCTGCTAATGGAATTACTGTTCCTTTTTGTAATTCTATTCCACAGTCTTTACAATATAAATCTCCTGTGTATCCTTCTTTTATACATGTTGCTTCAACTGCATTTCTAGTTTCTGTATTTACATGGTTTGAAGAATCTACTTCCCCATATTCTGCTCCACATACTTCACATTTTGCTTTTTCTGTGCAAGTAGCTGTTCCACCTTTATGAGCTTCTTGATCTACAATATTTCCACATCCACATTCTTTCCAGTGATCTTCTGTATCTGCTTCCCATTCTCCATATTGATGTGCTGCTTTTATTACTAAATCTTCTTCTGTTGCTTCTTGTTTATTTTCATCAAATAGTTTTCCACATACTGAACATTTATAATGAGCATCTACTCCATCTTTTAATTCGTCAGCTGTATGTATTGCATCTACTTTTTCTATTAATTCTCCATATGAATGATCTGCAAGTGGTAATTTTGCATTTGTACCACTTATAACTTCTCCACAGTCATCACATGTTACGTATTCACCATTTCCTTGTACCATACAAGTAGATGGTACTGCCTCATGTTTTGTTGTATTTTCATGTGCACAAACAACTGTTACTTCACAAGTAGCACTATGTGTTTTATCTAGTGTATATACTGTAATTGTTACTGGCTCATTAGTTGTTTTTAAAGCTGTTACGACCCCATTTACAACACTTACTGTTGATGAGTCTTCACTTTCCCATATTACTCCTTGGTCTGCTGTTGCTGGTTCAACTGTTGCAACTAATGTGTCTGTTTTTCCTGCATCAAGTGTTAATGTTGTTTTATTAAGTGAAATTCCTGTTGCTGGTACTGATACTTTTATTGTTGAATTCACAGAACTAAACTCACTTGCTGGTAACGCATCCATATTTTCATTTGCAAATTCAGTATCTCTTAATTCTACTGTATAATTTCCTGAAGTCGTATTTTCATTAACTGTACATTTGAATGTAGCTACTGTTATTTCTCCACTTATATTTAATGGATCTAAATCAAGTACTGTTATTCTTCTAGTTTCTTCTGTATAATCTATTTCTGCTATATTTCCCATTTGGTTTACAAAGTTAGAATCTAATTTACCTGAGTTTGCTACATATGTTAGACCTTCTGGTATCCCAAGTTCTGTATAAATTGAACATATTGGTCCTGTTGTTTTAACTTTGATTGTATAATTGATTGTATCACCTGGATTTACTTCTTGCTTATCTGCTGTTACTGTTAATGTTGCTCTTGGTTCTACTGCTAATACTGGCATGATAGGCATTAAACTAACAGCTAATGCTAATATAAGTAAAATTGAAATAAGTTTTTTTCTCATTATATTTACCCCCTCTAAATTTTATACAAATATTTTATACTTATTAGTTTTAAAAGTCAAGTAATTTTGATTTTTTGTTTTTTAAAATACTATATTTCTCTTTACATAAGCCAATACTTTTCCATAGTCTACTAGTGTTACTTCTCCATCTTGGTTTACATCAGCAGCTTTTAAATTTTGTCCAGTTAATAGTTTTGTTCCTTTGACATGCGCTAATATGTTTCCATAGTCTACTAATGTTATTTCTCCATCTCCATTTACATCTCCTAAGATATTTCTTTGTGTATTACTTCCTATTATTTGATTTTCTTCTGTATAGCAATACAATCTATTATTTTCTATAAATTTTGCTCCTACTGTTCCAATTTCTGCTTTTAATTCCACATCACGATCAAATGATGTTTCATATATTTCTTTCATATATGAATTTGTTGGAATTGTAAATGTCGTTATGTTTTCTATTTCAGAAGGTGTTTTAGCTATTCCTGTAACCTTTCCTCCATCTAGTGGATCATTAATTACATAAACTAATCCATCATATGAAAAACTTACTACATTTGCTTTTCTTGTTGCTCCATTAAAAACTCCATGAGTAGAATCTAAATAGATCCATTTTCCATCAACAAATGCAGCAGACCATTCATGTGTTACATTAGATACTGTTGCTGTTGGAATACCACATAAATATAGCATATAATTTGTAAGTATAGTGTATGCTTCACAATTTCCCATCTTTTCATTAAAAATGCTATAAACTCTATCAATAGTAGCATTTGCTCCATAGTTGTCCATATAATTTATATTATAATATACCCATGTACAAATTTCTCTTGCTTTTTCTGTTTGTGTTGTACAATTTGCTGTTAATTCTTCTACTTTTGCTTTTATTTCTTGATATGTTTCATTATTTTCATCTTTTTCATCGCAAAAGTATGTACGATATCCATTTAATTTATTTCCTGACCAATTAGTTCTATTATGTGATGTTATTCCTAATGTTTGCAAATTTGATGTAGGTAATACATCTAAATATGATTGATTTGTAATTGTTGTTGTAGTTGTTTCATTTGAATTTAATTCATTAAATGTTCTTCCATAAACTCTTGCATAATAAAATGCATTTGAATATTTATATCCAGAAATTGTAGCTGTATTACTAAATGTTTCTTCTGAATCATCTATTACAGTATATATTGCTTCTATTTTGATATTTTTTAATGATGTACATTCACCAAATGCATATTCATTAATATATGCTATATTTTCTCCCAAATCTGCTTCTTGCAATGAATAACATTGATAAAACGCTCCCATTCCAATTCTTGTTAATTCTTTTGGGAATTTTACTGTTTCTAAATTTCCACATTCTGCAAATGCTCTTAAACCAATTGTTGTTACTGTATCTGGCAATGATATTGTCTCTAAGTTTGTGTGCTTTTCAAAAGCACGATCAGATATAGATGTTATATCTCCATTAAAAATAACATTTTTTACTTGGTCTTTGTAGTCTATCCACGCACTTGTAGAACCACTCATTTTTCCACTACCAGTGATGGTTAGAGTACCATCACTATCTAATGTCCATGTAATATCATTTCCACAAGTCCCTGATGCAATTTCATTTGTTGCATATACATTTCCAAAATTTAATATGTTTATTAATAATATAAATATTATTAATGAAATTTGAAGTATTTTCAATATTATTTTCATTTTTTAGATTATTCCTTTCTTAGATATATCTTTATTTAAGTTTTTATTAATTAAAACTGTATATTCCTTTTTACATAGGCCAATACTTTTCCATAGTCTACTAGTGTCACTTCTCCATCTAGGTTTACATCAGCAGCTTTTAAATTTTGTCCAGTTAATAGTTTTGTTCCTTTAACATGTGCTAATATATTTCCATAATCTACTAATGTTATTTCTCCATCTCCATTTACATCTCCTAAGATATAATCAACAACATTTATAGTAGCTGTAGTTTTTAGTCCATCAACTTCTGCTGTAATTGTTGTTAATCCTTTTGTTTTTGCTGTTATAGTTCCATCATTACTTATTGTTGCAACATTTGTATTACTGCTACTCCATTTAATTTCTCCATCTGGCTGCGCTCCTTCAGGTGTCATTTTTAATTCTAGTTTTTTGGTGTCTCCTATTCTTATAGATGCTGTATCTAAAGATATTCCTGTTAATACTTTATCTAGTGAAAAGAAATTAATAGGATATTTTATTACATAAGTATTTCCATAATTATCTGCTAACCCATGTACTTCAACTTCAACTGATTTTCCATTTTGAATTGAATAATTTCCATCAGTTAAATAATTTTTTAATTCATCTGGAATATCAAAAAAATATGTTCTATATATGTTATCATAGTACAAGCTAAAATCTTCATTTGCAGATGAATATTCTTTTCCATTTGCTTTTAATACAATGTATTTTGGTGTTTCCACAAAATATCCTTTATTTGTTAATGTTACAGACCACATTGCATTATAATTAATTGATTCAACTGGGAAGTTTCCTGGTGATGGCCATGCATAATATCCTTCATTATTATTTCTTTCTCCATCTCTAAATACATTTACTACACCATATCTACTTGCAAATCCATATGAAGCTGATGTTGCTTTTGGATCAAGTAAACTTAATCTATGGCCAACATCTTTATACATATTTGATGTGTCATCTATATATCCTTTTATTGAATATGCCATTAAAGTACCTTGACTTATATTTGCTGAATATCCAATTCCTGCACTAGTTGCAGAATATCCTTGTTTATAGAATTCTTCATCCATATCACTAGGTCTTGAAGGATAATGCGTTAATATATTTCTTGCCGCTAATAATACGGCTCCTTTTTGAGAATAATCCATATATTGATCATTTTGCGTAATATTGTCTAGTCCCGCAATCCATCTAAAATAATTTATTTGATTAAGTGTATCTGTTTTTACTTGTGGTAATAGTGATCCTGCTGTGTATGGTGCACTTATAGATGGCGTTTGATCATAAAGGTTAGATGTCGTATTTACTATACTTAATTTATCATATTTATTTTTTATTTGTAATTTTGTATGTGTTAATGCCACATGATCAGTTATTTCTATATTTTGTGTTACATTGTCATAATCTGATAAATTTACTGTTAATGCATAAAATTCTCCATTTTTTAGATATTCTATTAAGATATCATTACCATTTTTATATACTCCTGTAATTCGTTTATCTTCTCCTATTGATAAATATTTCTCTATTTCATTTGTATGCCAATTATAAATATGTAAAATTCCTTGCACTCCTCCTACATACGCATATGTATCATCATGTGATGTTATACTTGCAATATTTGAATAAGAACCATCTATGTCAATTGATCCTTTTATTGTATATGAAACCCCTGACTCAGTATTTGCGTTATAATTTATTTCATAAAATTCTCCATATTGGTCATATGCATGTGTTTGTGAATCATCTAAAAATGTCCATAACATTCCTCCATATTCTCTCATTGTATATATCTCATTATTTACAAATTTACCATTATCGATTTTTATAATACAATCATTCCACCATGATGGTATACCTCCTTGATTAATACCTAATGCACAAAAAATAACTGTATTTTGTTTATTAGTACCAATTAAGTCGATTGCATTACAACCATTAACATATATACCACTTTTTGTATAGCTATCAATTGGATTTCCATCTTTTGTATATGATAATATTGTTAATTCTTCTTCAGTACTTCCTGCTGTTAGAAGATATATATTGTGATTAGAATCTATGCAAAATTCACCTTCAAATTGATCATATGTTATTGGAAATGTTTGATCATAGCAAATAGTTTCTGTTTCAGTGTCATATCCTACAATTCTTAATTCATCATATTCTCTCGTAGAATATAATGCATGATAGATTACTTTGTCTTGAACATAATATCCTCTTACTGATTCTACATCAAAATTATTCCAATTACTAAATATATCTGTATATTCTCCTGTTTCAAAACAATATCTTTTTATACGTACAAAATTTAACCCATTTTCTCTTGAGTATGTATAATTTTTTCCATCTCTATTTACATATACTTTTGTAGTTACATCTTTACCATCTATTAATGTCCCTTCGTATGAGTCTAAACTATATGTACTAATTGCTGCTCTCGATTTTAAATTTGTATTTTGAATTTCTAAATTTTCTTCAGATAATTTTCCAATGTCTAAATCATTTGAATCTAAGTTTTCTTGTTCTGCATTAGTATTTTGAATTTTCTTTTCCTCTATATTGTTATTTGTTTCTTCATTTTGTCTTTCTTGTCCATTTACTATACTTAACTCATTTGTCGCTTCTTCTTGTGTTTCTTCTGTTGCAAAAACATTAAATGAAATGTTGAATATTAAAGAAAAAATAATAATAGAAGATAAAACTTTTAATTTTTTACCCATATAAAATTCCCCTTTCATTTTTTCATATTATATCAGATTATTTTTTCTTTGTGAATACTTTGTGAATTTTTTATTTTTGCTGCCAGTATTGCTTAGAATTTTATGTTTTCAATTATTTTTAACAAACAGT
This sequence comes from uncultured Clostridia bacterium, assembly GCA_944388765.1. Taxonomy (GTDB): domain Bacteria; phylum Bacillota; class Clostridia; order TANB77; family CAG-508; genus CAG-269. The sequence continues at coordinate 9,350 of CALXKA010000003.1, forward strand.
CCTAGAAAAAAGCACACCATAAAATGCCAATTTTTTATGCATGACATTTTATAGTGTACTTCAAAATAAAATTATTCCTAATTATCTTTATTTATGCTTCTGGTTCTACTAATCCATAGTTTTTCCCATCTTTTAATTTATGTACAACATTTACTTTTCCTGTTTCAACATTTATAAATGTTAGGAAATTATGTGATGGTTTTTCTTTTAATTTTAAAACAGCATCTTCTGGTAACATTGGTTTGATTTCATAATATGATGTTTTTATTATTTCATCAGTTATTTCTGATATTTTGTCATCTGTTGTTTCCATTGTTTTTATTGATGCATCTCTCATCATTTTTTCTTTCTTTGTTTTTGCTTTTCTAATTTGCCCTTCTAATATATCAATATCTTTATCAATTGATGCATACATATCTTTATCTTCTGTTACTGCTCTATACTTTTCTCCTGCTGCTGTTACATATATTTCTGCTATTTGCTCGTTTTTTTCTGTTCTTAGTGTAACTTCTGCTTCTGCATCTTCAAAATATTTATCTATTCTGTCTAATTTTCTTTCTACGTAATCATTTATTGCATCAGTTATCTTTAGTTCCTTCCCTGTTATTTTTATTTTCATAAAAATCGCTCCCTTCTCTTCTTTTATGTTTGTTTTTAGTATATCTTTATTATATATGTTATTTCTTCTTTTTTCAAGTTTTTTAAAATAATTCTTCCATTTTATACTCTTTTTCCATTTTTTCATTAAAATATAATTTTGATATAAGTTTAAATTCTTCTAATGATTCGTCTTTAATTGTAAAAGAAAATAGTTTTTTAGAAGGTGCTGTTATTGTGTATTTTATTGCATTTAATGTACTTTCAGTCATACTAATTGAAGATTTATCTTGTTTTGAACAAGCTTCACATTTTAGTCCATTATCTCTTAGACTAAAATAGTGTAAATTCTCTTTTTGCTTACAATTAATGCAGCTTTCAGTTTTTGGTCTAAATCCTAAGATGCTTGCTAGCCTTAATTTAAATATACTTAATACTAATTCTAAATCTTTATCTATTTCTGATATTACGTATAAAGTATTTAAAAGTAGTTGTAAAATATTAAAACAATTTTGATTTTCATGTGTCACATCTTTTATTATCTTATTAATATGTACTGCATATTTTAATTTATCTAAATCTGTTCTTATGTTATAAAATACTTCTATTGGTTCTACCGAGTTTATATGATATGTATTTGTTCCTTTATACATTAAATATTCTCCAAAGCAAAACATTTGTGTACCTGCTAAAAGAGCACTTCTTGGTCTTCGTGCTCCCTTAGCTACACATGATATTTTTCCTACATTTGGTGTTAGTATTGTTAACATTTTGTCAAAATCGCCCATATTATTTTCTGATAATACTATTCCACTTATTTTTGTACTTGCCATTTATTTTGTTTCACCTTTTCTTTTCTAGCTTCTATTTTTAATTTTCTTGATTATCTTTATTTATATTGTTTTTTAATTCTTCTTGTAACAAATTAATATTTTGTTCTTGTATTCCTTTTTCTACTTCTTCAATTTGTTTTAGTTCTAAATATGTGTTAATATCTCCTGTGTTTTTAAATGCTTGCCACGCCATTTTTTTAATCATGCTATCACTTCCTTTTTAAAGTTTTACCTTTAATTTTATCTTTTGCATTTTTTTTAATTTTATTCTTTATTACTTATTTAATTTAAATTTATTTACAATATTATCATTTTCTTGCCAATCTTCTTTTACTTTTACCCATGTTTTTAAATTCACTTTAACTCCAAAGTTTTGTTCCATATCTATTCGTGCCATTCTTCCTATCTTCTTTAACATTTCTCCGTTTTTACCTATAATTATACCTTTATGTGAGTTTCTCAAACAATATATTGTTGCTTCTATATCATAGATATCTTCATTATTTTTATTTTTTCTTTGTTTCATTTTTTCAACTTCTACATATATTCCATGAGGCACTTCATCTTGTAATAACTTTAAGGCTTTTTCTCTAATTGTTTCTTCTGCGAGTTGTCTTAAAGTTTGATCTGTATATTCTTCTATATCATAGTATGCAGGTCCTTCATTTAAGTTCTTTTCTATTTCATCTAATATTATTTCTCTATATTTAATGTTTATTGCAGAAATTGGTATTACTACTTCAAAATCATATTCTTTTCTATATAAATCAATTAGGCTTAGTAATTTTTCTCTTTTTACTAAATCTATTTTATTAATTATTAGTATTGTTTTTCTTTTTGCTTCTTTTATTTTTTCTAAAATTCTCCTATCTCCTCTTCCAATTTCGTCACTTGTTGCTTCTATCAAAAATAATATAATATCACTGTCAGCAATACTCCCAAATGATGTTTCTATCATTGTTTCATTTAATTTTGTTTTTGGCTTATGAATACCTGGTGTGTCTGTAAATATTATTTGCGAATTTTCTCTATTTACTATTCCTTTTATTGCTGTTCTAGTTGTTTGCACTTTATTTGCTATTGCAGCTACTTTTTCTCCTACTAACAGATTTAGTAATGTCGATTTTCCTACATTTGTTCTTCCTATTAATGTTACAAACCCTGATTTAAATTTTGTCATATATTTGTTTCCTTTCATTTTTACTTTACTTTTATATTATACACTATTTTTTTGCTAAATTTGTAGAATTAGCGAAAATTATTTAAATTTTTTAAAAGGATTCTAGGTTCGTTCCTAAAATCCTTCTTATTATGCATATGCTTGTCTTTTTCTGAAACTTAATAAGTTTGTAATCTCTCTTTCCGTATTTTTTGCTTTTTTTGTCTTTCTTGCTCTTTCTTGTTCCAATTCTCTTTTTTGTTTTTCCGCCATAGATTGGCAAATTGCTTTTTGATATGTAAAATGGGTATCTTGCGCTATTTTACTCCAATTATATTCATTTCTAACTTTATTTTTTGCTTTTTTTGTTATATCTGCACATAATTTATGATCATATAATAGCTCTAAAATAGAATCTGCTATTGAATTAGGATTTCCACAGTAACTTTTCATTCCATTTACTTTATGTTCTACTATTTCATTTAGTCCTCCAATATCTGATACTACAACTGGATTTTCTGAAAGCATTGCTTCTAATGCTACTATTCCAAATGGTTCATATGTACTTGGAAATACTGATATATCAGCTGCTTTATACATTTTTTGTACATCTTTTCCACTCATATATCCTGCAAAATATACTTTGTTCTCTATCCCCATTTGTCTTACTTGTTCTTTTAATTCTTCTAACATTCCGCCTTTTCCGCAAATTACTAACTTAGTATCATGGTATCCATTTAATATTTTTGGCATTGCTGCAATTAGATGTTGTATTCCTTTTTCATATACTAATCTTCCCATGAAAAGAATAATTTTTTCATTATCCATTGCATACTTTCTTCTAAAATTATAATCTCTTTCTACTCCATTAAATAAACTTAAATTAACCCCATTTGGTACTACATTTATTTTTTCATATGGTAAACCAAATAGTCTTTGTAATTCGCCCTTCATGTAATTACTATTTACTATTACTTCTGATGATTCATATGTAAGCATCCATTCTGTATCATTTATATATCTTTGTTGTTCATCATGTATCCCGCTATTTCTACCAGCTTCTGTTGCATGTATTGTTGAGACAATTGGTATATTGTATGAATTTTTTAATGTTTTTGCTGCATACGCAACTAGCCAATCATGAGCATGTATTACATCAAAATTTCCTTCTTTTGCAATTATCTCATTAGCTTTTGCTACCATATTAAAATTCATTTGCATAATCCAGTCTATAAAATTATTTGGATTAATCATATAATTATCTACACGATAAACCTTTACGCCTTTATCATCTTCAAAATACGGTACATCTCCATCTCTATATGTAACTACTGTTACATCATGTCCATCTTTTAATAATGTTCTTGATAAATCATATACTACTCTTGCTATCCCACCTACTACTCTTGGTGGATATTCCCATGTTAACATCAATATCTTCATTGATATTACCCCTTCTTTCTTGAATTTTCTTTTGTTTTCGACGTTTTTCTCTTCATTCTTTTCTATTGTATACAATTTTTCTATAAATGTAAATGCTTTTTTTCTATTTTTTAAAATTTTTTATAATAATATATAAAACTTGCTTTCAAGAATTTGAACTCTTAAAAACAAGTTTCTATCTAAAAATTAAATTCCTTTTCTATAAATGATGTATCATACTTATTTGTTTGAAAATTTTTGTTATCTAATATTTTTAATATAAAATCTGCATTTGTTGTTATTCCATCTACAACTAACTCTGCAACAGCACTTTTTAGTTTTGCTAGTGATTCTTCTCTTGTTTTTCCATGAACAATTATTTTTGCTATCATAGAATCATATGTTGGTGGAATTGTATATCCACTATATATAGCTGTATCCACTCTTATCCCATTTCCTCCTGGTATATGTAATCCTGTTATTGTTCCTGGGCATGGCATAAAATTCTTATCTGGATTTTCTGCATTTATTCTTGCTTCCATACTATGACCATTTACTTTTATATCATTTTGCTTTATTTTTAGTTTTTCACCACTCGCTATTTTTATTTGTTCTTTTATAATATCAATTCCTGTGACCATCTCTGTTACTGGATGTTCTACTTGTACTCTTGTATTCATTTCCATAAAATAAAAGTCTTGGTTTTTATCAACTAAAAATTCTATTGTTCCTGCATTTGTATATCCTATTTCTTTTACTGCTTTTACTGCTACTTCTCCCATTTTCTTTCTAGTTTCATTGCTTATAATACTTGCTGGTGTTTCTTCTATTATTTTTTGGTTTCTTCTTTGTACTGAGCAATCTCTTTCTCCTAGGTGGATACCATTTCCGTGTTCATCTGCCAAAACTTGTATTTCAACATGTCTTGGATTTTCTATGAATTTTTCCATATATATACTATCATCATTAAATGAAACTTTTGCTTCTTGTTTTACCAGACTATATGCCTTTTCCAATTCTTCTTTATTATGAGCTATACGAATTCCTCTTCCGCCTCCACCAGCAGATGCTTTTAATATAACTGGATATTTTATTTCTTCTGCTAATTTAACGGCCTCTTCTTTTGAGTATATTAACCCATTAGATCCAGGAACTACTGGCACTCCTACTTTTTTCATTGTTTCTTTTGCTTTTGATTTGTTTCCTAATAATTCTATTAATTGATAGTTTGGTCCTATAAATTTTATTCCCATCTCTTCACATATTTTAGCAAAATTTGCATTTTCTGATAAAAAACCAAATCCTGGATGGATACTATCTGCACCTGTTAAACAAGCAGCTTCTAGTATAGATTTTATATTTAAATAACTTTTTGCTGATTGTGCTGGTCCAATGCAAATTGCTTGATCTGCTAATTTTACATGTAAAGCATCTTTATCTATTTCTGAATATATTGCTACTGTTCTTATACCCATTTCTCTACATGCTCTAATTATTCTAACTGCAATTTCTCCTCTATTTGCTATTAATACTTTTTTTAACATTTTTTCTCTCCTTTTAACTAAATGGAGTAAATTTTAAGTAATTAATAATTACTTTTAGTACTCCATTAAATTGCATGAAAACTTTTTTTATTTAAACTATTGCAAAAGTTAATTCTCCTTTTGCTGCAACTTTTCCGTCAACTGTTGCTATTGCTTCCCCTATTCCTATTGGGCCTTTTTTCTTAATTATCTTAACTTCTAATTTTAGTCTATCTCCTGGTACAACTTGTTTTTTAAAACGAAGTTTATCTATTCCTCCAAACAAGGCATTTTTACCTTTGTTTTCTTCCATTGAAAGTATTGCAACTGCTCCTGTTTGTGCTAATGATTCGACTATTAATACCCCTGGCATAATAGGATTTCCTGGGAAATGACCTTTAAAATAGTATTCATCTTCTGATACATTTTTATATGCTATTGCACTTTCTCCTGGTTTATATTCTTCTACTTCATCTATCATTAAAAAAGGTTCTCTTTGTGGGATTATTTTTTTTATTTCTTCTTTATTTAACATATATTTCCCTCTTTTCTACTTATTTTGATTTTATTTCAATTTTATGATATAATATTATTATGTAACTTATTATTTATTAATGGAGGTATAAACATGAAAGCAGCTTTTAGTAAACTTATGAATGATTTCAGAGCATCTGATGAACGGATTTCTCTTGTAGAGGAGTTACAGCAAAAAGCTATACGAAATCCCAATTCAGAACTTGCTGATGATCAAGTTATTGTTAGCGCTTGTCATACAACAGCAGTAATTGATGATGTATTTTTTGCAATATACAAAAAATTACCTCAAAAAATAATCACTGCATCTGAAAGGAGCAAGATTGTCAGCATGATCTAACCTCCTACCGGCGGGATATCGCCGGTTTTTTTATTTATTTTATTTTAAATAAAGGTTTTCCATATTCAACTACATCTTCATTATTTACGCAAATTTCCACTATTTCTCCATCAAATTCTGATTCTATTTCATTCATTAGTTTCATAGCTTCAACAATACATAATACTTGACCTTTATGTACTTTATCTCCAACTTTTACAAAAGGGTCTTTCTCTGGTGCAGAACTTGCATAGAAAGTTCCTACCATTGGACTTTTTACTATTTTATAATTTTCTTCTTCTTCATTTTTTATGTTTACTAATGCTGTTCCTTTATTTTCTCTTATTACTGGTGTTGTCATTGGTGCACTGCCTTCTATGACATTAGCTCCTCCTGTTGCAATAACCACTTCTTTTCCGAGTATTTTTAGTCATACTAATTTTTATTCCTTCTGGGAATTCTATTTCTAACGAATCTAAATTTGAATTTCCCATATCATCGATTAATTTTTTTATATCTTTGTAATCCATAATATCATTCCTTTCAGATTTTTATTATTTATTTTATGATATTTTTGTTATTTTGAAAAGAGTTTCATTATTTAAGTTTTACTTAATTGTATCTAAATCTTTTTTAATAAAATACTACTATTGTGTCCTCCAAATCCTAATGAATTTGACATTGCATATTTTATTTCTATATTTCTTCCTGTATTTGGTACTACATCTAAATCACATTCTTCGTCTGGTACTTTATAATTAATTGTTGCTGGTACAAATCCTTCTTTTATTGCTTTACTACAAACAATTGCTTCTACTCCTCCTGCTGCTCCTAAAAGATGTCCTGTATGTCCTTTTGTTGAGCTTACCATTACTTTTTTTGCATTTTCTTCTCCTAATGCTGTTTTAATTGCTTGTGTTTCACAACTATCATTTAAATGTGTTGAAGTGCCATGAGCATTTATGTATGTAATTTCTTCTGGTTTTACATTTCCTTCTTCCATTGCTATTTTCATTGCTCTTGCACCGCCTTCTCCGCCTGGTGCAGGTGATGTTATATGATATGCATCTGATGTTGCTCCATATCCAACTATCTCAGCATATATTTTTGCACCTCTTTTCTTTGCGTGTTCATATTCTTCTAGAACTAATACTCCTGCTCCTTCTCCCATGACAAAACCACTTCTTTCTTTGTCAAATGGGATACTTGCTCTTGTTTTATCTTCTTCTTTTGTTAATGCTTTTATGTTTGTAAAACCTGCTATACTAAGAGGTGTTATTCCAGCTTCTGTTCCTCCTGCTAATACTATATCTTGATATCCATGTTTTATCATTCTAAAACTTTCACCTATACAATGTGTTCCAGATGCACATGCTGTTACCATAGCCATTGACTCTCCTTTTGCTCCTATATCAATTGCTACATTTCCTGTTGCCATGTTTAATATTCCCATTGGTATATACATAGGGGATACTCTATCTGGTCCTTTTTCATTACATTTTTTATTTTCTATTTCTATTGTTTCAATTCCACCTATTCCTGAACCAATTATTATTCCTACTCTTTCCATGTTTTCTTTTTCTTTATCTAATCCACTATCTTTCCAAGCTTCTCTCGATGCTATCATTGCATATTGTGAAAACAAATCTAATCTTTTAGCTTCTCTTCTTTCAAAATAATCTTCTGGATTATATTCTTTTACTTCTGCTGCTAATTTAACTTTAAAATTTGTAGTATCAAATTTAGTAATTTGGTCTATACCACATTTTCCTTCTTTAATTCCTTTCCAAAATTCTTCTACATTATTTCCTAGTGGTGTTATTGCACCTAATCCTGTAATCACTACTCTTCTTTCCATTTCTATTCCCTTCCTTTAAATTTTATTTTACATTACCATTCCGCCATCTATATTTATAACTTGACCTGTTATATATGAACTCTTTTCTGATCCTAAAAAATATATTAATTCAGCAACTTCTTTGGCTTTTCCCATTCTTTTTAGAGGTATTTGATCATGTATTGATTCTTTTACACTATCTGATAATACATCTGTCATATCTGTTTCAATAAATCCTGGTGCTACTGCATTTGCTCTAATATTTCTTGATGCTAATTCTTTTGCGATACTTTTTGTAAATCCTATTATTCCAGCTTTTGATGCAGAATAATTACACTGTCCTGCATTTCCAGCGACTCCTACTACTGATGAAAGATTTATTATACTTCCATTTCTTTTTTTCATCATATATTTTGTAACTGCTTTTGTTACTAAATATGTTCCTTTTAAATTTATTTCTATTACTTTATTAAATTCTTCTTCACTCATTCTCATTAATAGATTATCTTTTGTAATTCCTGCATTATTTACAAGTACATCTATTTTTTCAAACTTTTCAATTGCCTTGTCTACCAATTCTTGTACTTCTTCTTTATTTGATACATCTGCTTTTAGTATCAAGCACTCTACACCTTTTTCTTTAAATTCTTTTTCTAGTTCTTCTACATTTGTTTTGTCTGATACATAATTTATAACTACATTGTAGCCGTTATCTGCATATTTTAGTGCAACTTCTTTTCCTATTCCTCTTGATGCGCCTGTAACTAAAACCGTTTTTCTTTCTTCCATTTTTCTCTTCCTTTCTTTAATTTATTATTCTAGTTTAAATAAATTGTTCTAATGTCTCTAAATTATTTATATTAATAGTTTTTGCTTCTTTGTTATCCTTTTTTATAAATCCTGTTAAGACTTTTCCTGGTCCTATTTCAATGTATTCTTCTATTCCTTCATTTTTCATTAGATTTATTGCTTTATCAAATCTTACTGGACTTATTATATGTTTTGCTAATATTTCTTTTATCTCATCATCTTTTTTGTAATATGTTCCATCTAAGTTTTTTATAACTTTTACTTTTTGTTCACTTTCTGGTAAAATATTAAATTTTATATTTTCTAATTCTTTTTCATATGCTTTTTTTGCTTCTTCCAGTTTTATTGTATGGAATGGTCCGCTTGTTTTTAGTTTTATTGCTCTTTTAGCTCCTGATTGTTTTAATAATTCTATTGCTTCCTCTATTGCATTTGTTTCTCCTGATATTGCTGTTTGTGTGCTACAATTATAGTTAGCTGGTACTACAAATTTTCCTTGTTCTTGTAAGTTTCTACAAATTTCTTCTATTTTTGAACTTTCTAATCCTATTACTGCTGCCATTGAATATTCTTCTTTTGGTAATAGATTACCCATATAATATCCTCTTTTTTTTATTAATCTTATTCCATCTTTAAAAGAAATTATTCCCGCATATATCAATGCTCCATATTCTCCCAAGCTTAAACCTGTTGCTATTTCTGCTTCAATTCCTTTTGATTTTAAAACTTCTAGCATTGCCAAACTTGTTGTTAAAATTGCTATTTGTGTATTTTCTGTTTTATTTAGTTCTTCTTCTGGTCCTTCAAAACATATCTTTTTTACATCTATTCCTGATATTTCACTTGCCATATCATATACTTTTTTTGCTTCTTCATATTTTTCATAAATATCTTTTCCCATTCCAACCATTTGTGCTCCTTGACCTGGGAATAAAAATGCTCTTTTCATAAAACTCCTCCTTATATTTCTAATAAAATGCTTCCTGTATTTAATCCTCCGCCATAACCTAATAAAATAACTTTATCTCCTTCACTTAATAGATTTTTTTCGAACATTTCATTTAACGCAATTGGTATGCTTGCACAAAATGTATTTCCTGCATACTTTATATTTGTAAACATTTTTTCTTTTTCTAATTTTAGTCTTGTATCTATTGATTTCATTATTTTACTATTTGATTGATGTGGTATTATATATTTTACATTTTCTATCTTTTCTTCTGATTTTTTCAAAAGCTCTTTTATATTTTCTATTGTATTTGTAACAGCATATTTATATATTTCTTTTCCATTCATCTGTATTTTTTCATTTATCTTACATGTTAATATTTTATTTTCATCAATTTCTGCATTTATGTTTGAAATATATTTTTTATTTTTTACTGTTCTTTCTAGTAAAAGTACTCCTGCTCCATCTGATAATATTATTGATGTTCCTACATCTTTTTTATCTGTATACGCTGAGAGTTTATCTACTCCAATTATTAATGCTTTATTTACTCTGTTAGTTGATAAATATAATTGTGCTATATCTATTGCATTTATATATCCACTACATCCTGCTAATATATCTAAACAGATGCACTTTTTTATTTCTAGTTTTTTTTGAATTTCATTTGATATCCCTGGCATCAAGTTTGATGGACTTGTTGTTGCTACTATTATAAGATCTATTTGTTTTAAAATTTCTTCTTTTTTTTCTTTATCAAATTTGCTGATTAAATTATCTACTGATTTTTGTGCTAGTTCTTCTATTGTTTCCTCTTTTGCGTAATATCTTTCTTGTATGCCTGTTCTTTTATATATATATTCTTTTTCTAGCCCTAACTTAGCTTCTAAATCACTGCTTTTTACTTTATGGTTAGGAAGATATATTCCGCTTTTTATTACTTCTATACTATTCATTTTTTTCACCTATATATTTATACACTATTTTTTAAAATTTTTCTATTGGAATGAGTGGTCAAATAGAAAAATAGGCTAATTTTTCTATGTTTTAGCCTATTTTCATCATATTTAATTATTTTCTTCTTCGTTATTTTCATTGTTTTGATCTGATTGTTGCTCATTATTATTTTGTTCTTCATTTCCATTATTGTTTTGTTCTTCATTTTCTTGTGCTTGTTGTTGATTATTGTCTTGTTGTTCATTATTATCGCTATTTTGTTCATCTTCTGCATTTTGTTCTTGATTATTAGTAGATGTATTTGTATTGTTAGTTGTATTTGTGTTAGTATTAGAATTTGTACCACTTTCATTTTGTTTTCTTACTCCTCTTGCATTTAGATATTCTTCTGCATCAATTACTTGATCATTTACTCCAATGTAATAGTGTTTTTCTCCTCCACTTATTGTCATATATATATCATCTGCAATAGTTGCGAATAATTCTTCTCCTGCTGCATTTAATAGTGTATATTTATCATCTATACATGCTACTAATACATTATAGTCTGGAATAATTAATAAGTTATATGCATCTTTATTATTTGATGCTATATATCCAAAACTGTCATATTTAAATTCTACAACTTGGTTTCCATTTTTATCAAATAATCCCCAATAATCTCCTTTTTTAACTGGAATTAGATTGTTAAGTAATAAATATTTACTTTTTATATTATTTTCAGTAAATTTTGATGTATCAATTCCTACTTGATCATTCTCTATGTATATTTTTATAACTCCATTTGTATCTATTACTCCTGATTTTTTATCTCTTGTTGCAACATATAAACCTGCATCACTATCCATTAAAGTTATACTATCATATATTATTTGTACTTTTGTTTGTCCTGATTTTGATAAAATTCCTACTTTTCTATCTGTTTCTACTAAGAAATCCTGAAAACTTGGTAAGTATGTAATATTGTCATATTTAGCATCTAATAATGTTTTCCCTGCTGTATCTATTACTCCATACTGGTCTTTATTTCCTTCTTTCATTACTACTAGCATATTGTCTAATATTGCTTTTTGATTAGCAAAAGTTTCACTTAACTCGGAATATCCATAATCTAATACATAAGGTGTGTAAAATTGTACTAAATATGGTAATGTAAATATATTTATCCTATTTGCTTCTTGATCATATGAAAAACTTACATTAAAAGCTTCTTGTAGTCCTTCTGTTGTTGTATATAGGACTCCATTTATTGCTTTTACTGGATTTTTTATATGAACATATTCATAATCATTATTGTTTTGTGTTAAATCTAATTTATATATTGTATTTGAACCTAGTGTAAAATTTGCAACTTCATTTTCAGATTGTACATAACATTTACTTTGGCTTTCAGATTTATCACTATATTCTCCATTATAGCTTTCATATCCTAAATAACTAGCTATTTCTTTTATCGGTACATAAATTGTACCATCACTTTCAAATACTAGTAATTGTTTTAAACTCTCATTTGATTGTCCATTAAGTGTTAATCTTAACGTTGTGCTTTGAATATATACTAAATATGAAACAATTCCTACTATTATTAAAAATACTATAATAATTGCAGCTAGAATAATTTTTGTTGTTCTTTTTTTCTTTTTTTCTTCCTTTGTTTGGAAGCTTTCTTCGATTAGATTCATTTGTATCCCACCTTTATTTAATATATCCATATTTTTTATAAAATTCATCTCTAAATGTTGCTAAATTATCATGCTCTATTTCTATTTTAACCCTTTCCATCAAATTAGTCAAGAATCTAAGGTTATGAATTGATAATAATCTTACTCCTAATATTTCATTTGCCTTAATTAAGTGTCTTATATATGCCCTTGTATAGTTTTTACAAGTATAGCAATCACATTCTGGATCTAGTGGTCCCCAATCTCTTTCATATGTTGCATTTCTAACTACAACTTTTCCATTCCATGTCATAGCTGTTCCATTTCTTGCAATTCTTGTAGGTAGAACACAATCACACATATCAATTCCCGCAATTGCTGCTTCTATAAGATAATCAGGAGTTCCTACTCCCATCAAATATCTTGGCTTTTCTTTTGGCATAAGTGGTGCAGTATATCTTAAAATGTCCAAAAACTCTTCTTTTGGTTCTCCAACACTTATTCCCCCTATTGCATATCCTGGTAAATCAAGTTTTATTAAATCTTCTGCACTTTGCTTTCTTAAATCTTTGTAAAATCCTCCTTGGATTATTCCAAACAAAGCTTGTTTATCTACTGTTTTATGTGCTTTTTTACATCTTGCAGCCCATCTTGTTGTTCTTTCCATTGAGTTTTTAGTATATTCATATGTAGATGGGTATGGACAACATTCATCAAATGACATTATTATATCTGCTCCTAAATCTTCTTCTATTTCCATAACAGATTCAGGTGTAAAAAAATGTTTACTACCATCTAAATGTGATTTAAATTCAACTCCTTCTTCACTTATTGTTCTTAAATCACTTAAACTAAATACTTGGAACCCTCCACAATCAGTTAATATTGGTCTGTCCCAATTCATAAATTTATGAAGTCCACCCGCTTCTTTTACAATTTTATTTCCCGGTCTTAGATATAAATGATATGTATTAGATAAAATTATTTGTGCTCCTACCATTTCTTTTAGTTCTTCTGGTGTCATTGATTTCACTGTTGCTTGTGTACCAACTGGCATAAATACTGGTGTTTGTATATCTCCATGTGGTGTATGTACTACTCCTCTTCTTGCTCCTGTTTGTTTACATTCGTGTATTAATTCATATGTTACTGCTGGTTTCATTTTTCCTCCTTGATATATTATCTTTTTCATATAACATTTGTACATTGTATTTTTTAAATCCTATTTTTTCATAAAATTTTATTGCATCAATGTTATTGCCAAATGTATAAAGATCAATATTAGTTATTCCTTCTTGTTTAAAAGTATCTATCATTGTTTTCACTAATTTTTTTCCAATGCCTTTTTGTCTATATTCTTCTAAAACAAATATATTATTTATTTCTCCTAATTGCACATTATACCATGCTTTCTTTTTGAAGATTTCTCCTGTTATAAATCCTACAATTTTATTATCTTCGATTGCCACAAAAATATATTGCTCATTTAAAAAGTAATTAAAATCTTTTTCTCCTACATATGTATATGCCCATTCTGGAATAACAATATTTAATCCTAAATCTTTTTCATATTTTGCAAGTAAATATCGTAATTTTTGGATATCTTTCATATCTTCTTTTTTAGCTTTTCTTATTTCCATATATAAAACTCCCTAATTGACATTTTTTAATTTATCTTCTATTTCTAATAATTGTCTTAAATATATTCTTTTAGGATTATCTAATTTATCCAATTCATTTACTGAATGTCCGATTTTTAGAAAATAAAGCTTATTAAATTCAATTTCTTTATTGTTATCTTCTAGCCATTTTTTATATTCTTCAAAATGTTTATTTAATTGTCTTGCAGTCAAGTTTGAAATTGCTTTTAAGATAATAGTATAAGCATGTCTTGTTCCTTCTGGTATTTCTATATATTTAAATTTATAATTTTTTATTTGTTTCTTACTATATAAATCAATATTTAGTTCTTCTTTTAGTTCTCTTTTAGCAGTTTCTACGATATCAATTTCTCCATTTAATATATCTTCTTTGTCTATTCCTCCACCTGAAACTTGCAAGCAGTTTGGATATGATGTATTTTTGTCTAATTCGCCTATCACTGCATATCCATCAATTGTTTCTATAAATACTCCACTTGATATTTTATGACATGCATATTTTTCTTCTATTCCATGTCTTTCATCATATAAATAATGAGCATAATTTGTCTTTTCAAGATGTAATATTATTTCATTATTTAATTCTTCCATTTTTGTTACATTCCAATCTTCCCCGTTAAAAAGATGTTGATTATTTTTTATTTGTTCTTTCCAAAATAAATCTATTTGTTTTTTTAAATCTTCTGGTAGTCTTATTGTTTTATTTGTATGTTTTATCTTTATAGTCTTGTTTGTATGTAATATCATTTTTTCTCCTTTTATTCTATAAACATTGCATCTCCAAAACTAAAAAATCTATATTTTTCTTTTACTGCTTCTTTATATGCTTTCATTATGAAGTCCTTACTTGCTAATGCTGAGACTAGCATTAAAAGTGTAGATTGAGGTAAATGAAAATTTGTTATTAATCCATCTATACACTTAAATTTATATCCTGGATATATAAATATTTGAGTATCATCTTCTATTTGTTTTACCATTCCCGTCTTTTCATCGGCTATTGATTCTAAAACTCTGCATGATGTCGTTCCAACTGCAATTACTCTTCTTTTCTCTTGTTTTGCTTTATTTATTTTTTCTACATCTTCTTGTTTAATATAGAAATGTTCTGAATGCATTTTATGAGCTTCAACTGTTTCTTCTTTAACCGGTCTAAATGTACCTATTCCAACATGTAATGTTACATTTGCGATTTCTATTCCTTTTTGTTTGATTTTTTCTAATAAATCTTCTGTAAAATGTAACCCTGCTGTTGGTGCTGCTGCTGATCCTTCATATTTTGCATATACTGTTTGATATCTATCTTTTTCTTTTAAATTTTCATGTATATATGGTGGTAATGGCATAAGTCCAATTTCATCTAGAATTTCATTAAATATTCCTTTATATTTAAACTCTACTTTTCTAGTTCCACCTGGCATTATATCTAAAATTTCTGCTACTAATATTCCATCTCCAAATATAACTTTTGTACCAACATGCAATTTATTTCCTGGTCTTACTATTGTTTCCCAAATATCTTTTTCTATATTGTTTAGTAATAAAAATTCTACATTTGCTCCTGTTTCTTTTTTTCCATAAATTCTTGCTGGTATTACTTTTGTATTATTCCTTACTAATACGTCTCCTGGCTTTAAGTAATCAATTATGTCTCTAAAAATTTTGTGCTCTATTGTTTGATTCTTTCTATTTAAAATCATTAATCTTGATTCATCTCTTTTTTTTATTGGTGTTTGAGCTATTAGTTCTTCTGGTAATTCATAATCAAAATCTGTTACTTTCATTTTTTCATCTCCGTTTTTAATTATATACTAATTGTATTTTTCTACCTAAATTATCAAATATTTCTAAGATTTCTTCAATTAAGTTTTCTGGCTCTTTAAAGACATCTTGTATTTCATATGAATAATTGAAATCACTGCTTTTTGCAGGCTTTAATTTGTATATTATTTCTGGCAAACCTATATTACCAGTTTCTGTTTTTATTTCTTTATTCATATAGTCTGTGTACCATTTTTTTTGTCCTTCTAATATTTCATTTTCATATCCATATTTTTCATAGTCATGTAGGGCTGGTATCTGATATCCATATTCTCCTGCATTTCTTTCTAACGAATGTAAAAATTCATGTAAAAATACTTCTTCTGGAAATGTGTTTATTCTTGAATCATATTTATATATATAGCTACGTGAATCATTTGGAAGTCTTATATTTGAATATCCTATTCCATAGTAATCCATTGAACCTAATCCTATCCAATCATTTACTTTTATGTCTTTTTCATGTTCTTCATCTCCGCAATCTAATTACAACAAAAATATGATCATAATCGTTTTGAGATATGGTATCTTTTATCTGTTCTTCTATATCCTCTGGTGCTACATAATATCCAAATTCGTTATCATATGATAACTTTGTAATTGGTGTATTTACTTGATATATATCTACATCTGCTGTCATCTTTCCTTTTGATAGTTCACTGCATGAATTTTTAAATCTATTTACTGTATTTTTTATATCAGTAATATCATTTTGAGTTACATTTAATTTTACTTCTTTTCTGTCTATTGTAACATCTGTTGTTTCAAATATGAAGCAAGCAAATTTCCAATTATTATTGCTAGTTACTGTTCCTTCTTCAATTGTAAAATCTGAAAACCATGCTTCACCTTTTGCTTCTCCTAAATATCCACCTAATCTAAAACCAATATTCACTTCTTCTCTGTCTTTACTATTAAATATGAGTTCTATTTTTTGCCAATCTTGTGTTCCTGATATTGCAATAGATCTTTCTGTTGTTCCTTCTATAGCTATTTGTGCTCCAATCCCTGAATTTTCAGTTTCAGCTTCTATATTGTTTGTTTTTACCATACATGTTATTTTGTATGGTGTATTTTTTTCTACATTTATTGTTTTATAAAACATTGCATCATTATATTCCGGCGATTCTATTTTATAACTTCTGCTATCGCTATATTTTATCTTTTTGTCTCTTTTAAAATTTGAAGTATATATATTAGTTTCACTTCTTGTAAAATCATTAAAATTATTTAATTGATAATATTGATATGCAAAATATAGTAATATAAATAGAATTATTAGTGTAAAAAAATATATAATTCTGCTTATTAATCTTTTTTTAGTCATATCATTCTCCTTGTTCTTTTGTTTCTTTATTATTATATATGATTTCAAGTTTTATAGCAATATTTTTTATGATGTTTTTAATAATAGGAAAAATATTCTTTTAATTAATATTTAAAAGGCTATATAATAGATTATAAATCCAGTATATAGTCTTTTTATATTAATTATAAAAATTAATTTTGTTTTAATCCTTTCATTGTGAGATTTATTCTTCCTTGTTCATCTATGTCTGTTACTTTAACAGTTACTTTATCTCCTACATGAAGTACATCTTCTATATTTTTTATTCTTTCTTTTGAGATTTGAGATATGTGTAATAGTCCTTCTTTTCCTCCGCATCCTAAATCTATAAATGCTCCAAAGTTCATTAATCTATTTACTTCTCCATAATAAATTCCGCCAACCTCAATTTCTCTTACTATATCTTCTATCATTTCTAATGCTCTTTCAGCTTTATCATTTTCTGTTGAATAGATAAATACTTGTCCATCTTCTTCTATATCAATTTTAACTCCTGTTTCATCAATAATTTTATTTATCATTTTTCCACCAGGTCCAATTACATCTTTTATTTTGTCTACTTTAATTTTTGTACTTACTATCCTTGGTGCATATTCAGAAATTTCTTTTCTTGGCTTACTTATTACTGGAAGCATTACATCTTCTAATATATGTTTTCTTGCTTTTCTTGTTTTTGCAAATGCTTCTTTTATGATATCATATGTCAATCCATCGCATTTAATATCTACTTGTATTGCTGTAATACCTTTTTCTGTTCCTCCTACTTTAAAATCCATGTCTCCAAAGAAATCCTCTAATCCCTGAATATCGACTAACATTACATAATCTTTATCATTATCTGGGTTGGTTACTAAACCTGTTGAAATACCTGCAACTGGTCTTTTAATTGGAACCCCTGCATCCATTAAGCTCAAAGTACTTCCACATATACTTGCTTGTGATGTTGATCCATTTGAAGATAGTACTTCTGATACAACTCTTATTGCATATGGAAATTCTTCTGTTGATGGTAATACTGGCACTAATGCTTTTTCTGCTAATGCTCCATGTCCTATTTCTCTTCTTCCAGGTCCACGAGAAGGTCTTGCTTCTCCTACACTGTAACTTGGGAAGTTATAGTGATGCATATATCTTTTTGATTCTTCTGTATCTATACCATCTAATGTTTGTTCTTCGCTAATCATTCCTAGTGTTGCAACTGATAATACCTGTGTCTGCCCTCTTGTAAATAAAGCACTTCCATGAGTTCTTGGTAATAGTCCTACTTCACATGATAATGGTCTTATTTCATCTAATGCTCTTCCATCTACTCTTTTATGTTCAACAAAAATCATTTCTCTAACACATTTTTTCTCTAATTTGTAGATTGCCTCTCCTATTTCTTGTTTATGTTCTTCAAATGCTTCTTCTCCAAATTTTTCTGTGTATGTGTTTTCAATTTTTTCTGTTAATTCATCAATATTATTATCTCTTGTTTCTTTGTCAGCTTCTTGCACTTTTTCTTTCATTTCATCTTTAAAATTTTCTTCTATAAAGTTATATATATCTTCATTTACTTCAAATGACTTATACTCAAATTTTGGTTTTCCAATTTCTTTTTGTATTTTTTTGATAAATTTGCATAGTTTTTTAATTTCTTTATGAGCTTCTTTTATAGCTTTTAACATTATATCATCTGGTACTTCATTTGCTCCTGCTTCTATCATAGTTATTTTCTTTTCTGTTGCAGCAACAGTTAGTGTTAAGTCTGATTTTTCTCTTTGTTCTTCTGTTGGGTTTATGACTATTTGTCCATCTACTAACCCAACATTTACAGCTGCTGTTGGTCCATTAAATGGTATATTAGAAATTGCTAGTGCTGTTGCTGCACCTATCATTGCTGCAACTTCTGGTGAATTATCTTGTTCTACACAAAGTACAGTTCCTACAACCACAACATCATTTCTAAAATCTTTTGGAAATAAAGGTCTTAAAGGTCTATCAATTGCTCTTGATGTTAATATTGCTTTGTCACTTGGTTTTCCTTCTCTTTTTAAAAATCCTCCTGGTATTTTTCCTACCGCATATAGTTTTTCTTCAAAATCTACTGATAATGGGAAGAAATCAATTCCTTCTCTTGGTTCTTTTGATGCAGTTACATTTACTAATACACATGTATCTCCATAACGTACTAATACACTTCCATTTGCAAGTCCTGCCATTTTTCCTGTTTCAATTATAAGTTTTCTACCTGCTAATTCTGTTTCATAAGTTTTAAACATATTTTTTTCTCCTTTTCTAATTATTTGCACCTTACTTTTACTAAATAAGTTTAATTAGATTGTAACCTCTATAATGTATTATAAAGAATTTTATAACACATTATACAAGCTACTTTACTATATTAAACTTATTTAATATATAACCTCATAAAAGCCCATGTCTAAAAAACATGGGACTTTTATAAAAATTATTTTCTTAATCCTAATTTTTCAACTATATCTCTATATCTGTTAATATCTTTTTTAGCCACATAGTTTAATAAATTTCTTCTTTTACCTACCATTTTTAAAAGACCTCTTCTTGAATGATTGTCTTTTTTATGGATTTTTAAATGCTCTGTTAATTCATTAATTCTTTCTGTTAAAAGAGCTATTTGAACTTCTGGTGAACCAGTATCATTTTCTTCTCTTTTATATTGATTAATGATTTCTTGTTTTCTTTCCTTTGTCATATTTACACCTCCTAATTTATTTTTTCCTTTAACTGAGCCAAAAGTTTAGGTGCTTCCTTTTTAGCTAAGTAAAAGGTATGTCATCTTTGACATATCTATTTTACTATACTTTTTTATATTTTTCAAGTGTTTTGAACATTTTTATTTTGTTACTCTACTAAATTACGTTTCTAATTTTTTGTATTAAGTAATGGCTTCCTCCTTCACTGTTATCTTGTATATTCTCAACCATACTTACAATCAATAAATTATTTCCATCTCCTTTATTAGTTGTAAAACAATTAAACCATCCTAATGTTCCACTTTCTGTATCTTCAATTGAAGTTTTAAGTTCTGCTGTTCCTGTTTTTCCTGCTATTGTTGTTCCTTCAATTTTCATATCGCTTGCTGTTCCATTTTCAACTACTTGTATTAAATCATTCTTTATTGTTTCTGCTGCTTCTTTTGTTATAGCTTTTTCTTTTAACATTTTTCCAACATTACTATCCTTATATTCAATTCTAGGCTTAATCATGTTTCCTTCATTTGCAAATGCCGAATAAATAGATGCCATATGTATTGGATTTACTAAAATATCTCCTTGACCATATCCAGAGTCTGCAAGTTTTGTTTCTCCTTCTATTATTGTTCCATTATTAGATGCATATTGTGATTTAGCAAGTGTTAAAGGAAATTCAATTTGTTCATTAAATCCTAATTTATTTAAACTACTTGTAAAATTTTCTGTTCCCATTTTTAATACAGACTGAGCAAAATATATATTATCTGAATACATTATTGCATTCATTAAGTTTTTTGGTCCATTATATGCAGTTAATGTTGTAATATTATAGTTTCCCCAACTTGAATCTTTTTGCCAACTTGTACCTGTATATCCTAGATCTTCATTAGGATCTATTGTTCCAAGTGTTAATCCTATTGCCCCTGTTACAGGTTTAAATGTTGAACCCGGACAATATTTTTGTATAAATCTGTTATATAGTGGTTTAGATTCATCATTATTTAAAGTATTCCATTGTTCTGTTGTCATTCCTACTACAAAATCATTTGAATCAAATGTTGGTGTACTAACTAGTGCAAGTAACTCTCCTGTTTGTGGTTCCATTACTACAAAAAGTCCTTTATCATTTTGCATTTGATTATATATATTTTTTTGCAAGTTGCTATCTATTGTTAATTTTACATCTTGCCCATCTTTTTTGTCTTGTTTTATTATTTCTGTTTTTTCTTCTCCTTCTTCATCTAGTATGTATATTCTTGTCCCATCAATTCCCCTTAATGTATCTTCATATGCTAATTCTAATCCTGATTTTCCAATCAAACTATTTGATGTATATCCTTTGCCTTCATTTTTTTCAAGCTCTTCTGCATTTATTTCTTGCACATAGCCAATTAAATGTCCTGCTTCTTTTCCAAGCACATATACTCTACCATCTTCTTTATTTATCATCACACCTGATATTTGCAATAATTGTTCTTTTAATTCTGTATTTGAATCTGATATCTTTTTAATTGGTACAAATGTATCATCTTTTACATATGATACATTTAAACTTTTATTTATATAATCTACTGATACACCTGTTAACTCTGATATTCTACTTATATTTTCATCTTTATTTGATCCTAATTTTCCTGGTACTATTCCAACTGATGCGATTTGACCATCTTCTGCAAGAGGATTATTATTTCTATCTAAGATACTTCCTCTTTTTGATTTTATTGTTTCTACCCTTACTTTATCTGTTTCATTTAGTTCTGGAAATATTATTTTTGATGACCATCTTAATTTATATTCTTTGTCTTGTTTTACCATATTTACTGAATTATCAAATTCAACTTCACCTGCTGATGTATACATCTTTTGATGATAGTTAATCTTATATTCATCATCTTCTTTTACTATTTCTTTAATTTCTATGCTAATGTTTGTACTATCAATTCCCTCATATATATTTTGATTTCTAGTTATGAAATTTTCTTTATCAATTGTATTAATATTTGTCACTTTTTCATACATTGCTTCATAGTTTTTATCGTTTATTAAATTCATATAATCTATTAGTGATTGTTTTGCTTTTTCTTCATCATTTTTGTTTATTATTAAAATAGTTGCTACTATTATTGCTATAATTATTAATATTATGACTATACCAATTATTACTTTTTTATTTTTCATATATATTCCCCCAATTTATATGTTTTTAGCGTATAAAAATACAGCTGTAAACTTTACTTGTAGTCTACATCTGTATTAATTTTTTGTCAAGTTAATTATTTAAACTATATATTCTATTTTGTTATTGGGAAAGTATTTGTTCATTTGCTCCCTTAAAAATATTTCACTTTCTTTTCTTATATCGTTTTTGTACATATATTTTCCTCTACCTCTACCTGTCATTATTTCTTTATTATATAGATTAATTGCGTTTGGAAAGGCTTCTTCATTTATTTTTGTATGAACATAGCTATATGTCATAAATATTATTTCAAAAAATGTATCTTTTTTTACTTTTTCTGATAATTCAGAATTTAATCTTTTTATTAGTTCTAAATATATTTCTTTCCAATTATCTACTAAAATTACTGGTGCAATTAGTATCCCTATTTTATATCCCGCTTCTTTTAATTTATTTATTGCTTCAATTCTTCCAGTTAATCTTGATGTTCCAAATTCTACTTTGTTTATTATTTCTTCTGGATTTACACTTACCCTTATTGTAACTTTTCCTTTATGATCTAATGGTAAAATATCATCAACCATATCAAATTTGGTTGGAAATGTTAAATGTCCTTTTTTACTATTTTTAAAATTTTCTATTGTCCATGGCAAGTTATTTGTTATGATATTTTCTAGTATTAAATCACTATTGCTTCCTATTTCAAATGTTAATTCTTTTTCTGAACTATTTGCTGTTTTTATTATTTTTTCTAACATTTGCTCCCTATTTACAAACAATCTTAAATATGAGCATTTGTTATAATTGCACACTAAATAACAGTACATACAAGAAGCTGTACATCCTGATGATGTATATGGTACTAGATAATCTGATGTTTTATGATTTTCTATAAATTTGTGTGTTTTTCTTATTCCTATTATTAAATTTCTTTTCATCTCTGGAAATTCTTTATTTTGTTTCTTTCTCATTTCTTCTATATTATTATGATTTTCTATTTCTACTTTATTTACATCTTCATATTGTTTCATTAGTTGTTTTCCTAATGGATATTCTAATATTTCTTTTTCATAATAAATAGTTCTTGGTTTAAACATATTTTTCTCCTCATATTTATTATTTTTATTTTTTCTTTTTTTATACAAAAAAAGGACCTATTAATTAATAGATTCTTTTAAAATTTATACTTCTACATAATTTATTAATTCTATTTGGTTTGAAATAAAATCTAAATTATCATCTATATCTTTTGATAAATCTGTTGTCATATATTTTTTGTTGTCATCCGCAAATATTGTAACTACAGCATTTTCTATTTTTTCAGTTAATAAAATGCTACCTATTAAATTTGCACCAGAAGATATTCCAACTCCTAATCCTAGATTTCTTGATAATTTTCTTGACATATTTATTGCATCATTATCATTTATTAAGATAATATCGTCTATCTTATTTTTATCTATTAAATCTGGTACAAAGTCATCTCCAATTCCTTCTATTTTATGCTGTCCTAGTATTTTTCCTTGTGATATTATTGGCATTTTATCTGGCTCTATTGCAACTATTTTCATGTTTTTAAATTTTTCTTTTAATTTTTTGGTTGTTCCCATTAGTGTTCCGCCTGTTCCAACTCCTGATACAAATCCTCCTATTTGCTCTGATATTTGCTCTAATATTTCTTTTCCTGTTGTTTCATAATGTGCTTGGAAATTATCTTTGTTTGCAAATTGATTTGATAAAAATCCATTTTTTTCTTTTGCTAATTTTTTTGCTTCCTCAACACATTTTAGAAACCCTCCATCTTGTCTGGATATTAAAGTAATATTTGCCCCATAGCTTTTCATTAGTTCTACTCTTTCTTTACTCGCCCAATCTGGCATAAATATATATACTGGATGGTTATAATATGATCCAAGCGCTGCTATTGATATTCCGGTATTTCCACTTGTTGCTTCTACTATTGCCATATTATCTTTTAAATTTCCTCTTTCTTTTGCATTTTTTATAATATAGTAGGCTACTCTATCTTTTATACTCCCTGTTAGATTATAGTATTCAAGTTTTGTATATACATATCTTTCTTTTCCTCTAAATTTATAATTTATTTTTATCATTGGTGTATTTCCTATAACTTTTTTTCCTAACATATACATACCTCCTGGTTGTTATAATATATGTATATTTTTTACAATATGTTATTTTTTTATTTTTACTCCTAGAAGGTATAATAACTCTATTGCTTGAAAGCTTTCTATTATTGCTCCTTTTATATCTTCTTGCGATATAGCTATTCCATCTATTATTGCATTTGATAAATCTATGTTTTTAAAGCTTGTCTTAAACACTTGTGCTTGCGTTAAGTCTGTATTATTTTGAAAATATACATTTTTGAGCTTATTTTCTTGAAAATTACTGTTTCTTAAAGTTGTTTTGTTAAAGCATACATTTTCTATACTTGATATTGATAAATTGATATAATTTGCATTTGTATCATTAAATGTCACATTATATATTCTTGTTTCTGCTAAATTTGAACCTGCTAGTTTACAATTATTGAATTCGCATCTAATGAAAGCAGAATTTTCAAATGAAGTATTAGAAAAATTACAATTATCAAATATTACATCTATAAATGTATTATTTTCTAGTTTTCCTTCCAATATTTCTACATTATGAAATTTAGATTTTTCTATTTTTGTATCATATATTTTTTCATTTTTTAAATTAATATTTTCTATTATTTTATATTCTAATTCTTGATAGTTTTCTTCTAATTCAGAATTTAAATCATCTATTTTTTGTAATTTTTCTATTTGAATCTTTTGAGGTTTTAATATATTCATTCTTTCTCCTTCTAACATATATTTTTATTTTTGATATAACTATCTTTAAATTCTTCTGCTAATATATCCATGCTAATTCTATCATAATATTTTCCATTAGCAAATTCTGCTTTTCTTCTTCTACCATATTCCTTAAATCCACATTTTTTATAGCATGCAATTGCTCTTTTATTAAATTCCATTACATCTAATTTAATATTATTTAAATTTAGATAATTAAATCCATAATCTAATATTAATCTAATTGCTTCTGTTCCATATCCTTTATTTCTTGCTTCTTTATCTCCAATAAAAACTCCAAGTGTTGCTCTTCTACTAATGTAATTTATTTTTTCTAATGATATAGATCCTATTAATTTATCCGTTTTCAATTCAATTATTCCAAATGTTGCTTCTTCATTTATATGTTTTTCTAAATATTCTTTTTCTGCCTCTATTGTTACTAATGCTCCGCTTCTTCCTAAATAATCTGTCGTTTCAAAATCATTTAACCATTCTGTAAATTTTTCCACATCATCTACGTTTCTTGGCGATAAATATATTTTTTCTCCTAATAATTTTTTAAAATATTCCATTTTTATCACTTCCTATTCTAAATTATATTTATAGCATACTTCATCATATTGTTTATCACCTATTGTTATTTTTCTTTCATTGCATAACTTTCCTCCAATTTTTTCATAGAATTTTCTTGCATTTTTATTTTCTTTTAAGCACCATATAACCGCTTCTTTATATCCTTTATCTTTTAGTATTTGCATAGCTTTTTTAGATAAACTCTTTCCTATTCCATTATTTCTTTCATCATATTTTATATATAAAGCATATATTTCTCCATATTCTTTTTTATTATCTCTATTTTCTCCAAACCTACAATATCCTTTTACATCTTCATTGTCTATATATACAATTGATTTTTGTTTTTCATATTTTTCTTTTATATTTTTTGCTCTATCTATATAATTTAAAGCTTCTAGATAATTGCTATCAATTATTCCTTTGTATGATATTTTCCAGTCATCTACAATTATTTTTGCAATTTTGTCTATATCCTTTTCTTCGTAATATCTAATCACTTTAATCATCCCCTATAAAATATTATACCTTTTCAACTATTTCTAATATGTGCGAACTATATCCAATCAAATCTTTTCTGTCACAATTTTTTAAATGATAGTCTACATATATTTCGAATTCTTCATCATCCATTTTATTGATATATTCAGCTAAATTAGGTGCGATTCCATCTGTTGCAATTGTTTCTATTTCTTTTACATTATATCTTGATATTAAGTTACTAAAATCTTTTACTTTAAATGTTGAAAATATTTCTTCTTTTATCTTAGCAACATTCCAATTTTTATCACAAATTTCTTTCAATCTTTTTAAATTTCCTTTTCTCACCCCGTATGAATATATAACAGCATCATCTGTTATATATGCAATAAAAATTTTTCCACCTTTTTTAGTTACCCTGATAGCTTCTTTTATAGCTTTATCTATATCTAAATCTTCATATAAATGATATAATGGTCCTAATACTAATGTAATATCAAAACTATTTTCTTCATATATGCTTAAATCTGTGGCATTTCCTTGTATTGCTTTTATTTTCATCCCATTAGTTATTTTGCTTTTTAAAATTTCTAAATTTTTATTAATTAATTCTATACTGTTAACATCAAACCCTTTTTTAGCATAATAGATTGAATATCTACCTGTTCCTGCACCGATTTCTAATATTTTATTTCCTCTTTCTAAATATTTTTCTATGTATTTAGTTGTTGTAATAAACTCTATTTGATGTGCTTTGTCTTTTATTAATCTTGAATCTTCATCATAATTGTTATAATATTCATTTAAAATTTTTTCTACTTCATTCATATTAATCTCCCCTTATTTTAATTTTCTTATCATTTTATAATGAGTTTTTGTCTCGTCATAAATTTCAAATCCCACTTTTTTATATAGAAATCTTGCCGGATTTTCTTTAAATACTTGTAATATAGTATTTCTTTTGTCAGTTTCGTCTATTTTTAATTGCTCTTTTAATATTTCTTTTCCTATACCTTTTCCCTGATATTTTTTATCTATATAAAATAGACCTATTTCACTTTCATTATTTTTATTAATATAATTTGTAAACATTCCTATAACCTCATTTTTATATGTAATAATATTTATATTGTCAATATTTTTGTTTATAGACTCTTTAAAAAACTTAACTTGAAATTCATCATTCCAGGGTCCATATATTTTTTCTACATACCACTTAAAACATTCTTTTTTTGTTTGATATAAATAATTAAAATCTTTTTCTTCGTATTTTTTAAAATTATATATATCTAATTTCATTGGTGTAAATATTATCCCATCAATTTTTTGTAGTGCATCAGTATCTTTAAATCCTTTTGCATGATAAAACTTTATTCCACATATAGATGAGTTTACTGTTATTTCTTTTATATTTTTATTATTTTTTCTACAATAAAATTTTGCTTCTTCTAATAGTTTTGTAGCTATTTTCTTTCTATGATATTTTTTATCTACAAATAAAAGTGCAATATGTGAGTAATCTTTAACTGCAATCATTCCAACGATTTTATTATCATCTTTCATTATAAAAATTTTCATATTTTTATTTAATTGTTTTTTTATGTTATCATAATTGGCAAATTTATAAAAATTTTCTATTTCTTCTTTTGTATAATAGGGTGCTTCAAATTCATCAAAAACTCTTTTTACTAATTTCATAGTTTCTTCTAATTCATTTATTTTCATTTCTTTTAATAAACTTTTCATTTTCTCATCTCCCTCATAATATAAAAAGCCCTGCTAAGAAATCTCATTTATTAAGACTCCTTAGCAAGACTTATTCATCTTACTTTCTGTGTAAGTAATTATCTATTTTAACTACTCTGTACCGCTCAAATTTATATTTTAGGTACACTCTTAATTTATGTATAAAATTTTATCATGTTATTTCCTTTTTGTCAATATCATTTTACATAATCTTCTATTTTTCTTCAACTTCTTTCTCAATAGCCCTCTTTTCTCTCATTACTCCATCATCTTCTATGCAATAATGTTTGTCTACATATCTTTGCGCTAAATCAACCCTATGTGTTACTACTATTCCCATTGCTCCTACATCTTTAATTGCTTGTATTATTGATTTTAGTTGTTCATCTATTAATTCATCTTCGACATTTCCAACTGGTTCATCTACTAATATTATTGATGGATTTTCTGTTGTTCTATATAGAGCCTGAGCCAATGCTAATCGCTTTTTTTGTCCTGTTGAAAATTGATTATAATCCTTTGATGATAAATCTTCTAGTATTTTTTCACTTTCTAGCTTAACATCTTTTAATACTTTTTCTAATTTTTCTCTTTCTTCTATTGTAACTTCTGAAATAGACTCTTTTCCTGTTATCTCTTCTAATACATTAGAATATATTCCTAACTTTTTATCTGCTTTTACAGCTATAAATTGTTTTCCTAATTTATCTACTACTTCTTCTCCATCTATTAATATTGCATTTCTGTTATTTATATCTCCTCTTTTTAATAATCTTATAAATGTACTTTTTCCTATTCCTGATTTCCCTGATAATAGTACTACTTCTCCTTTTCGTATTGAAAATTCTGGAATTTCTATATTATGCCTAAAATTTACTTTTCCTGTATCTTGATTTGTTTCTTGATAAAATTTTCCTTTAAGATTCTTTATTTCTAAGCTTTCAAACGGTTTTTGTATTTCAATTAATGGATCTTGCTTTTCTTCAATTTGTCTTACAATATCTTCTACTTCTTCTTCATATTCTTTTAATTTTTGATTTTCATGTTGAAATTTATACATAAAAGTCACATTATCCATTATATTTCTTATAAGATAGCTATTCTGGCTTATTTCTACTAATATTTGTGATATAGTTTTAGCATCAAGTTTTTCTGCATTCTTTAATTTTTCTACTCCTATCATACCAGTTAGTATTGACATTGATATTATTTCTATTGCTTTCATTAAATTTACTTTATTTTCAATTTTAATTTCTTCTCCATGAGCTATATGTATATTATCTTTTATTTCATTTAGTTTGTCTTTTTCTTCAATTACACTACTTGGCTCATTTTCTACTAGATTTCCTGATAATCTTCTAACATCTCTCATTTTGTCTCCTACTTTTTCTTTGTAATCTTTTGTAACATATTTTCTTCCAATTAAAGTTCCTACACTTATTAATCCAGTTATGCCTAATGCTTTTGCTATATTTTTAGATTTTTTACTTTCACTACAAATTGCTCCTAACATACTTGCTAGACTCATACCAAGTCCAAGATACGTAGAAAATTTATTATCTTGTATATAATGTAGTTGGTTTTCATACTCACTAATAATACTTGCTATTTCTTCTTCTGACATAGATATTTCTATTTCAACATCCTTTTCTTTTCCATTTTTATCTTTATCCTTTATTTTCTTCTTTTTTGTTATTATTCCATCTCTTGAACTTTGTATTATGTCATACATGTTTTCTAAATTAGCAATTTCTCTTTCTGCATTGAATTTTAAATGCATATTATTCTCATACATGTTCAAAAAATCAAATAAAGGTCCCTTTCCTAACCTTAATAAAGTTATCAATTTTACAGTTTCTGGCTTTAATTCTTTATTATCTGAATTTAAATTTCTTAAAATTGCTTCTAATCCTGTATCTCCTACAATTTCTAAAAATTCAATTCCTCTAATTATATGTATTAAATCTGAATTTTTAAATTTTCCTGTCTTAAATTTTTCAATTCTTGTATATTTCCTTTTTTTAGGTTTACTCCCTAAATTTGTTTTTATTTTTGAAGTTATAATTTTTGCTGTTTGACCTATATTTGGAATATATTTTTTACCCATTTCTATTCTCCTTTATTTAGTTTACATATTCATTTTACCATATTTTCCTATAAAAATAAAGAGCTAAGATTTTTCTTGCTCTTTAAAATACTTTTCTTTATTCTGTTCTTAATGCTTCTACTGGATCTTTTTTACTTGCCATTTTTGATGGTATTAGTCCTGCAATTATTGTTAATATCATACTTATTATAACTAAAATTATTCCTCCTATTGGTGGAAGTGCTACATTTATTGTAACTCCTGTTATTGCATATATTAAGCTATTTATTGGAAATGTCAATAATATTGTTATTCCTATTCCTAATAATCCTGCAATTAGACCTACTATAAATGTTTCTGCGTTAAATACTCTTGATATATCTTTTTTAGATGCTCCTATCGCTCTTAATATTCCTATTTCCTTTGTTCTTTCTAATACTGATATATATGTTATTATTCCTATCATTATTGATGAAACAATTAATGATATTGCAACAAATGCAATTAACACATAACTTATTGTATCTATTATTTGACTTACTGAGTTCATCATAACTCCAACTATATCTGTATAACTAATTACATTTTCTTCTTTTCCATTATCTTTTTGTTTTTGATTGTATTCTTTTATTGCACTTGTTATTTTATCTTTTGCATCAAAATCTTTTGGATATATATTAATTGATGCTGGGTTATTTAAATCAATTGCTCCTAATGTTTCTAAATTGGTTTCATAACTTGCATTTGCATTTTGATTATATGTCTCCATTACTTTTGCTAATTCTTCTGTACTTAAATTTGCTATTGCCATTTTTTGTTCTGTACTTAAATCTTCATAATTAAAAGTTGCATTTTCTCCCTCTGTTGGAAAATTTAATCCTGTAAATACATTTATATTTGGATTTTCTTTTTGTTCTTTTACTATTTCAGATTCATTTGATTTATTAATCACATATTCTTTTAAATCTTTTAAGTATCCGATTCCTCCACTCATTCCAGCAGCTACACTTTGTTCATTTTGCCTTATAATTCCTACTATTTTAATACTTTCGGCAGTATTAATTTTTTCTTTCATATATTCTTCATCATCACTTTTATTAATCCAAAGTCCATTTTCTTTTTCATAATAATCTGAATTCAATATTAGTTTAAAAGATAGATTCAATAGTTCCTCATAAGTGTATGATGTTTGCTCACTTTCTTGTACTTCTTCTCCGTTTTGTACTGCTTCCCACTTTTCTTCTAATTCTTTTTGATCTTTTAATCCTAGTGTATATAAAGTGTAATCACTTATTTGATTATTTCCATCTACTATTAGTACAACCTCATTATATGCTTCTGGCCATTTACCGGCTAATATATCATATTGTGAATGTAATAGTTCTTCATTATCTAGCATTTCTTCCCATACATCTGTATTTGACATACTCATACTAGAACCAAACATTGCACTCATGCTTGAATTTTCCTTAGCTTCTAGCATATCACCCATTCCAAGTGCATTCATTGTTGTACTAGGGTTTACTTTAACTATGCCATCTTCCGTATTTTCTTTATATAGATTTAATTTTAGATCATAATTATATTGAATGGCATTTGCATTGTTTGTAATTTCATTATTTTCTTCTTCCATATATTTTTTTAATTCTGTTAAATTATTACTTTGTATCTTGCTTGATAAAGTTGATATCATATCTGTCATTACATCTGTTGAATATATTTTTCCATCTTCTTTTGTTATTTCTCCTTCTTCTTGTTCTCCCATCAATTTTTGTATCATACTTGATAAGTCTACTGTTGATTCTTCTATTGTTATTGGATATGATGATAATGTTTCTTCTTCAACTCTATTTATATAATTTTGTACTCCATTTGATATTGATAGAATTAGTGCAATACCAATAATTCCTATACTTCCTGCAAATGAAGTAAGTATTGTTCTTCCTTTTTTAGTCATTAAATTGTTCAAACTTAACCTTAAAGCCGTAAAAAACTTCATTGAAGTTCTTCCACTTTTTACATTTGTATCTTTTTCCTTTTCTTTATCTTCTTTTGTAAATGGTTTAGAGTCATCTGTTATTACTCCATCTAGTATTTTTACTATTCTACTAGAATATTTTTTAGCTAAATCTGGATTATGTGTTACCATTACAATTAGCTTATCTTTTGATATTTCTTTTAATATCTCCATTATTTGTACACTTGTTTTTGTATCTAATGCTCCTGTTGGTTCATCTGCTAAAATAATATCAGGATTATTTACTAATGCTCTTGCAATTGCAACTCTTTGCATTTGACCACCCGATAATTGGTTTGGTTTTTTATGAATTTGCTCCTTTAACCCCACATCTTCTAAGGCTTTTATTGCTCTTTGTTTTCTTTCTTTTCTAGATACTCCTGATATTGTAAGTGCTAATTCTACATTTTCAAGTACAGTTTGATGTGGTATTAGGTTATAACTTTGGAATACAAAACCTATTGAATAATTTCTATATTCATCCCAATCTTTATCTTTAAAATCTTTTGTTGATTTTCCATTTATTATTAAATCTCCACTTGTATATCTATCTAATCCTCCTATAATATTTAAAAGTGTTGTTTTTCCACATCCACTTTGTCCTAATATTGACACAAATTCGCTTTTTCTAAATTCTATATTTATTCCTTTTAATGCTTCTACTTTCGTATCTCCTGACACATATTCTTTTGTTATATTTTTTAGTTTTAACATATATGTTTTCCTCCTTAGAACTTTACATCATTATATTTATACCACAGTCTTCTTGTTTTTAGTAGTGTTTTCACAATTAATTCACAATTTATTATCGTTTCATTTGTTTGACATAATATTATTAATGTTGTATACTTAGTATATAAACGATTCTTGAAAAGGAGTTTACAAATATGAAAGGCAAAAAATTTTATCCTTATCTCGGCAACGATGATGTCGAGGAAATGTATGTGTTGCTAACAGGATCTCGGAAAGGAATAATAGCTTTTATGGAAAAAGCTAAATGTGTTGCAAGTCGAAAATCTGACTCACAACGTAGTGCTTTTATCTATAAAGATGATGAAGCATTATTTAATGTTTTCAAAGCTGAATTACCTTTTGAAATCAAAGTAAGGAAAATCCGTTATTTTGGAGAACTCATACAGATGATTTCTTAAACACAAGAGGGTGCCCTGAAATAGGGTCCCTCTTTTTATTATATATTTTGTAGTATAAAATTAATTACATTATTTGTATTCGTGTTTTGTTTATATTTTTCTTTTTCTTCTTTTGCTAAATCTAAATAATATTTATTATATTCTGGTATAATTGTTATAGAATCTAATGGGTATCCTGGATTTCTCTTATCACATGGTTTATCTACGAAATAGAAATGGCTTTTGCTCCATGTATATTCTTTTGCTTCTTTTCCGTTATATATTACCATTCCATATACCCATTTAGCAGTTAATTTTCCACCAAATTCTTTTGCTAAATTTGAATAATGTTCAATCATTTCTTCATCTGTTAGTACTTTTCCATTTACTCTTCTTACATGTGTTCCTGGTTGCTTTTCTTGTGGTAATTCTTCTATAAATAGATTATCATCCATTCCAATCGTTATGATTTTTGTTGCATCATAATATGTTTTTGCTTTTATGTATGCGTTTTCTAATGCATTTTTACCATTTTCATTTATATCTAATTTTAAGTCTAAATCTTTTATTGTTATTAATTCTATTCCATTTTCAGCTAACCTACTTTTATATCTTTTTATTTTTGCCGGATTAGTTGTTGCAAATAATAGTTTCATCTTTTCCTCCTATACATATGAGTGTTCTATTTTTGGTACTGCGTAATATTTCTTATTTTTACTATGTATTTTTTCTTGTACTTGTTTTTTTAATTTATCATTATCAATTTTTTCTTCTCTTGGTACAACTAAATCAAATATTAGATTTACCCTTCCTCCTCCATTTGTCATTCTAAAATCATGTATTGAAAAGTTTTTATTAATATCTTTAACTATATTTTCTGTTATTTTTCTCATTTTATTTATTTCTTCATCATCTACTTCTATTGGATCCATATGTATTGTTGTAATACAATTAAATTCATCATATATATCTTGTTCCATTTGGTCTATTATATCATGAGCCATACATATATCACTATTTGAAGGCACCTCTGCATGGAATGATACTATTTTTCTTCCTGGACCATAATCATGTATCATCATATCATGTATTCCTACTATCATGTCATATTTTTTTGTAAATTCTTCTATTCCTTTTACTAGTTCTGGATCTGGTTTTGCACCTAATAATATATCAACCGTTTCTTTTAAAGCTTTAAATCCAGTAAATAAAATAAATATTGAAACTAATATACTTACATATCCATCTATTGAAATATTTGAAAATTTAGCAACAATTGCAGATAATAAAACAACAAATGTTGATATTACATCTGATATGCTATCATATGCATTTCCTTTTATTGCTTCTGAATTTATTATTTTTGCTATTTTTTTATAGAAAACAAATAACCATAATTTTGCAATAATTGCAATTACTAATATTGTTATTGTTATTGTACTTATCTCTGGCATATTTGGATTTATTATTTTATCTACTGATGATTTTAATAGTTCAATTCCAACTAATATTATTAACATATCTACTATAAATGCTGCTATATATTCCATTCTTCCATGCCCCCATGGGTGATCATTGTCTACTTTTTTTTGTGACATTTTAAATCCAATCATTGTTATTACTGATGAACCTGCATCTGTTATATTATTTAATCCATCTGAAATTATTGACATTGAATTTGCAATTATACCTATTATTACTTTTACAGTTGATAATATAAAATTTACTATAATCCCTGTTATGCTTGATAATGTTCCATATTTTGCTCTTACTTTTGTATCTTTAATATCTTTATCTTTTATGAATATATTAATTAATAAGTCTGTCATTTTTTGTTCTCCTTTTTGTTATATTTTCTTTAATTTAGCTACAAAGAATCCTTCCATGTTTTTTGATGGTAATATTCTTATTGCTTTATTAATACTTTTTTCTAGTCCTTCATTAAATCCATTCATCTTTTCTTTAAATTCTATATCTATATCTAATAATTTTATATTAAAATTTTCTATTGCCCATTGCAACATTTCTTCATTTTCTTTTTTGTTTAAAGTACATGTTGAATATACCATTACACCATCTAATTTTAAAGCTTCATACGCACTTTTAAATAGTTTTCTTTGTAATTTCACAAGATCTTTTACTGTCTTTGTTGACCAGTTTCTATATGTTCCTACATTTGTTCCTAGAAATCTTCCTTCACCACTACATGGTGCATCAAGTAAGACTCTATCAAATTCTTCTTTATATTTGTCTCCTACTTTTTCTCCTCTTTGGTTTATAACTTCTACAATTTCTACTCCCTGTTTTCCAATATTATATTTTAATCTTTCACATCTTATACCATCTAACTCATTTGCCAGAACATATCCTTTATTATTCATCATTGCTGCAATTTGAGTTGTTTTACTTCCGGGTGCTGCTGTTAAGTCTAGTATCTTTTCATTAGGTTTTGGATTCAAAATTATTGGTGGCACCATACTTGACAAACTTTGTATATACATATATCCTTTTTCATATATATCTAATTTTTGTATTTGCTTTTCATTTACATTTTTTATTATTAAAGCATCATTGTACCATTCTACTCTTTCGAATTTTATATTATTTTGTTTTAAATAACTCATTAACTCTCGTATATTATATTTTATTGTGTTTACTCTTAATGTAGTATTTCTATTTCCAGACATTCCCTTTAAAATTTTATCTACTGTTAATGGTGTATATTGTTCATATAATTCATCTATGAAATCTTTTGGTAATTTTCTTTTTACATCTAATATTGATAGCACTTAATTTACCTCCATATGTCTCCATTAATATATTTCGTTAGTGCCATGATAAAAGCATTTCTTGTTAAGTCAATTCTTGATACTTCTCCCTTTGTCAGATAACTAATTCCGCCTTTTCCTTTTGCTAGTTCTTGTCCATTAAATATTTTATCCATTACTTTTCCTAATTCTGTTTTTCTTATTTCATCTATGTATTTATCAGGAATAGGAAAGCCTTGGCTTATTCCAGTACTTTGAACTCCATCATCGTTTTCTATTACTG
Organism: uncultured Clostridia bacterium; assembly: GCA_944388765.1. Classification (GTDB taxonomy): domain Bacteria; phylum Bacillota; class Clostridia; order TANB77; family CAG-508; genus CAG-269. The sequence continues at coordinate 45,603 of CALXKA010000003.1, forward strand.
CTAAATTAATGTCAATCCATTCTCCTAAAAGATTTGTAATTCCTGCTTCACTTGAAATATATAAATCTGCTTTTATATTATTTTCTTTTGCATATCGTTTTAGATTTTTAACCCTATTTTGGGCTCCTTGTAGTATTTCTTCATTTATTGGTTGATCTCCAACTTCTGAGCTTACTTTTATTCCTTCTATTTCAATATTATCAAAATATTTTTCAAATGCTTCTTTTGCACCTTGTACTTTTCCTGGATTTTTTGTTCCCATTAATATTTTCATTTATTTTACATCTCCTTTTTTTGGTTTATATTAAGATAAGATCTCTATCATATTTAATGGATATAGCTTGTTAGATTCAAGTATTTCTACTGTCTTTTTTATTAGTTTTTCATCTCTTAGATTTTCATGATTCATATTTTTTATTTCTTTTTTATCAATCCATTTCACATCTAAAATTTCTTCTTTATTAAAGTTTATTTTCTCCTCTATTAGTTCTGCCTTGAAGTTTATTAATATGAATGTCTCACCTTCTAACCTTGAATTTATTATTGGTAATGCATTTATTAATTTTACTTTACAACCTGTTTCTTCAAATATTTCTCTAATTGCTCCATCATATATTGTTTCTTTATCTTCTAAATGACCTGCTGGAAAATTCCACTTTCCATAGCATTTCTTTTTTGCTTCTTGTACCATTAAAATTTTACCATCTTTTTCAATTATACCGCCTACTATTACTTGCATATTTTCTCCCTTCTATATTTTATCTTTATAAATTTCTACTTGTTGTAGCATATGTCCAATATTTCCTTCTCCTGCATATTTTTCTAAATCAAAAAAGTTTTCATTTTTGTCTATCCAATATAACTTATTTAATTCTTCTACTAATTTTATATCTTTATTCAATTTTCCGGCATAGACTTCTAATTCTATATCTTTCATTATGTATTGAAAATTCATTATATGAGTTAATGTAATGTCATTACTTGTTATCCCTGTTTCTTCTTGTAATTCTCTATATGCTGCATGTAGTTCATCTTCGTTTTTTTCCACTTTTCCACCAACTAAATTATATTTTCCTTTATATGGTTCTTTTTTTCTTTTGCACATTAGAATCTTACTTTCATCTTTATCATATACTAATATTACATTTAATTTTTTCATACTCTCTTACCTAAACTATTAACCCTTTCTTATATAAATCATTAAATATTAATTTATCAACTGGTGATATTTTATCTATATCTTTATAATTTAGCCATTTAATTTCTTCTATCTCTGAACTTGCTTGTATTTTCCCATCAATCTCAGCAGTATAACAAGTCATCTTTACCAATATTCCTTCTGCTTTCCCATGTGCTTGTGCTTCAAATGTTCCATAATATTTTATTGTATTTTTGTTAATATCTATTGTTAGTTCTTCTTTACATTCTCTAATTAAAGTTTCTTCATCACTTTCTGATTCTTCTCTTTTTCCTCCTGGAAGATAATATGTATCTTTTCCTTTTGATAATGTACTTAGAATTTTTTTATCTTTTATATATATTAGAGCTATTTTATCAATTTTTTTCATATTTATTCCTCTATTTCTTTTTTTATATAATTTAACATTTCATTAAAATCTTGAAATTTATAATCTGATAATTCGTTTATTTCTTTTCTATTACAATCTGAGTATTTATCATATATTGTTGCAACTTCTATATTTGCATTTTTTGCAGCTTCTACACCTATAAGTGAGTCTTCTATTATTAAGCATTCTTCTTTATTAACATTTAATTCTTTTAATATTTTATAATGTACTTCTGGATTCGGTTTTAACTGTTTTACAGAATTTTTTGAATATATTAATGTAAAAATATCATTAAAGTTTGCTTTATTAATTATGTTTTTATTAATTGTTTTATATATTTGTATTGTATGATCATTGGTAGTAGTTGCAATAACTAATATATATTTATTTTCTTTTAGGTATTTTAAGACTTTCTCTGCATTTGGTTTATAGTCTACTTTTTCCATTAAATATTGTTCTGCAATTTCATATCTTAATTTTTTTATTTCTTCTTTTGACATTGAAGATTTATATTTTTGTTTTAAAAATTCACAGTATTCTAAATATGCATCTTTATATTTACTATATTCTTTTAATTTGTCATCTCTTTGTTTGGCTATATCTATTTCATCAATCTTTCTATTTCCTATTCTTCTTATTAATTCTTTATCTATTTCATTCCATATTCCAATAGAATCTATTAATGTTCCATCAACATCAAATATAATGACTTTTTTATTTTTTACCATTTTGTCTCCTTAAATATTTTAATTAAATGGCTGTTCCTTTCGTTGATATATTTCACCTTTATATTTTTTTCTATCTTTAAATTCTTCAAACTGCCCATTTATATAAAATTCAACTTTTAATCCTAAATTTTCACCCAATGTTTTTGGAATATCAATAGATTTTGGAATAATGTATAATCCTTCTTTTCCTTTTAAATTAGCCATTGTATAATTAATTTGTAAAATTTTATTATTTATATTAATTCTATAATTTTCTATTAACTGAATTGGTGACAAATTTCCTAATGAACGTTTTTTACACATATCTACTTTGTCTGAAATTGCTAAAAATGCAGTTATTACATCGGGATTTATTCCTCCATTCCCATGATTTTTTATTGCATTAGTAACTATTAATATATTTTTTTTATTTATTAATTGTAATTTTTCTAGAAATATTTTTGACATACTAGCTCCATTTTCAGCATGTCCTTTTTTTCCTTTTATCATTCCTATGTCATGAATCAATCCTGCTATATATCCAAGTATACAAATATTTTCTCTGCAATCATATTCTTTTAATAATTTATACACATTTTTTGCTACTCTATCCATATGCTCCATTCCATGATCAAGTGCAACTTTGTTATTAAAGTTAGAAGATATTGCAAATTCATTTTGTAGATTAGATATTTTTTTCATCCAATTTTTATACTCATTATCTGAAATTATTCTTTGTTTTATATTTAATAGTTCATCATTCATTTTTATATTTTCTCCTATTTTTTATATCAACTATCTAATTCTCCCAAGTGTATATCTTATAGAATCTCAATTAAATAATCCTGAGCATTTTTCTTTATCTTATTTTAATTCCTTAAATCCATTTCTACTCCATAGCCACATTGGTGTATGTATATCTATTGGACAATATTTTGTTCCTTTTAGAATTTTATTCCATCTGTCAATAACAATTAATTGAACATTATTTGACTTTAATTCTTGTTCTGTTATAATTCCTAATTTATAGCTTGCCTTCACGACATGAGTATCTGGTGCAACTGTTAATTCTTCTATATTCTTAAATTTTATATCTGTATATTGGTACAAAACATATAGCCAGTAATTACATATTTTATTTCCTGATAAATATGGAAATTTAGCCTTATTTTCTTTTTGGATATAGCTCCTTATTTTATTTACATCATACTCGTTTATTTCAAATAATTTTCTTATATCTCCATCAAATAATTCATTAATTGTATTAGATAGTTTTATCCATATTTCTGTTTGTTTATTTTGTTGTAATGCTACTTTATATTTTACAAGTGCTTCCTGTACTTGTTTAAAACTATATTCACTTACTTGTTTTGTATTAAATACAAAATTTGTTTCTTTATCATTCCAAGTTTTATTTGTGCTTTCCCATAGTTTGTATGAATTTCTTTGATAATTAAGTGCCATAGGCAATGTATAATAATTATAATTTTCTATTGACTCTCTATTTAAATGTGGATTGCTATCTTCTGGCATTACCTCTCCACCTAATAAACCTTTTTTGTACATTTCTACTAACTTATCTACATTTTTTAATATTTCATTGTTTTGCACTTTTTTCTCCTTTTATACTACTAGTTTTCCTATTTTAATATTTTATCTAAAAATATTGCTACACCATCTTCATCATTGGATAATGTTATTTCTTTTGCCTGGTCTTTAACTTCTTTTAGTGCATTCCCCATTGCTACTCCTAATCCAACTTTATTGATTATTGATAAATCATTTGTACTATCTCCAAAAAATATAACTTCATCAAGGCTTATTTCTATTTTCTTACATAATATTTCTAAGGCTTTAAGTTTATCAATTCCTTTTGGATTTAGTGCAATCCATTTTCTAGAATTGTTATTATCTGTATCTGACATTTCAAAAACATTTAAGTCATCAAATTCACTTTCTATATATTTCTTATTTTTGTTAATTTCTTCATTATTCTTTAAAAAAATATTCATTCTTACTATAATTTCTTTAATGTCTTCAAGACTATTAATCTTAACTGTAAATCCATTATTTTTTATATTTTCTTTTTTATAAATATAATACTTATTTAAAGAACAATAATCAATTTGTTCTGCAAAATCTTTAAAGTTGTTCGTTATATTTATGAGTGTATTTCTATTAATATGTCCTATATCAATTCCAATATTATTTTCTACATCATAAATATAAGACCCATTATTTAAAATCAAATAATTAAAAGTATTAATATTACAAACATTATTTACACTTGATAAATTTCTAGCTGTTATTCCAACAATAATGTATTTATTATTTTTATATTTTTGTAGTACATCTCTGTTTTTTTCTGTAATTTTTTTATCACTTGTTAAAAGTGTACCATCAAAATCCATTGCTATTAATTTATATTTCATTGTACCTCCATTATTTTATATTTTCCATTTTATAATGTGTTTGTGTTTCTCCATATATTTTAAATCCTAAATGTTCATAAAAACTTTTGGCTGGATTTTCTTTAAATACTTGTAAAATAGTTCTAATTTTCTTTTGATGATTTTCTTTTAGTTGCTTTTCTAAAATCTCTCTTCCTATTCCTTTATTTTGATATTTTTTTAATATACTTATTTCATTAATAAACATGTCTCCTTCTTCTGTTATATGTGTTACATATATTCCTATTTGCTTATCAGCAATTAATATAATTTTTTTATGGTGTAAATGTTCTTGTAAATCTTTCCTTAGTCTTTCTTTTTGCTCATCTTCTCTCCATCCCCATATTTTATCAACATACCATTTAAAGTTTTGTTTTTTTAATTCAAATAAAAGATCAAAATCTTCTAGTGTACAATTTCTAAATGTATATTCCACTTCTATTTCCTCTTTTCTAATTATTTTAAATAACTATATTTTTCACTTACAATTTTATATAGTTCTTTGGCTCCATTACTTAATTCATTTTCATCAACCTTGCCAATTTTATATTTTTCATATCCTAAACATTTATCAGGTTCAGCTATTTTTAATTCGCCGCTTTTTAGTTTTCCTTTATATGCAAGATATACCCATGCTTGTTCTTTATTATTTCTCGTATCATATGTTTTGGCGTAAGTTGATGTTATAAATTCTTCTATTTCGATATTTGCTTCATTTCCAACTTCTTCTACTATTTCTCTATATAAAGCACTTCTGAAATCAATATCGTCTTCTTTTACTCTGCCACCAATTGTTTCTAGTTTAAATCTTTCATCTCTACAACCTGGCCCTCTTCTTTGAAAGATGATTCTGTTATCTTCGTCAAATGCATAAACAATAACCGCTACCTTATATTCTTGTTGTATATTATCATTTTCATTTAATTTTTCTTTTAATTCTATCATATTTTTTACTTCATCTAAAAACAATTTCATTTAATTTTCTCCACAATTCATTTTATTTTTCTAATAATTTACATTGTTCTTTATACCATGCGGGAGTACAAATCATAATTATTTTACAATCTCCTTCCCAATAATAAAATTCTCCTTTATCAATTAGAATAACATCCCCTTGCTTAAAAGATATTTTTTCATCTTTTTTATTGATTGTTCCTATTCCTTCTAATATGTAACATATTTCTTTGCACATTTCATTACTGCAATATCCTTTTTTAGGATATCTACCATTAATTGTATTAATACAAAAATCAATATCTTTATCATTTAATCCGATACTGTATTCTAATAATTTGCTGGTATCACTATTTTTTACAATTTTTGCTTCACTACTTTGTACTTTTTTCATAATAATCTTAATCTCCTCTGATTACATAATTTTTAAATATGATATGTTTTCAATTTTTCAATGTATTCTTTTATACTAATATCATTTATATCTTCTGGTTTTAATTTACAATATCTCATAATTTGTTTTTCTATCCCCAAAGAACAATCTATTAAGTGATTTGCTTTTTCTTCATTAGACCATACTGATAATGGTTTATTTTTATATCTTATTTTTGCATCTTCTAATCTTTCTTCTATACTTGTAACACCATCTGGTGCTACTCTTTGGTCGCAATAAGCACAAATTTTTCTTTCATATGAATTTGAATTTAATGTTTCTTCATTTTTCCTTGATCTTTTTCCATCTAATATTTTTAATTCTTTTTCAGTTAGACCTTCTTGTTTTCCTATTTCTAAGTTAATTTCATGGTCATTAGTTCCATATCTATCAAAATATTTTTTTCTTATTTTTAAAAATTCTTCATCGCTTGAAAAATCTTCTGGTATTTTCACCATATTTCCCATATCATGTAACAAACATACTCTAATAATTGATTTTTGGTCTATTTCTGGTCCGTTTCAATTATCTATTATCAAATTACTACATGCAGCTACCCTTAACATATGCATCTGTAAATTTTCTGGCAAATAATATTTTCTATAAATTTCTATAATATTCATTTAATGTTCTCTCCTTTACTAGAAATTTTATTTTCATACTCATAATTCCAAATATTTAAATGTCCTTTTGCTTTTATCGGATTTTTTAATATTCGAATATTATCTAATATCCAAGCATATCTTCCTTCTTTATATTCACCACAAATGTATTCTTGATGATTACTTTTTTTCATATCCTCTACATATTCTTTATTCATATAAATGCAATCTACTAAATTACATTTACAAATAATATTCCCAAAATTTAATGAGCTATTTTTTATTAAATTCATAAGTTCTTTATTTTCTTTACATTTCTTTGATATATGAGTACTACTTGCATGTATATATAGCTCTCCTCGATATGAAGTTTTCCAGCTTCTTGTTTCTATTTTCTTTTTATTTTCTTTAATTAAAGTAGCATACGGTTCTGTTAGACTTAATACTTTCATTATTTTCTCCAACTATTAATTTTATTTTACTTCTTTATCTATCCATGCCATTATCACATTTACAATATATTCCTTTTGTTCTTCACTTAATTCTATTCCAGCTTTTATTTTATGCCATTTATATAAACAGCCTCTACAACAAGTTGCAGTAGCATGTTGTGCTATAAATACAGGATGTCCTTTCATAGGTGTTTGTTTTCCATCATTAGGTATATATTTAGGTGCTAATCTTTTATTTATAAAATCATAAGCATGTTCTCTGATTTTTTCTATTCCTTTTTCTTTTATATATTCTTTATCTTTTTGCTTTAAATGAAATTTATTTCTAAAATTTGATTTTGACAATCCATTTAGTATATTTTCTACTCTTACATTTTGCACTTTTATCACCTTTTAGAATTTTTATTTTCCTTACTATATCATAGATTTTCAAATTTCTCAATTAGGCATATAAATTTTTATATATATTTTAATACCTATATACATAATATTACTAAAAATAAAGCACCATTTTATTGGTACTTTATTAAAATTTATGTATTATAGATAACCTACAATATCTTCAAATGTATCATATCCACTTTCACTATTAATGTGTCCTGCATTAGGAATAAAAACTTGCTTTGTTGCAATTTTATCTGCAAAATCTTTTTCAACTTCATACTTTACATATGGATCATTATTTGAATAAAAACACACTATTTCCTTTGCATATTGCTTTACATTTTCCAGATTGTCTAAATACATAGACTTATTGACAGCATCATATTCTTTGTTTATTCCTAAATAATTATTAAATCCACACACAAATATTAATTTTTTAACTTTTACTTTGTTTTGAATTAAAAATTTTGCTATAAAAACTGGCGCTATACTATGTCCTATTATAGTAGTATTTTCATTAATTAATCTTAAATCCAAATAGTATTTAAGTAGTTTACTCCAATTTTCATAATTTTGGTATCCTATTCCAATAGGAAAGTCTGGCACATATACTTGCTTTCCATTATCCTCTATAAAATCATGTAACCACCCTATCCAATTTGAATATGGGCTACTAAATGAACCATGGATTATAAAATAATTTTCCATTTATATCTCCTCCAATTTATAATTCACACTTAAAATATTTTCTTTTTCATCTACTTGTATATGCATTTTAAAGCTATATTCATCATTGGTTAATCCCTTTATAAAAAATCTGTCTAAAATGATTATATTAGATAATATTTTTTCTTTTTTTAATAGTTCATTAATCTCTATCCATTCTGATGTATTTTCTTTAAAATCTTGTGGTTTTCCTTTATACTCATCACATATAAATACTTCAAAGTCAAATATTCTATTTGGGTATTCAACAAGCATATTTCCCTTATATTTCAAGTCTTTAATTTTTAGTCCCGTTTCTTCTTTCATTTCTCTTATAGCTGTTTGCTCTGCTGTTTCTCCTTCTTCAATTTTGCCACCTGGTATTTCATAATACCCTGCTTTTTTATTACTTTCTTTATATTTTGTTACTACCACTTTATTATCTTTTATTAAATAGCATCTAACTGCTTTTCTTATAGGCTTTATTTTATTATTCATTTGATGTTTCTCCTATATTGGTAAATTTTTCTCTTAAATTATATTTATTTAGATTTTCAACTGTTGTAAATCCATTAGGTTCTTTTACTCTTTCTAAAAATACAATTCCATCTAAATGATCACATTCGTGTTGAATTAATCTTGCGAAAAATCCATTTAATTGTTTTACTATTTTTTCTCCTTGTTCGTTATAATAAATTAATTCAATATTCTTATATCTTTCTACTCTACCTCTAATACTAGGAACACTCATACAACCTTAGTATTGTATGTCTGTTTCTTTTGACAAATTCTTCCACGTAGGATTTATCATGGCAGTTACTGGTATTTCTTCTGCGTTATTATATTTTATATTTTCTTTTTTAGCACCTACTACAATAATTCTTTTATTTATGCCTATCTGCGGTGCAGCAATTCCTAATCCTACTCCAAATTCTAATGTTTGTTTTAAATCTTCTATAATGTCCAAAATTTCATTATCTATATTTTTTATATCTACTTTTTCACATATTTTTTCAAGAATAGGATCTCCTACTTCTCTTACTCTTAAAACTTTTCCCATATTCTTACTTCCTTTAACTATTTTTGCAAGCATTTATGAATGCTTCAAAAATCATATTCATTTTTGAGTCTTTTTTGTATAAGCTTTCTGGATGAAATCTAACTCCAATATAAAATTTTTTATCCTTAGATTCTATAACATCTGGATATCCATCTTCGCAAAATGCAACTTTATCTAATTTTGGGCAATCTTTTACTGCTCGTTTATGTATAGAATTTACCATCATTTTATCTGTTTTAACTATATTATAAAACTTAGATGTTTTATCTATTTTTATACTATGTATATATTCATCAAATGACACATTATGTTTATCCGGATTATTAATTTTATACGTTGTTCCACCTAATGCTCTAACAATATTGTTTTGTCCAGCACATATTCCTAATATTGGTAAATCATTGTCATAACAATATTTTGCTATTATACTTTCATAGTTGTCTGTCGCTGTTCCTCCTTGCAATATGATACCATCACATAATTTTATTTGTGTAATCAAATTTTCCTTTTCTTTTGATAATAAATTATCTTTATACTCATCTCCACTATAATTAATTTCTGATTCGGTTGGCAATATTGCAATTGCAATTCCGTTATTATCAAATATGGCTTGTTTTATTTCATCTCCTATAAAAGTATTTATTCTACTTGATTCATATTTATCATAATGTTTTGCCACTATGCCTATTATAGGCTTATTCATAAGCTTTCTTCCTTTCAACTATTTATTTCATTTTTTAAAATCCATTTTATATCTTCAATAGATTTATTAATGTTAAATCTTCCATTTCCTACTGGGTAATATACAGGATAGAATTTGTATTCCTTTCCATTAATTTTAAGTTTAAATAATTTTTTTCTACATTGTGAAACAGATATCTTTTGTCCTAAAACGATAGAACTTACTTGGTTTCCAAATAAAATTGTTACTTTTGGATTTACTATTTCTATTTCTTGTTTTAATAAATCTAGATACTCTTCATAAACACTATCTGGAAGCTCTCTTGCATCCACTTGTGTACATTTTCCTAAATTAGTAATAAAATATTTGTGTTGTTTTACATCTTTATATACATTTTTAGCAAATTCTTCTGTCCATTCTTTACCTTTTATGGCCCTTATTTTTTTATAAATATCTTCATTTATTAAATCTAATTGATAAAATAAATCCCAAACATTTTTAGTTCCTATCCATGGAGATTTTATTCCTTTCCACTCTTTTGATGCTGCTATGTTTCTCCCTGTTGGATTCATAAAAACAAAACAAATATCTGGATTTTTTATACATCCTCCGTTATAAATAGAGTCTAATTCTTTTGCTCCATATTTTTTCTGTAATTCATCATATTTTGGTTCTAAATCTTCTAATTTCATTATTTATTCCTTTATTATAATTAATTTTTCTATCATTATATCTTCTACAAAAGCTTTATTCCGATTTTCATCATTGCCTAACTATATTTTTCTGCGCAGTCGATATTTAATAAAAGCTATTTAACTTCTATGTCTTCTATACTCAAAATATCTGCATAAATGTCTGCTTTTGCATTTCTTTTTTCTGTTAATATACCTAGACTAATTATATTGTTTTCCGCTTCATAATCTTCAAATGTACATTTGCCTTCTACTTCATTTTCATTTCCAAATTCTATATTAGTAATAAATTGATGTCCTTCTCCTGTTTTATAAAATGTCATATTATTGTATTTTATTTCATTTTCTGATATTCTTTCATATTTCATATTTTCAATTACTTTTTCTATATATATCAGCTCATCATCTGGTATTATAACTAATACTTTATTATTATTTAATTCACATTTTATATATGATGTTGTTTTATCTTCTTCTATTGAGTACCATGTTTTAGTCTTTACTATATATTTTGTACCTTTAATATTTATTTTAGTATTTTTATCTAACATGTTTATCAAATTTTTCATTTTGCCGCCCCTTTATATCATTAATATTTCATTATTTCTTTTATTAAATCTCTCAAAAATATCCTTTATTGTTAATATTTTACTTGTTTTTATTTCATTTTAATCTAAATATATATATTACCCTTCCATAATCCTAATCTTCCTCTATTATTTCCATCAAAATTCCATTTGGATCTTTAATGAAAAAATATGGCTTTCCAAGTCTTCCTTTATTTATAATAATATCTGAATCATTTAAATTGTTTTCTTCTACGAATTTTTTAGCTTTTTCTATATTTTTCACACCTAATCCAAAATGTTTATTTCCAACCGTTTTTAAATCTACTTCTAAATTTTTTGAATGCTCTGGTAATGGTTTCTCTTCTTGATGATAATGAAATATTTCTAATATCATATTTTCTAAGCTAACCATTACTATATCTATCATTTTGTCATGATATTCTTTCTTTATTTTAAACCCAAACTTTTTGTAAAATTCTAGACTTTTTTCTAAATTATCAGTACTAATACTTACATGATTGAAGCTAAACATATTCATTTCTCCTTTATTATTTTTTGTTTCTAGTAATTCATTTTATTTGTTGTCATATCTATTATAAAATCTCAATTTTTTATTAACATTTGTGGGCTTGTCATTCAATGTGTATAGGTATTGTACAATGTATTCTCACCTACCTTCAATTTTAATTGAGGTTTTATATTCTTTTGACTTTTAATCCATCTTCCATATTTATTTTTGTAGGTATAATATATTTAGCATCAATTTTATGTGATATTAAATTAGTGGTTACTTTCATTGCTCTTGAACCATCAAACCATTTAGGATTATCACTATTTTGTCTAATTCTATCTAAAGATGTTACTAAAGCATCTTTATCATAATTGTCACTCATTTCAGTTGTTAGCATATATTTTTGTTTTTCATTTTTATACAAAGTATTATCTATTAATTTATATCCTGCATTATTATACCAATATAAATGATCTCCACCCGCTAATATTAAAACATCTGCTTTAAAATTTATATCTCCTATCAATTCATTCACAAATTTATAAACATCACTAAAAGAACAATTTGGGATATCATTTTTTAGGGTATCAAATTTATTTGTAATATCTACAACTCCAAAATTGTAATATTTTTTATCAATGATTTTTTTATTATTTACAAATATAAGCTCTATAGAGCCTCCTCCACCTATAAAAACACAAATATTGCCATTATATTCTATATTATTATAACAACCTAGTGCTGTATAATTTGCTTCATCTTCTTGAGATACAACTTGAATTTGTAGACTAAATTTGTTATATAATTTTTTATTAATTTCATTTAACTCTTTTTTAGATATATTTCTAAATATACTACATCCATAAATACTTATATTTTTTGTATAGTTCAAAGCATTATTTATTACTTCGCACAATCTATCTAAGTCATTTTCATTAATTTTATTTTCATTCTTATAGTTTTTCTTAAATTCAATTGTGGTAGTGTTTTCATATATTATATCTTCATCTTTGTATATATGTGTTTTAGTATTATTACTTCCTATTTCAATAATACTAAATATATTATTCATTTTATTTATTCTCCTTTATCATATTTTACATTTTTCTGACATTTCATAATATTTTATCAAATATTCCCATCACCCTTCTTTATCTGTAATTTCCTTATAACTATCTTTAATTTTCTCTATAATTCTACCTGCCATTACTTTCTTAATTTCTTTCCTCAAGCTATATTTCTTCTGAAATACTTAAATAGTATTCAATAATTTTTCTATCTCTTAATACAACAAATTTTGTACTTTTTCTAGTCCAAATCCGCCTCTTTTGTGAAACACTGTTGTATCTTGAAAGCTATTAAATTCTAGTATTATTAGTAATTCTTTAACTCTAACAACGCTACACACTCCACATGTGTGGTCGCTCATCTGTAGACTTTTTTCATTAACCTCGTCGCTTGCCTGTAGATAATCTTCAT
>CALXKA010000004.1 GCA_944388765.1 uncultured Clostridia bacterium
CTGGGCTGGCTAGATTCGAACTAGCGCATGCCAGAGTCAAAGTCTGGTGCCTTACCGCTTGGCTACAGCCCAATATTAAATTCAAATGGGGTGGAAGATGGGACTCGAACCCACGGTCTCCAGTGCCACAAACTGGCGCGTTAACCAACTACGCTACATCCACCATTGTTTACGTGCACAGTTATAAGTTAAGCACATTTAATATTATACCTAACTTCCCACCCATTTGTCAACTGTTTTTTAAAATTTTATTAATTATTTCTTACTTTGATTATTCTCCTGTTAAAGCACTAGGATCTAATCCATATTGTTGATATAGCCATGACATATAGTCAAATGGTGTCAATGTTTCCGGCATTCCATAATATACTCCGTTTGTTTCTACTCTTATTGATGTTATTGTAACTGGATTTACTGGTGTACTAACTTCTGTATTTCCTGTTTCTTCACTATCATCTGCTGCTTTTACTTCTACATTTTCTATATTATGTACTATATCCATTCCTTCAATAACTTTTCCAAATGAAGTATAATATCCATTTAAAGATGTATTATCAGCTGTCATAATAAAGAATTGTGAACTTCCAGAATTGTATGATTCTTCTGTTAATGTTGAAGAATATGAAGTATAATCATTCCTTGCCATTCCAATTACACCTTCTTCAAACTTTAAAGTATTATTTACTCCATTTGATATAAATTCTCCCTTTATTGAATAAGTTGATGTATCTCCATTTCCTTTTAAATCTTCTATTGTTGCAGAACCTTGTCCTGTTCCTTCTTTATCTCCACCTTGTATCATAAAATCTTTTACTATTCTATGAAATGTTAATCCATCATAAAAGCCATTATTTGCAAGTGCTATGAAGTTTGCAACCGTTTCTGGTGCTACATCTGGATATAATTCTATTTTTACTGTTCCGAAATTTTCAACTTCCATTGTTGCTACTGGGTTTTCAACTTTCATTGTAGCTTTTCTATAATAGCCATATCCTACCCCTACTATTAATACTATCACTAAAACTAGTGCTATTATCCATAAAATATTTTTCACTTTTTTCATTTTTTATATTTCCTTTCTCTTTTATGCTTATTTTTTAAATTAAATTATCAAATATGAATTGTTCTTGCATTCTTTTTAATGACTGTTTTATAGTCCTTGCTCTAACTTCACCAATACCATCAACATCATCTAAACTTTCAATATCAGCTGCTAAAATATGTTGGAATGACTTAAAAGATCCTACTAAATTTTCTACTATATTTGACGGCATCCTTGGGACTTTACTTAGTATTCTGTATCCTTTTGTATATACTGCTACTTCATCATAATTATCAAATGTTCCATATCCTAAAAATTTTGCAATTACTGCATCTTTTGATAAATCTTCATAAGGTAATTGTTCTAATTCTTGTATTACTTTTTCTGGCGTCTGTTTTTTCTTTCCGTGGAACTATATAATCTTTTATTATTAATAATTCCTCTTTTTCAAGACCGCCTATTAGTTCTTCCAATTGCATTCTAACAAGTCTTCCATCATCACCTAATTCATATATCTGTCTTTGAATTTCTTCTACAATCCTCATTACCATCTCTGCTCTTTGTATTGCAACTAATACATTTTGTAAGGTTACTATATCATTAAATTCATATTCATTCAATAAATTTAATTTATTATCAAATACTTTCTTATATCTTTCCAATGTTTGTATTGCTTGATTTGCTTTATTTAATACTACATCTGTATCTTCTAATATATATCTATCATTTCCTTTAAATACTGTTATTATACTTCTTCTTTGAGAAATACTAATAACTAATTCTCCTGTTTGTTTTGCAGTTCTTTCAGCTGTTCTATGTCTTGTTCCGAGTTTCTAATGTTGGTATCTCATGTGATGGTATCAATTGTGCATTTGCATATAATATTCTTTTTAAATCTCCACTTAAAACAATTGCTCCATCCATTTTAGCTAATTCATATAATTTTGATGATGTATATTCTTCATTTATTGTAAATCCACCATCAACAACTTCTTTTAATACATCATTATTATCTGTTATTAACAACAAAGCTCCTGTCTTTGCTCTTAAAATATTTTCTAAACCATCTCTAATCTGAGTACCAGGAGCAATTAATTTTAGAATTTCTGTAATATTATCTTCTTTACCTTTTCTCAAAACAAATCTCCTTTATAAACCTATTTTTTTCATAGCTTCATTTATATTTCTAACATATATTATATCTAATTTAAAATTATCTTTCAAGTCTCTTTTGTTACTTGCTGGAATTATACATGATTTAAATCCTAATTTTTCTGCTTCTTTTAATCTTTTTTCTATTGCATTAATTCGTCTGACTTCTCCTGTTAGTCCAACTTCTCCTATAATCACCATATCTTTTGGTATTGCTTTATTTTTAAAACTTGATGCTGTTACTAACATTATACCTAAATCTATTGAAGGTTCATTTATTTTTAATCCACCAACAACATTCAAATAAACATCTTGTGAACCTAGTTGTAATCCACACCTTTTTTCTAATACTGCTATTAATAAAGCTAATCTATTATAATCTATACCATTTGCTGTTCTTTTAGGATATCCAAATATAGTTTGAGAAGTCAAAGCCTGTAATTCTACAAGTATAGGTCTTGTTCCCTCCATACATGATACAATACAAGAACCTGCTGGATTATCTTCTCTTTCAGAAATAAGAATATCTGATGGATTTGTAATTTCACACATTCCTTCTTCTCTCATCTCAAACATTCCTATTTCATTTGTTGAACCAAATCTATTTTTTACTCCTCTTAAAATTCTATAAGAAAAATACCTTTCTCCTTCTAAATATAAAACACTATCTACCATATGTTCTAAAACTCTTGGTCCTGCTATATTTCCCTCTTTTGTTACATGTCCTATAATGATTGTTGTAATCAATCTTGATTTACAAACTCTCATTACTTGTGAAGTAATTTCTCTTACTTGACTAACACTTCCGCGCTGCTGCTGTAATTTCTTCTGAGTACATAGTTTGAATTGAATCTATTATTACTAGTTTTGGATTTATATCTATTATTGCTTGATTTACTACATCTATATCTGTCTCTCCTAAAAATAGAATATCATCATTATTAATTCCTAACCTATCAGCTCTCATTTTTATTTGTTCTGCCGATTCCTCACCAGAAACATAAAGTACTTTTCCATCTCCTTTAATCTTATCACAAATCTGTAAAATCAAAGTAGATTTACCAATTCCTGGCTCTCCTCCAAGAAGAACTAATGAACCTTTTACAAGTCCTCCACCCAAAACTCTATCCAATTCAGCAAACCCTGTTGAGGTTCTTATTGTTTCTTTTGCTTCATATGAATTTAAAGTTTGAGGTTTATTACTTCTCATTTCTTTACTTCTATTTGTGGATTTCGTATCTACTACCTTTTGCTCATAAAAAGTATTCCAGCTATTACATGCAGGACATTTACCAAGCCATTTAGTAGATTCATTTCCACATTCACTACACACAAAAATCGTTTTATTTTTTCCCATAATTTTCTCTTTTCTTATTAGTCTCTTAAAAACATAAAAAGTATAGCACAATTTTTTACATTTTGCTATACCTTTTTATTAATTTACTAAAATTTCACAATCAAATTATAAATACTAAGATATACCCATAATAAACAAACCTTCTATATATAGGTATCCTAATTTACATGTTATGCTTGTTCTTTCTTTTTACCAAATGTGATTTCTTGGAATAGGAAGTCATGAACTTTTTCCCATGTGATTTCTTGGTGTAAAAATTCATTAATTTCATCTTCAACTTTTTGTTGATATGGAGTTAATTCTACTTTTATTTCTTTGTTCCAATCAATATCTTGTAACCAGAATGCTTTAAATTTATTCCAAAATCCTTGTTTTACTAATTTATTATTTTCTGGTTGTCTTATTGTCCCTGCATTTTCTGGTTCTTTACCTATATTTTCTAATTCTACTCCTCCGAAAACTCCTGATACTTTGTTTTCTTCTCCTAAATCTGCCATGTTTATTTTCCTCCTTTGTAGTTACTACACAAATTATTAATTTATTTATACTATATATTTTTTAATTTATCAAGTATTTCATCACATTTTTATATTAAATCTTTATTACATAACAATTACAAATTTGTTACATTTTTCTATCTTATACAATTTTTCCCTCTATATTTGTACAATTATATGATCTTTTTGTATATCTTTGCATACTGCTTTTGTTATCTTGTTTTCTATTTCTTCTTTAATATTACTTTCTTTTTTATAATATGCTAATATATAGTTTTTAGTATGACCTTGATAATATCCATTTTTCTCTTCTTCCCACAAAACTTCAACTTTTTTTCCTATATATTGCTTATTGTATTCTTGTTCATTTCTATTTGATAATTCAATTAATTTTTGGCTTCTTTCTTCTTTAAGATTACCATTTATTTGTTCTTTCATCAAAGCTGCTTTTGTCCCTTTTCTTGGAGAATATTTAAATACGTGCATTTTATAGAATTTTATTTCTTTTAAAAATTCATATGTTTCATTAAATTCTTTATCAGTTTCTCCTGGAAATCCTACTATTATATCTGTTGTTAACATTACTTCTTCAAAGTTATCTCTTAATATTTTTACTATTTTCTTAAATTGACTTGTTGTATATCTTCTATTCATTCTTTTTAAAGTTTCATCACACCCACTTTGTAATGACAAATGAAAATGGTTACATATTTTTTTTAATTTTTTTAATCTACTAACAAAATCTTCTGTTATAAGTAATGGTTCTATTGATCCTAATCTTATTCTTTCTATTCCATCTATTTCATTTAATTCTTCTAATAAATCTATTAATTTATATTCTTCTTTAAAATCTTTTCCGTATGAAGCTATATGTATTCCTGTTATTACAATTTCTTTAATTCCTTCTCCGAGCAATTTTTTCTACTTCTTCTATAATTTTATCTGGCTTTCTACTTCTTACTCTTCCTCGTGCATATGGAATTATACAATATGAACAAAATCTATCACATCCATCTTGGATTTTTATTGTAGCTCTTGTTTTAGATGTATATGTTACCTCTCCCAAATCCACAAAATCCTTTTGATTCATTATATCTTGTACTATTTCCATTTTATTCTTATTTTCTTGATATTCTTCAACTATTTCTACTATCTTACTTTTTTCATTATTTCCTAATGCTAAATCTATTTCTTTAATATTTTCCAACTCATTTTTGGCAACTTGAACATAACATCCACAAGCAACTACTATTGGATTTTTACTCTGTTCCTTCATCCTTCTTATCATTTGTCTTGATTTCCTGTCTGACATATTTGTTACTGTACAAGTATTTATTACATATATATCTGCTCTTTGATTATGTTCTAATATTTCATATCCTTTATTCTTAAATTGTTGTATCATTGCATTTGTTTCATATTGATTTACCTTACAACCTAATGTTACAAATGCTACTGTTTTTTTATTCTCCATTTTATTTCTCTCTTTCAATATATACAAAATCAAAGTCGCATAAGAATTATTATCTTAATGCGACATTATATTATTTTCCTCTTCCTTCTAAGGCATCTAAGTTGTCTAATGCTTTTCCTGTTCCTAATGCTACACATGATACTGTATCTTGTGCAATCATTACATTTATTCCAGTTTTTTCTTGCAATAGCTTATCTAATCCATCAACTAAACAGCCTCCACCTGTCATGTATATTCCTTTATCACTAATATCAGCTGCAAGTTCTGGTGGAGTTTTTTCTAGTACAGAATGAACTGCATCTACAATCATCATTGCAGGTTCTATTAATGCTTCTAACATTTCACTTGATTTTATTGTTACTGTTTTTGGCAAACCTGTTATTAAATCTCTTCCTCTTACATCCATTTCAGTATCTTGTATTTTTGGATATACACATCCAATATTTACTTTTAAATCCTCTGCTGTCCTTTCACCTATCATTATATTATGTTTTTTCTTAATATATTTAACTATATATTCATCAAATCTATCTCCTGCCACTTTTAATGATTCGCTAACAACAGATCCCCCTAATGAAATTACTGCAATATCTGTTGTTCCACCACCAATATCAACTACCATATTTCCACAAGGTTTTGATATATCTATTCCAGCTCCTATTGCTGCTGCTATTGGCTCTTCAATTAAATACACTTTTCTTGCACCTGCTTGTGAAGCCGCATCTATTACTGCTTTTTTTTCAACTTCTGTTACTTGTGAAGGAATACAAATCATTATTCTTGGTGCAAAAATAAATTTTCCACATACTTTATTGATAAAATGTTTTAACATTTTTTCTGTTACGGTATAGTCTGATATTACTCCATCTCTCAAAGGTCTTGTTGCAACAATATTTCCAGGTGTTCTTCCAAGCATTCTTCTTGCTTCTTGTCCAACTGCTAAAACATCTCCTGTATTATTATCTACTGCAACAACAGATGGCTCTCTTAATACAATCCCTTTTCCTTTTACATATGCAATTACTGTTGCTGTTCCTAAATCTATTCCAATATCTTGTCCTAAACCAAATTTAAACATTTTTATCTTCCCTTCTTTTAAATTTGTTCCTTTTATTACAAATTCGTTACAATTATATTACAAGTTGTTTTTTTTATCAAGGCTTTTAATTGAATTTTTTCATTTTTTATATTATAATATTAATAGTTTTTTAATTTATGAAAGGACATATTAATTATGAACAATTTTCAGTTTATTTCAAATAGTGAAACTGATACTATAAATTTTGCAAGAAATTTAGCTTCTAACTTGAAAAAAAGTGACATAGTAATTTTGACAGGTGAACTTGGATCTGGCAAAACTAAATTTGTAGAAGGTTTTTTATCTTTTTTTGGCTTAGAAAATGAAATTTCTAGTCCTACATTCACAATTGTTAACGAATATATCACAAAAAATTTTCCTATTTATCATTTTGATGTTTACCGTTTAGAAGATTCTTCTGAATTTTATGAAATAGGTGGAGAAGAATACTTTGAAAATGGTATTTGCTTGATTGAATGGGGAGAAATTATACAAGATGCCCTACCAAATAAATATATTCATATAACTTTCAAGAAAGATGATAATAATGAAAATGTAAGAATTTTAAATATAGAATTAGTTGGTAATTTTAATAAAGATGTTTTAGGAGGTCTATTTTGAAAATATTAAGTATTGATACAGCAAGTGATATTTGTGGAGTTTCTATACTAGATAATGAAAATCTAGTATGCAATTTAGATAGTAACACTGGTAGAACTCATTCTGAGAATTTAATGCCTATGATACAAGATGCATTTACTAAAACTAACTTACAAGTAAAAGATATAGATTTACTAGTTTGTAACAAAGGTCCAGGTTCTTTTACTGGTATTAGGATTGGTGTTGCAACCGTTAAAGCTTTTACTGACAGTTTTGATATTCCATGTATTGGTATTAGTTCTTTGGAATCTTTGGCTTATAACACAAGAGATTTAGTTTATGATAACAATTATGTTTGTAGTATTATTGATTGTAAAAATGATAATTGCTATTTCGCTTTATATGAAGCAAAAAATAACGCTTTTGAAAATCTAATTGAGCCACAAGCTGAAAATATAGATTCTGCATTATCTATTTTAGATAGTTATTATAAAGATACATTATTAGATTCTAATATTATCACTTTCATTGGAGATGGATCTAAAATATATAAAGATAAAATTAAAGAAATATTTCCAAATGCTAAGTTTGTTAATGATAATCTAAATAATTTAAATTCATATAGTTTAGGTATTGCAGGCTTAATACATTATAATTCTAATATTGATATTGGAAATGTTTTACCACTATATTTGAAAAAGCCACAAGCCCAAAGGCAATTAGAGGAAAGAGAAAAAAACAATAAATAGGATTGATTTATATGGATATAAAAATTGATAAAATGACTGTTAAGGACTTAGAAAGTATAAAAGATATTCTAATTTCAGCTTTTGATGATTTTTGGAATTATAATATTTTAAAAGATGAATTAAAAAGCGAAAATTCTAAATATATTATTGCAAAATCTAATAATAAAATTGTTGGGTTTGCTGGTATTAAAATTCTTTTTGATGAAGCTGATATTATGAATATTGTTGTAAAAAAAGATTATAGAAATAAAGGCATTGGAAGTATTCTTTTAGAAAATTTAGTATCACTTTCTGAAAAATTATGTTTAAGTTCTTTATCATTGGAAGTTAATGAAGAAAATATTCCGGCAATTAATTTATACAAAAAGCTAGGATTTAAAAATATAGGTATTAGAAAAAATTATTATAACGAAAAAAATGGTATTATAATGAAAAAAAATTTAAAACAAGAGATTTAATCTCTTGTTTTGCTATTTTAATTTAATTTCTATTTGTCTTTCTTCTTTTAAATTTATTTTACTATATTTAACTCCACATTCATCAAATAATTTTCTTGATGCAATATTATTATCAGAATTTGCATATTTATCTGATAAATAAATTACTTCTTTTATTCCTGACTGAATAATTATTTTTGCACATTCATTACAAGGAAATAAATCTACATATATTTTAGCATTTTCTAAGTCTTTTTTTGTTCCTCTAAAATTAAGAATTGCATTCATTTCTGCATGACAAACATATGGATATTTTGTATCTAAATTTTCTCCTTCTCTTCCCCAAGGAAATTTATCATCATCAAAACCATTTGGTGCACCATTATATCCAATTGATAATATTCTATTATCATTACTTACAATACACGCTCCAACTTGTGTAGATGGATCTTTACTTCTCATTGCAGATAATTTTGCAATTGCCATAAAATATTCATCCCATGCTAAATAGTTTTCTCTTTTTTTACTACTCATATTATTACTCCTTCTATTATTAATACCATTCTAATTCCCAACCATCTAAAATTACTGTATCTCCTTCACATACACCTAATTCTTTTAGTTTGTCTTCTATTCCCATGTTCTTCAAACATTTTTGTAAATAATACATTGACTCATTATCTTCTATATTTATTCTGCCCATTAATCTTTCTACTGCTCTTCCTGTTACAATAAATACTCCATCTTCTTTTTTAATATTCCATTGGTCTTTTTTATCTTCTAGGGTATATATTTTACTATCTTCTATTTCTACTAACTCTTCTTTTGGTAATTGCTTTAATTCTTCTGTTACATAATCAATTAGTTCTTGTATTCCTTGTTTTGTTACTGCTGATACTTTAAATAATTTTAAATTTTCTTTTTTAGCTAATTCTTCTACTTGTTTTAATAGTTTTTCATCTTGAATAACATCTATTTTATTTGCTACTATTATTTGTTTTCTTTTACTTAATTTTTCACTATACTTTTCTAGTTCTTTATTTATTGCATAAAAATCTTCTATTGGGTTTCTTCCTTCTTGACCTGATACATCTAAAAAATGTAATAATAATCTTGTTCTTTCAACATGGCGTAAAAATTGTATTCCAAGTCCTACTCCTTCACTTGCGCCTTCTATAATTCCTGGAATATCTGCTATTACAAATCCACTACCATCTTTTGTTTTTACTACACCTAAATTTGGTACAATTGTTGTAAAATGATAATTTGCAATTTTAGGTTTTGCATCTGTAACAACTGATAAAAACGTAGATTTTCCTACATTTGGGAATCCCAACAAGCCAACATCTGCAAGTAATTTTAATTCTAAAATTAACTCTTTTTCTTCTCCTCTTTCTCCATCTTCTGAAAACCTAGGAGCTTGTCTTGTTGCTGTTGCAAAATGCGAATTTCCTCTACCTCCACGACCACCTTTTAATATTAATTCTTTTTGATCTGGATGTGATAAATCTGCAATTACTCTACCTGTTTCTACATCTTTTACAACTGTACCTATTGGCACTTTTATAATCAAATCCTCTCCATACTTTCCATTACAATGGCTTCCACTTCCATTTTCTCCATTTTTAGCTTTAAATTTTCTGTTATATCTAAAATCAATTAAAGTATTTTTATCTTTATCTACTTGGAAATATACATTTCCGCCATTTCCACCATCTCCTCCATCAGGTCCTCCTGCTGCTACATATTTTTCACGGCGGAATGTTGCTGCTCCATTTCCTCCATCTCCTGATTTCACTATAATTTTTGTATAATCTGTAAACATTTTCTCTCCTTATTCAAAATAATCTAATTTCATTGCTTTCTTTACTTTTCTCATTGTTTCTTTTGCTGTTTCTCTCGCTCTTTTTGTTCCTTCTTTTAGTATTTCATCTACTATTTCTGGATGTTCTTCATAATATGCTCTTTTTTCTCTTATTGGTCTTAAATATTCTATAATATTTTTTGCCAATTGTTTTTTACATCCCACACATCCTCTTTTTCCTTCTTTACATTCTTTACATACTGTATCTATTTCTTCTTTTGTAGAAAACAATTTATGATAATAATATACCATACAGATATCAGGGTTTCCTAAATCATCTTTTTTTATTCTATTTGGATCTGTTATAGCACTCATTACTTTTTTTGTTATCTCTTCTTCACTGTCTGATAAATATATAGCATTTCCAAGTGATTTTCCCATTTTTTCATTACCATCTAAACCTTTTATTCTTTTTCCTTCTGATAACACTATTTTAGGTTCTACCAATACTTCACCATATATCTTATTAAATTTTCTAACAATTTCTCTACATTGTTCTATTAATGGTTCTTGATCTTCTCCTACCGGTACTAATTCTCCTTCAAAAGTTGTAATATCTGCTGCTTGACTTACCGGATATCCTAAAAATCCATATGTAACACTTTCCCCAAATATTTCTTTTTTTTGTGCTATCTCAGTTTTTACTGTTGGGTTTCTCTCTAACCTTGCAATTGTTACCAAGTTTGAATAATATACTGTCAATTCTGCTGTTTCTGGTATCATTGATTGTATATATATTGTTGTTTTTTCAGGGTCTATTCCACATGACAAATAGTCCATTGCAACTTCTCTTACATTTTTTCTTACTTTTTCTGGATTATTAAAATTATCTGTTAAAGCTTGAACATCTGCAATTAATATATACATATCATATTGCCCTGAATTTTGCATTTCTACTCTTTTCTTTAAGGAACCAAAATAGTGACCTATATGTAATCTTCCTGTTGGCCTATCTCCTGTTAAAATTCTCTTTTTATCCATAATTGCTCTCTCCTTTTTATATGTAAAAATTATACTATATTTTCTTCCTTTTTACAAGTAAAACACAAGACTTAAATTTATTAAAACACAAGACTTAAATTTATTAAATCTTGTGTTTTGTAATTTATTATCTGCCTTCATCTTGCTCTGTTTTTGCTTTTTCTCCTTTTTTGTCTCTAAATTTATAGTATAGGTCTTTTATGGTTTGTACAGCTTCACTTGAATATTTACCACTATTTTCTAATCTATTTACTTTTACTTGTAACCACTTATCATAATATTCAATATAGTCGTTATTTTCTAAATAATTCAATCCCATTACTATTTTATATATTTGATTTACCCAATTTTTAGTATTTCTACTACAACTAAATTTATGTTCAAATTTACAAAATATTCCTCTTCTAGTTTTTATAAATTGTTCTTTTTGATCTAATTGTTCTATCTTATCTTTAACTATCTGTCTTATTTTTTGCCTTTCTTCTTCACTAAGCCTAACATCAGATCTAATTGGATCAGGTGCTAAATCAATAAATTTGTATATTTGCTCATAATTTCTAGATGATGCTTCTAACATATTTTCAAACTTTTCAGTTAATGTTGGCAATTTTTTATCATCCATCATATTTAAGTATTTTAGATTTAATTCTTTATTTGTAAAAAAAATTATTCCTTCTAACAATTCTTCTCTATTATCTATACCATAAAAAAAGTATTGCTTAAATTCATCTTGGTTAAATTTATACATCCTCTTTATCCCCTTTGTTATTTATCAAAGTTTATCTTTTTATCAACTATATATTGTGGTCTTCCTTTTGCTTCATCATATATTCTTCCTATATATTCTGATATTACCCATAATGATAGTAGTTGAACTCCCGCAAAAAACGTTACTGCAACCATAATTGATGTCCAACCTGCTGATAAATTATTTAATTGGAAAATATATGATATTAAAGCATAAATTAATATAATAATTGATATAACTATTGAAATTATTCCTAATGCACCTACTAATTTTATTGGTTTGTTGGAAAAACTAATTATTCCATCTGATGCAAGTTTTAACATTTTCTTTAATGGATATTTTGTTTTTCCTGCAAATCTTTCTTGTCTTTCATATTCATATGCTTTTTGTTTAAATCCAACCCAGCTAAATAATCCTCTTAAAAATTTATTATGTTCTGGAAGTGAGTTTATAACATCTACGACTTTTCTATCTACTAGTCTAAAATCTCCTGTGTCTTTTGGTATTTCTACATCTGATAAAGCATTTAATGTTTTATAAAACATTTTAGCTGTTAATAATTTAAATGCTGATTCACCTTTTCTAGTTTTTCTTTTTCCATATATTACTTCATTTCCTTGTTCCCATAATTCAAGCATTTTGGGTATTAATTTTGGAGGATCTTGTAAATCTGCATCTATAATTACAATTGCATCTCCTGTTACTTCTCTTAATCCTGCTGTTACTGCTGCCTGATGACCGAAGTTTCTCGAAAAAGATATAATTTTTGCTTTCTCATCTTTTTTTGAAATTTCTTCTAATATCTCTAATGTTTTGTCTTTACTTCCATCATTAACAAATATGATTTCATAATCATATTTATCTCCTATTCCTTTTAATACTTCACTTACTTTTTCATAACATTCATTTGCCACTTCTTCTTCATAATACATTGGTATAACTATCGATACTTTTTTCACTGCTATTCCTCTTTTCTATTTTTTCCTAAATACTATAAATTTGCTAAATATATAATTAACTATTACTACCATTACCTGTGTCACTATTTTAGAAAAAATGTCATTAATGTTAAATACTCTTACCATTAATGCAAAAGTTCCAACATCACATAAAATTCCTGATATTATTCTTGCTAAAAAGAAAGATACACATTCTTTTAATAATTGTCTTTTACTTTTTGTTTCACTTTCAAAGACAAATATTTTATTCGTTATATATGCAAATATAACTGAACAAAGCCAAGACAATCCACTACTTATAACTTCATCTATTCCAATTACTCTTGCAAAAATATAATATGATATAAAATTTACTAATGTTGCTAATCCTCCGAATACTAAATAGTTTACTATTTCTTTATAGTTAAAATATAATCCTTTTATAGTCTTCCAATTAATATGTTTCCAATCTATATCTTTTAATGTTACTTTCTCTATATCATTCATTTTATATATTCCTTTTCCCTTATCTAAATAACTCCCCTAATGGATCTTCATTATGAATTCTTTTTATTGCTTCTGCAAATAATGGTGCAATAGATAACACTGTAATTTTATCTATTCTTTTTTCCTCTGGAAGTGGTACTGTATTTGTTACAACTAATTCTTTTATTGCAGAATCTTTTATTCTTTCAATTGCTGGTCCTGATAAAATCCCATGTGTACATCCTGCATATATATTTCTTGCACCAAATTTATTTAATACTTTTACAGTTTCCATCATTGAACCTGCTGTATCTATTTCATCATCAAATATTATTGCATTTTTGTCTTTGACATCTCCTATTATTGTACTTGCAATTGCCCTATCATCATTTCCTTCTCTTCTTTTATCTACTAATGCAATTGGACATTTAAAAAATTCAGAATATTTATATGCTTTTTTTGAACTACCCGCATCTGTTGCAACTATAACCATATTATCTAAATTTTTTTCTTTAAAATATTTTTCTAATATATATTCACCTGTTAATCTGTCACAATTAACATTAAAATATGCTTGTATTGCTGGATTATGTAAGTCACATGTTATAACTCTTGTTGCACCAGCAGCCTCTATAATTTGTGCCATTAGTTTTGCTGTGATTGGTACACGTGCTTGATCTTTTTTGTCTGATCTTGAATAAGGAAAATATGGTAATACAACATTAATATTTTTAGCAGATGCTCTTTTTGCAGCATCTATTGTAATTAATAATTCCATTATTCTTTCATTTACTGGTGGCATTGAAGTTTGCACTATATATACATCTTTTTGCCTTACAGTTTCTAGAATTTGCACAAAATTATTATCATTTTTAAATTTCATATGATTTATTTTTCCTATTTCTATTCCTAAACAATCACATATTTCTTGTGTAAAACTTTCAGCTGTCGGACATGCAAATACTTTAATATTTTCCATATATTTTTCTCCTTTTTATTATAATTTTTTAAATTTTTAAAGTTCTTCTGCAAATCCCTTTTGTAGTTTTTTAAATATAAAATATCCTATAATTGTTAATACAATTGATATTCCTAATAATATAAATAAAATTTTCATATCTGGCATTTGATGATAATAAAATATATCTCTATATGCATTTATTAAATGTGTCATTGGATTTAGTTGCATTATAACTTGTAAATTTGCTGGCAAATCTGATAATTTATACACTATTGGTGTTCCATAAAATGCTGCCATTAAAACAACACCAATAATATGTTCTAGATCTCTAAAATATACTGTTACTGATGATACTATAAATGAAATTCCTAATAACAATACATATTGTATTAACAATATAAAAGGATATAATAAAATATATTTTGTTATACCTAATCCTGCTCCTAATACAAATGCTAGTATTATTATTGTTGATATAACAAAATTAACAGCTCCACTTGTTACTACTGAAATTGGCAATATTTCTCTTGGGAAATATACCTTTTTTATAATATCTCCATTTCCAATT
Organism: uncultured Clostridia bacterium; assembly: GCA_944388765.1. Lineage (GTDB taxonomy): Bacteria > Bacillota > Clostridia > TANB77 > CAG-508 > CAG-269. The sequence continues at coordinate 14,933 of CALXKA010000004.1, forward strand.
ATAGTAAATGCTGATTGTGTAATTGCTGTCGTAAAATATGTCCATGGTATTAATGCTACACATATATATATATGATATGTCTTATCTCCACCTGCAAGTAATGCTCCAAATATTACAGAATATACCGCTAATTGCAATAACGGATTTAAAAATGACCATAAAATTCCTAAAATAGAATTTTTGTATCTTCCTCTAATTTCCTTTTTAACATTTGTTTTTAATAGCTCTCTATAATTGTATATTTTTTGAAATATGTTCATTATTTTTCTCCTTGATATTTTTATTTCGTTATTATTAATTCGTTTATGTTGTAACTCTAAGATATTCGTTTACTACTTTATCTGTATTTCCATCCATTCTAATTTTTCCATTATATAGCCAAACAGCTCTGTCACACAAATTTTTTACAGATTCCATACTATGAGTTACAAATACCATAGTTTTTCCTTCTTTTTTTAGTTCTCTCATTTTATTAAAACATTTTTCTTGAAAATGTTGATCTCCAACTGATAAAATTTCGTCAATTAATAAAATATCTGCATCTACATTAATTGCAACAGAAAATGCTAAACGCATATACATTCCTGATGAATATGTTCTTACAGGATTATCTATAAAGTCTTTTAGTTCTGAAAATTCTATAATCTGGTCTAATCTTGCATCTATTTCTTTTTTGGTTAATCCAAATATAGATGAATTAAAATAGATATTTTCACGACCTGAAAAATCCGGATGAAAACCTGCACCTAACTCTAATAGTGATGTAAGTTTCCCATTAGTCTCAATTGTTCCTTTATTAGGAAATATTATTTGAGTCATCAATTTTAGAAGTGTTGATTTTCCACTTCCATTAACTCCTATTAATGCTACTGTCTCACCTTTTTTTATATCTAAATTTATATCATTTAATACTTCTCTTTTTTCTCTTCTTTTATTTCTTGCGAAAAACAACATTCTTTCTTTTAAAGTATTTGCTCTATCATAATATATATTAAAACTTTTATATACATGGTCAACTTTTATTGCTATATCATTGTCATTTTCTTTCATTTTTTTGCTCCTTTTGTTTGTTTTTGTTTCGGTGTAATTATATCATAAAATCTATTGTTGTCAAATATTATGAACTTGTTTTTTTACTTAAATCTTTTACTTTTTAATATTCCTGGAATATATAAAATTAAATAAATGATTCTATTTGCTAAGTTACTTATTTCTTTCAAATTCTTTTTTGATTTTGTTAAATATGAAAATAATATATAATGTTTTATTGCATATAATCTCTTTTTTAAAGTTACACCTTTCATATTTTTTTTCAAAATTTCTTGAAAATATTTATAATATCCATTAGGGTTTTCCTTAAATTGCTTAGATATATTTTTAGTATATCCCTTTTCTTGATATTCACATTTCATAATTGGTTTATTAACGCAAATCATTTGATATTTTTCATCTATTTTATGATACATCCTTGCTTCTGTTACAAACCTTTCATTTTTTTCTAATTCATGCTTATATTGTTTTCTAATATTTGAATAAAATACTATTGCTTTTTCTCCTGTTTCTCCTTCTTTGAAGTACAAATCGAACATTGTAGTTTTTTCTTTTTTAAAATTATTTCCCATATTCTTTCCATTTTGGTCATATTTTAAAAAGCACAAACCATAAATATTCTTTTCTTCTTTATGTTTTTCAAATTCTTCTTTAATTACTTTAAAAGCATCTTTTGTAAAATAGTCATCTGAATCACAATCTATTATTAAATCACCTGTTGCTTGTCCTACTAACTTATTTATTGCAACCATTTTTCCTTGATTTTCTTGGTAATAATATTTTATCTCTATTTCATTTTCATCTTTTAGTTTTTCTATCACACTTTTAGTATTGTCAGTTGATCCATCATCCATTATTAGCCATTCTATATTCTGTATACATTCTTTATTTTTTAATAAACTTCTGTATACTCTTTCTAAGAAACTTGCTCTATTAAAGGTAGGTGTTAACACAGATATTTTCATACTTATTCTCCACTTTCTATTAATGTTATTATTTCTTTAATAATCTTTTCTCCATTATCTATTTCTTGTTTATGATTTTCATTTTGCTTTTCTTCTTCAATTTTTTCCTTCATCACATTATATATTCCATCTTCTGTATTTTCTGTAATTATAGCTTTGTTATATCCTTCAACAGCTTCTCTTGCTGCTGTATTTGTAATTAAAATATTTTTATTTAGAATTTTAGCTTCTTCTAACACCATACCATATCCTTCAAATTTAGAAAACAGGCAAAAATATTCTATTTTTTTTATATATGGATATGGGTTTTCTTTTTTTCCTAATAAAATAAATGTATCTTCTACATTATTTTCTTTTATCAATTTCTCTAATTTTTCTTTTTCTGGTCCATCTCCTATTACATAAAAATAATGTTTTAAACCTTGTCTAATTAATTTACTATGTACTTCAATTATTCTATTAATTCCTTTTTGCGAAACTAATCTTGCAACTGTTAAAAAATTTTTATTATTTAAATCTATTTCATTTGGTTCATACATATTTGCTTTTTTTATAATATTATCCTTATTTATATAATTATATATTACTTTTTTATTTACTTTTATATTTGGATATGTTTTATTAAAATTGTTTAAATTTTCTTTACTTACAAATATTAATGTTTTATATTTAGAATAGCTTTTATTATCTATTTTTCTTTTTAATTTAGCTTTAAAACCATCTCCGAATACAAAACTTATATCATTATGAATCCAAGCTATTTTATTTACTTTATCATTTTTAACACTAAACAATCTTGTAATAGGTCCTTCTAGGAAAGCTATTTCTACATCATAATTCCCTTTTATATATTTTTTATATATTTTACTTTTTCTAAATAAGAGTTTTAGAGGTATTGTTAATTTTTGAATTTTTGATAATTGTTTATATGAAACATCATATATACTTTTTAATTTCACTTTATCATTTAATTCTTTTTCTAGTTCTCCTCCTGCATATATTGTAAAAATTGTAATATCATAATTTTTTGATAATTCATTTGCTAAATCAACTAATACTCTTTCTGCTCCACCAAGAGTTAGACCTGTTATTCCAAATATAACTTTTTTCATTTATTTTCCTCTTTCTTTAATAGTTGTACCTTATTTATAAGCATTGTGTTTATTACTATTATTATCATCATTGTCGATGAATTAAAAAATGTATATCCTGCAAAAAATGATATTGCGAATACAAATCCAGAACCTATAAATAATGTTAAGTATTCATCATCTATTTTTTTTATATTTTTAATTCCTATATATAAAGCATAAAGAAATATTGCCAAAAATGGTACAAAATATAAAATAAATCCTATTATTCCAAAATTAAATAAGAATGCTGGTATTTCCATTTCCATTACTAGCTCTCTAAAATTGTTTAAATAACCATTTCCGAATATTATTGCTAATGGATTCTTTTGATTTTTAACTAATGATACATTATATATTAATTGTTGCATTCTTTGATCATTATTTTTCACTTCAAGCTTATTACAAATATCATATAGCTCTAAAATACTTTTTTGTTGCTCTTGCCTCATATATTCATTTGGAATATTTCCCTCATCTATATCATTTTTTATTTCTAATATACTTCCTGTAACATGTGCTTGATTATGCATGTTTTCATCTATTATATTTCCTTCAATATTTTTCAGATGCTCTCTTCTTTGAAGTGTAGTAGATCCTATTGTTATAACCACAAGTATTACCGCACATATTCCAAAAATACATATTGCAATTACTTTTTTATTAATTTTAGCTTTTATAATTATTTTATATATTATTTCTACAAATATATATGAAACTAAAACTGATATAAATCCATATAATCCAACTCTTGTTCCTAAAAACATTGTTAAAAATATTCCGAAGTAAGATTATAAGTGGTATTATGATTTTCCTATATTTTTTATTTCTTATTAATGGCATATATATAAATAATGACAATATTAATATTGTACCTATGCTGTTTCCTGATTCAAACCAACCTTTTTTTCCAATTCCTTCTATATATGTTGATGATGATGTATTTGTAAGTATTGATATAAATATTGATATTATATATATTGAAATTGATATTATAACACTATTTCTTAATTTCTTTGTATTCCTATCTTTAAAAACATATATATATATAAATAAATTTAATATCATATAAGAATAATTTATAAGATATTGTGCCTCATGTGTTAAATTCCCATAACTGCTTTGAGTCCTTAAAGAATTAAATACATATAAGTGAATTATTCCATATATTAAATATATAATTCCTATTATGAAAACATTTCTTTTGAATTTTTTATTTTCTTTGAAAAATAAATATATTATGACCATTGCTGGTATTATAGGTCTTATAAATGTTGATGGTGAAATGTTTGTATTAAATGCATTTCTAAATAAAAAGCTAACTATATCTAAAATTGGACATAATATTATAAAAGCACATAATATATTTTCTATTGTAAATTTTTTTGTTTTAACTTTTTCTTCTATTTTCATCATCATTTTCTCCATCAAATTAAACTTAGTATTTTACAATATATTTTATATGTTATTTTATTTATTGTTTTTAAGTATAAATCTTTTAATGATTTATTCTTCTTTAATATAGGATTTTTCTTCCACTCAGGAAATTTGGTGTTTACATTTTCCCATGTTCTTTTTAACAATTGTGATTTTATAGCCTTATCATTAATCTTAACCATTCTAAGTAATGATCTACAAAGCACAGTTTTTACATAAACATATTCTAATTGTTCTTTATATTCTTCATATAGATTTTTTTCTTTATAATATTTTATCACATTATCTAATACATTAAAAATTTCTTTTGTTCGCTCATTTTGAGTATTTGAAATTGAATTTCCTCTTTGTATATAATGTATAAAAGGTTTATTTAAAATAGATACTTTTTCAACATATGGTATCAATTTATACGTAAATTCTACATCTTCATATCTAAGACCTTTTGGAAATTTTATTTCAGGATTTTTTACTAGTATTTCTCTTTTTATTAATTTATTCCAAGCTTCAACTCTTGTTTTAACTAGCATTTCTTTTTTATTTGAATATTGTTTTAGCTCTCCTATTTTCTTTTTGTTCTTATCTGGATATTCCCAATAAAAATTACATTGCACCATATCACTATCTTCTTTTTTAGCCAATTCATACATTTCCTCATACATATTTTCTTCTACGTAATCATCTGAATCCAAAAATGCAATATATTCTCCTTTTGCATATGGCAATCCATAATTTCTACTATCAGATAATCCGCCATTTTCTTTTTCTAAATATACTATTTTTTCTGGATATTTTTTTAAATATTTTTTAGCAATCTCAGCAGAACCATCTTTTGAGCCATCATTTACTAATATTATTTCTATATCTTTTAACGTCTGATTTACTAATGTTTCTAAACATTTTCCAATATACATCTCTACATTATATATTGGTACTATAATACTTACTTTTGGCATACCTTTACCTCAACTTTAAATATAAATTTATATTAAATTTTAATATTATTCTTTTTATTAATTGTTTTAAACTATATGGTTTTATATTTTTATATAATTTTCTTCTATATATCTCATTTATATATTGTTTTTTCTCTTGTCCTTTAAGTTCTTTTGTTTTCAATATTAATGTATTTGTGTAATATCTTTTTATCAATTCTTTTGATTTGTTACTTATTTCATAATTTTTAATTACCTTTATCATATCATCATAATGACCTAGCAAATCCTTAGCCTTTTTTATTTCTTTATCATAATTTTGGTTTCTTGTTATACTATTGTCACTTTGTAGATAATAATATCCATACTCATTTGTAGAAACAAAACTTTTTGCCTTTAAAATTATTAATGAAGTTAGTCCAAAATCCTCATGATATGCTCCTACTTTATATTTAAAATTATTAGCTTTATAAAATTCAGTTCTATATAAATAAATACAAGCTGGATCTAAAAATCTATCATTTGTGCATAATTTTTCATATCCTTCTTCACCTTTACATTTTTCAAAAATTGGTCCATCTAACTTTTCTAAAATATTTCCTTTTTCATCTACTGTCTGCATTTTAAATTTTATTAAATCTATATTATCATCCATAAACTGCTCTAAATGACTATATAGATTAGAATCTATATAGTCATCTGAATCTATAAATGATATATATTTTCCTGTAACATAAGGTATAGCAAAATTTCTACTATCAGATAAGCCACTATTTTCTTTTTTTAAGTACTTTATTTCTATCTCTTTTTGTTTATTTTTTTCTATCCATCTTTTTATAACAGTTTCTGAATCATCTGTTGAGCCATCATTAACAATAATAATTTCTAAATCATTTAATTTTTGCCCTACTATTGATTCTAAACATTTTTCTATATATTTTTCTGTATTATATACTGGTATAACTACACTTACCTTAGGCATTTTCTCTCCTTTTTAGTTTTCATTATTTGTTATCATATTTTAATGCAATTATATCATAAATCCAATTGATGTCAAACATTTTAAAAAAGAAAAATTGCTTCAAAAGCAATATTTTTACTACTTTTGAGCAATTTTTAATCATTAAATACTCCTTATTCAAATACTATTTTTTGTCCTGATAATCTAATATTCATATCTTTATATTTTCCAACTACCATATTTTCAAATTTTGTTCCACTAAACCATACATTCATCTTATTACTTGTTGACACATTTCTTGGATCTCCTGATTCTATTTCAAAATAGTATTCTTTATTTGTATCTATTCCTTCTATATATCTATCAAAATAATATGTGTTTGTCCCTGTTGATGTAACAAATACTTCCATATTTATTGTTCCATCTGTACTTTTAAATCTCATTTTTGGTGCTACTTCTGGTACTGTTGATACTCCATTTACCCATTCTACATATATTAGTTCTCCACTTACATATGTTGCTCCTCCTGATACACCTACATTAAACTGTATTAATTCACTATTTATATTTCCTATATATGTATCATCTTCAAATGTTATCTTGTCTAATTTTAGTCTTATTCTTTTTTCTTTGTAATCTCCAACTATTGTATTTTCAAATTTTGTTCCTACAAATAGTACATTCATCTTATTACTTGTTGACACATTTCTTGGATCTCCTGATTCAATTTCAAAATAGTATTCTTTATTTGTATCTATTCCCTCTATATATCTATCAAAGTAATATGTATTGGTTCCTGTTGATGTTACAAATGCTTCCATATCTATTGTTCCATCTGTACTTTTAAATCTCATTTTTGGTGCTACTTCTGGTACTGTTGATACTCCATTTACCCATTCTACATATATTAGTTCTCCACTTACATATGTTGCTCCTCCTGATACACCTACATTAAACTGTATTAATTCACTATTTATATTTCCTACATAACTATTATCTTCAAATTCCAGAATATTTTTGTTTGCATTAAGTTTATAAAGCTTATATTCTCCCAGTTCTCCTTCAAACTTAGAAAAATCTACTGTATTAATCTTACTTGTTGAAATATTATATCTGGTTGTTAGCTCTATTTTAAATTCATACTGTTTAGATGTATCTATTCCATCAATAAATCTATCAAAATAGTATGTGTTTGTTCCTGTTGGTGTTACAAATGCTTCCATAGATACTTTACCATCTGTACTCATTAAAGTAATTTTAGGAGTATCTATTGGTACTGTTGACACACCATCTACCCATTCAATTGCTACTATTTCTCCACTTATATAATAGCCTCCTTCTGGTGTTTGATTTAAAGTCAATTTATTTAGTTCATTTGTAAGTCCACCATCATATTGATATTTTAACTTATTATCTTTAACAATGAAATCTACTTTTCCTATTGTTCCTAAGTTTCTATTAGAAATTTCTACAACTGCTTTCTTATTTTGTGATATATTACTTGCTTCTGTTACTTCTACATAAATTTGATATTCTTTATTTTTGTCTAATTCATCAATATATCCATCAAAATAATATATATTTCCTGAATCTTGTTTTGAATATAATGTCTTTTTAACTGTTCCATCTGTTGATTCTAATGTAATAGTAGGAACTATATCAGGAGTTACTAATTCTCCATTTACATTTTCTGTTACTTTTACTTTACCACTAATATAATGACTTGTACTACTTACTTGATTTAGATTTATTTCTTGAAGTTCGTTTTGTATATTTCCTTCATATTTAAAACAAATATTTCCATTTTCTATTAACATGTCTTTATAATTAAATTTTCCTAATGATGAATCTGTCATACCTAAAATATTAGTTTTATTATTTGAAATATTATTTATTTCTGATAATTCTATTTTTATTTGATATATTTTATTTGTGTCTATTGCATCTATAAACTTATCAAAATAATAATTATTCAAAGAATCATATTTTACAAACATTTCATAACTTACCGTACCATCTGTTGATACTAATGTCATTTTTGGGACTTCTGTTGGTACTGTTGATAAATTATTTATCCATTCAATTAGCATTACATTTCCACTTATATAATATGCTCCTGTATCTGCTCTATTTAAAGTAATAGTATGTAATTCATGTGATAACCAACCTTCATATGTTCCCAAACATAACATGTTATTTGAAATATAGCATGTACTATTACTAAATGTTCTATCTGATAAACTAACAGTCATTGATTTATTATTAGAAATATTAACTCCTTCTGTTAGTTCAGCCTTAATAATATACCTTCTAGTCACATCTAGTCCATCAATATATCCATCAAAATAATATGTATTTCCTGATACCTGATTAACAAATAACTCTTTACTAATTGCCCCATCAGTTGATTCTAGTGTCATTTTTGGTATTGTTCTTGGAACTGTTGATTTTCCATTAATCCATTCAACTATTATAATATTTCCTGTAATATATTCAGAACCGCTATCATTTTTTGCTATATTAAATGATGTTACTTCACTTGAAATAGTTCCCTCATATTTATCATTATCGTTTAATGGTCTTGCACATGGTGATGCTGGCATATTTTCATATATTGGTATTACAAATTCAAATGAACTACTTAAAATACCATTGTCTCTGTATCCTCTATACATTGTATTTCCCTCGGTATTTGCAGCTGTAAGATTTTGCATATATTGATGATTATATAATCCATCTTGTTCTATAACATCAAATTTTTGGAAATATAATGTAGTTTGCCCAACACTCATATAATCATCTTTTATAAATTGGGCCCCACCTATAATAGATGCTTCTACTGAAAACCACCCTTGCTCATAAGCATATTTTGCACCAGCTAATAATCCAGCTTGTGTATCATTTCCACTAGCCTTTATATTAAATAAATTATATACTACCACTTTTTGGCCTGTTTCAGTAGTATATACATACCCATTTAAAGCGCCTCTACCATCAGCTCCCTGTTCTTGCTTTAATCTAGAAACTATATGAAATGGACTTATACTATTTTGAGTAGCTGCTTGCATTATAGCATCAATATATGATTCATTAGTTGCCAAAAACGTTCCTTGTACCATTTTCTTAACAGCATCTCTATCTCCAACAGAAGAAGATAAATCTTGGAATTGGAAGATATATTCTTCTGATAGACTATTTCTTGGATCCATCATATATGCTATTGCTTCTTGTGATGCACAATACCACCTTTTTGATAAGTCATATCTCGTATATCCACAAATTGGACATACCCATTCTCCGGTATATGTATCATAAATTAAATTTTTAGGACTGCTTCCATGTCCAGAATATTCATTTGCAATTACACTATTCCAATCTAATCCAGTATAATAAAGTTTTATTTTCCAATTTGGATATTGTGCTTGTATATTTTGCAGAAGACTTTTATATCCTGGATATCTTGACTCATCAATTGCATTTATATCATAACTTGTAGTTGCAGCATATGTATTATTTAATTTGTCACTAAATATTCCTACTATAAAAAATGCAAATATAATTATTAATAACTTTATTAATATTTTTATCTTCTTCATATGTACACCTCTTTTTTATATTCTTCCACCAGTATATACTAACTTTATACATTTTTCAACTTATTTCACATATTTTTTACATACATTATATTCCAAAATTCCAAATATCAAAAACCTATTAACTTTATTATTAATAGGTTTTTGATATTCACTTATTTAGTTATATTTACTTTTTATGCTCCTATAAATATTTGTACAAATATTCTTCCATATGGTCCACCTTCAACTACTCCCATTCCTGTATAATTATATGATGAATCTAAAATGTTTTCTCTATGTCCTTCTGAGTTCATCCATAACGTAACAGCTAAACTATTACTATATCCACCTGCAATATTTTCTCCTGCTGCATACCAAAATATTCCTGCTTTGTTAAGCATATCAGAAGGAGAACCATATGTTGGTGATTGATGATCAAAGTAATTATTTACTAACATATCTTCTGCTTTTTTTCTTGCTAATAATTGTAATCTTGAATCAATTTGTAATGGCGCAATTCCATTTGCTATTCTTTGTTGATTTACTAAATTAAATGTCTCTCTTTCATTATCATTCATTATTATAGGGAAACTCTTGTCTAATGGTTTAAATACTATTGTATTATTTTCTAAAACTACCATCTTTTCTATTCCATATGCTCCTACAATCTTATTTTCAAATTCTCCTATAAATAATACTTGCATCTTTTTATTTTGTGATATATTTCTTGAATCTCCTGATTCTATTTCAAGATAATATTGCTTATTAAAATCAATTCCTTCAATATATCTATCAAAATAGTATGTGTTTGTACCTGTTGATGTTACAAATACCTCCATATCTGCTGTTCCATCTGTACTTTTAAATCTCATTGTAGGTTTTACTTCTGGTACTGTTGATTGTCCATCTACCCATTCTACATAGATTAGCTCTCCACTTATATAATTTGCTCCACCTTGCTCTCCTACATTAAATTGCACTAACTGAGTATTTATATCTCCTACATACTTATCTTCTTCAAATGTTATCTTATCTAGTTTTAATCTTATCCTTTTATCTTTATATCTACCAACTACTGTATCTTCAAATTTTGTTCCAACAAATAATACATTCATCTTATTACTTGTTGACACATTTCTTGGATCTCCTGATTCTATTTCGAAATAGTACTCTTTATTTGTATCTATTCCCTCTATATATCTATCAAAATAGTATGTATTAGTTCCTGTTGATGTTACAAATGCTTCCATATCTATTGTTCCATCTGTACTTTTAAATCTCATCTTTGGTGCTATTTCTGGTACTGTTGATACTCCATCTACCCATTCTACATAGATTAGCTCTCCACTTACATATGTTGCTCCACCTGATACACCCACATTAAATTGCACTAGTTCACTATTTATATTTCCTATATATGTATCATCTTCAAATGTTATCTTATCTAGTTTTAATCTTATCCTTTTATCTTTATATCTACCAACTACTGTATCTTCAAATTTTGTTCCAACAAATAATACATTCATCTTATTACTTGTTGACACATTTCTTGGATCTCCTGATTCTATTTCGAAATAGTACTCTTTATTTGTATCTATTCCCTCTATATATCTATCAAAATAGTATGTATTAGTTCCTGTTGATGTTACAAATGCTTCCATATCTATTGTTCCATCTGTACTTTTAAATCTCATCTTTGGTGCTATTTCTGGTACTGTTGATACTCCATCTACCCATTCTACATAGATTAGCTCTCCACTTACATATGTTGCTCCACCTGATACACCCACATTAAATTGCACTAGTTCACTATTTATATTTCCTATATATGTATCATCTTCAAATGTTATCTTATCTAGTTTTAATCTTATCCTTTTATCTTTATATCTACCAACTACTGTATCTTCAAATTTTGTTCCAGCAAATAATACATTCATTTTATTACTTGTTGATACATTATTTTGATCTCCTGATTCTATTTCAAAATAGTATTCTTTACTTGTATCTATTCCTTCTATATATCTATCAAAGTAATATGTATTTGTTCCTGTTGATGTTACAAATGCTTCCATATCTATTGTTCCATCTGTACTTTTAAATCTCATTTTTGGAGCAACCTTTGGTACTGTTGATACTCCATTTACCCATTCTACATATATTAGTTCTCCACTTACATATGTTGCTCCTCCTGCTTGTTCTACATTAAATTGTACTAGTTCACTATTTATGTCTCCTATATATGCATCTGGATTTGTTACTGTTTGATTATCATAAATTAATTTTACACCTTTATCTTCAAATACATTTATAGCTTGTTTGTTTCCATCTTTATTAATATCTATATTGTTATATGATAAATCTATTCCTTCAAATGCTTCAAGCATTTCAAATATTTGTCCATCCTCATATTCATAACAATAAAAGTCATAGTCTTTTAATGGTGAAATGTCAATAATTTGATTATGTGATAAATCTAATTTTGCAATTCGTCTTATATCCTTAATTACATTTATGTTTGTTATATTATTATATGATAAGTCTATTTTTAATGCTCTTCTGTCTGAATTTCCTCCTGCTCCCCAACCATAAAAGCCGGCATCATATCCTAGTTTATCTAGTACTGATATATCTGTTATATTATTATTAGATAAGTTTACTTCTATTAAATAACCTTTATTTGTTAATGTATTAATATCTACATTATTATTAGATAAATTTAATTTTCTTACATTTTTTATATGTGTTATAGGTGTTACATCTTTTAAATTGTTATGTGATAAATCTAATTCAGAAATGCAGTTTAAATAACTTAAACATTCAATATCTTTATCTTCTAATCTCATATTAGATAAATCTATTTTGTAATTGTTATAAGTACCTCCTTCTCCATTAACTTCCTCTGAATTAAAATCATTTAATTCACCTTTTGTTATTTTTTCATCATTGTTTTTATCAATTCCGTATTCAATTAATTTTTGTTTTAAATTCTCTTTTATATCTAGAACATCATCTCTTTCACTTACAGAACCATATTTTTGTGTCATTTCAAATAATTTTATAGTATATGTTAATTCAAATTCATTTACTATATTTTCTTCTATTGCTTTCCTGTTTTCTGTTCCTTCTGATATATCTATGTAATTGCCTGCAAAATTAATTGCACTATATATATTAATTTTTGCATCTTTAATTGATGTTATATCTTCTATAAAGTTATTTGCTAATTCACCTCTTAATTCCGTTCTTTCTTGTTCAACTAATGGTGATACATCTGTTATTAAATTATTAGTAAAATTAAGATATTCTAAATTTTTTAAATTTCTTAGTGGTTCTAAATCTGATATATTGTTGTTTTCAGCATATATTACTTTTAAGTTCTTAAAGTTTTCTAGACCATATATATTTGATATATCCATATTACTTATATCAATAGTATCTATGTTTATTACATCATTTTCTGTTAATTTATTATCATTATCTCTATCATAATTTTCTAACAAATATGTTTTTAAATTATTATCTTCTATTTCTATTTCTTTTGTTGTGTCGCCATTTTCATATACTTGCCAATATATATGTATGTTTCCTGATACATTTTTTGAATTTATATACATTTGATTACTTTGTGTTCCTACTTCATCACATTTTAATATAATTTTTTTGTCTGTACTTATTGTAGCATTTCCTAAGTATGAATTAGCTATATTTGCTGAATAATTACTATCATATAGCTTATTTCCTTCTGTTGATATTGCATTTAACAATTTTCCTGCATCTTTTAAATCTAAAACTTGTTCTGCACCTTTTTCAAAAGTTCCTAATTTACTTTTATATGATCCATTTAATATTATTTCTTTTGCATCAATTGTTTGTACTAAATCTACTATTTTCTCATCTTCTAAGCAATATACTTCTCCCTTTTCTCCATAGTATATTCCTCCTGCAAATAAAAATCTGTCTAAATTTTTTAACTGTTTTAAAGGTGTTACATCTTCTAAATATCCGCTTATGCTTAATATTCTTAGATTAGTCATATTCGTTATTCCTGTAACATCTAATACTTTTTTATCATTTGTATATGAGTCTCTAATTGATAAATCTACAATATTATTATTTTCATATACACTATTAACTCCACTTAGATTACCATATACATATAACTTTTCTAATCTTTGAAAATCCTTTATAGGTGTTAAATCTATACTTTTATTTTCTTGTCCTCCCACTGTTTGAGAAATTGATAATTCCTTCAAATTATCCATTTTTAGTACTTCTGAAATATTTAAATAATTTCCAGATACGCTAAATGTATCTAAATTAGTATTTGCTTTTAGTCCTTCGAAATCTATAGTTTTTTCTGCCGTTTCACTTGTTGCATAAGTTACTCCTATTGCTAAACTTTTTAAATTATTTAAGTTTTTTAATACTGAAAAATCTCCCCATTCAACATTAGTTCCAAGTATATTTATTGTTTGTAAATTTGTTAAATTTGCAAGAGGTGTAACGTCTATTTTAGTTTCTCCTAATCCTGATATATATAGATTATTTAAATTTGTTGCATATTTTAAATCTTCTATTGATTTTATTCCTTCTGTATAACTAGAAAAAGAATATATTTGTTGCATTTCTTTTGTTGATAATTCATTATCGTTATTTGTATCATATCCTTGTTGTATTAATTGTTTTTTCATTTCTTCATCTACAAATGTAATATTTTGTGTTTGCTCATATTCATCTATTATTACATTTACATTTCTTTGTTTTAATGTTTCTATTACTCTTTTGTTTCCATCTTCCTCTGTATTTATTGGATTTTTACTTAAATCTACATATACTAATTCATTTAGATTTTCCAAAGGTTCAATATTTGTTATTTTATTATTTGAAAGAGTTAAATTATTTAGCTTTGTTAATTTAGATATGAAATCTATATTTGTAAGTTCATTTTCCATTCCTGTTAAAGCTAATACTTTCAAACTTGAAATATTTCCTATTTGTTCATAATTATTTACTGTTCCTTCTTGTAAATATAATTCTTCTAAATTATTTAAATTATTTAATATACTACAATCAAATCCTTTAACTCCCATAATTGCTAATGCTTTTAAATTTGTATAATTTACTATTTTTGAATAATCATATTTATCTATTGCACTTTGTCCAGTTGAAAATACACTCAAATTTTCTAATAAAGGGAATTCACCTAACTGTTCAACATTTATATCATTTCCTTGTAAATACAACTCTTTAACATTTGTTAAATTTTTTAATGGTGAAATATCAGCATTACAACTAAATAGTCTTATTACTCTAACATTTGTTAAATATTCTAATCCGTTTAAATTTGTTACATTTTCATAAATGTAAATTTCCTCTATTTGTTCCAATTCATATTCTGTTATTTTACCATCTGCATTTGTATCATAATTTGCTATCATATAATTTTTTAAATTATTATCTTCAAATTGTATTTCCTTTTCCACAACATCGTCTGCGTTAGTTATACTTCTAGTATTTGTATCTTCAAGTTGTGTTTTTTCTTCACTATTTTCACTTGTTGTATTAATTTCAGTTTCATCATTATCTATTTGTTCAATTTGCGCTCCCAAAACTACTGGCATTAATACTTGCATAAATAGTATTATTACTAAAATACACCCTATTATTTTTCTTTTCATACCCAATCTCCTTTTATTTTTTATCTAACTTAGAGACATTCCAAATGTATAGTTATTTTGATTTTATATAATGCTTTTTCTATCATTTAGTAATATCTGATTTTTTATTTGTTTTTGTTTCTATTTCACCTCCTTCACTATCAATTTTATTTTCTTCTATAACGCTTTCTTTTTCAGTACTTTCTTTTGTATTTATGTCATTTATATTATTAGTTTCATTAATAACATTCTCTTTTTCAACTGCTAATATGTTTTCAAATGTTATTTCTTGTCCTAATAATCTAATATTCATATCATGATACTTTCCTATTACCATATTTTCAAATTTTGTTCCTCTAAAATACACATTCATTTTTTTATTCGTTGATATGTTTCTTGAATCTCCTGATTCTATTTCAAAATAGTATTCCTTACTTGTATCTATTCCTTCTATATATCTATCAAAATAATATGTGTTTGTTCCTGTTGATGTAACAAATACTTCCATATTTATTGTTCCATCTGTACTTTTAAATCTCATTTTTGGTGCTACTTCTGGTACTGTTGATTGTCCATTCACCCATTCGACATAGATTAATTCTCCACTTACATATGCAGCTCCGCCTTGCTCTCCTAGATTAAATTGCACTAGTTCACTATTTATATTTCCTACATATGTATCATCTTCAAATGTCATTTTATCTGCTTTTACTCTTATTCTCTTATCTTTATATTTTCCAACCACTGTATTTTCAAATTTTGTTCCTACATAACATAAATTCATCTTGTTGCTTGTTGACACATTTCTTGGATCTCCTGATTCTATTTCAAAATAGTATTCTTTATTTGTATCTATTCCTTCTATATATCTATCAAAATAGTATGTGTTTGTTCCTGTTGATGTTACAAATACTTCCTTATCTATTGTTCCATCTGTACTTTTAAATCTCATCTTTGGAGCTATTTCTGGTACTGTTGATACTCCATCTACCCATTCTACATATATTATTTCTCCACTTACATATGCCAATCCTTCTTGATCACCTAGATTAAATTGCACTAGTTCACTATTTATATTTCCTACATATGTATAGTCTTCAAATATTAGGCTATTATCTTTTATTTTTATAACTTTATCATTTTGACATCTTCCGATAGTTTCTGGCAATTTTTCTAAATTAATTTGATGTTTCTTATTTTCTGATAAATTATTTTCATTTTCACTTGCAATTTCCAATATATATTCTTTTGACATATCAAGCTTACTAATTGACATATCAAAATAGTATGTATTTCCCCAATCTTGTTTTATAAAACAATTACCATTTACTGTTCCATCTGTTGATTTTAACCTAATAACCGGTGTTTTTCTAGGTACATTTGATTCTCCTTCAATCCATTCTACTGCTATTATTTTTCCTTGTATATAATAGTTACTATCTGTTACTTTTAATGTATTTAATGATACTATTTCTGAATTTAAATCTCCTTTATATATTCTTGTTTCAATATTTATTTTATTATCAATTATTGAATACTCATAAATACTATCTTCTCCTATAAATCTATTTGTTCCTAAACTTGGTATTACTGTATACTGTACAGGAACATTTACTCTATCTGCTGTTGACACTTCTACTTTATATTGTTTATTGGCATCTAATGAACTAAGCCATGTATCAAAATAGTATGTATTACCCCATACTTGTGATACAAAACAATTAATTGTTGAAGTTCCGTCAGTTGATACTAATTTTATGCCTGGTGTTCCACTTGGTACAGTTTGCATTCCATTAACCCAATCTACTATTATTGCTTCACCTGTTAAATGCGTTTTATCTGAACTAACTTCTAATTTAGCAATTTCACTATTTGTAAAATTATCTTCTTTATTAATTCTAAAAAGTTCTTTATTCGCAATAATTGCTCTTGCATCTGCTTCTGCCATTTGATTAATTTTTACATCATTTAAATAATTTACTCTATCACCTGGATTACTTATATAGCAATGTTCTATTATCATACCTGGTATTCCAAAATACATAGGTTCTCTAATTATTCCATACCAATCTGCTAAAAATCCATCTGAATAATATCTATTTTCTTCTGTATATTTTATTTGTGGCCTATAAAGATGCGTTGGTACTCCCACACTTGCAAGATTATTTAATACTGCATATCCCAAAGTATTTGAAGCTTGATAAAATCTCGGTGAATTAGTATTTGCTGTAATATATACTTCTGAACCAGTTACTCTTGAATTTGTACTAGAATTTATATGAAAACTAACTAATAAATCTGCCCCATTATTTTTAGCAACTTGTGCTCTTTCAGCTAGACTTGGACATGCACTTTCAGATCTTGATAAAATTCCTGTTATTCCTGGTTCTGCATCTAAGATTTCTTTTACCCTTGTTGCTATTTTCCAGTTAACATCTTTTTCATAAATTCCTCCTCCAACAGCTCCAACATCACTTCCTCCATGACCTGGATCTAAGACTACAATTATATCATCTACTGCATATACGTTTGATGCAACTATTATTCCAATAAAGATTATAAATAAAATTAGAAAGCTCTTTATTTTTATGCTTTTCATTAAACTAGTCCCCCTTTTATACAATAAAAAAATAAATGATAAATCTCTATTTATACTTTATCATTTATTTAGGTTTTTTACAATATTTTTATTTATAAAACTATACTTTTTATTTTCCTCTAATTCTTTCTCTTATCTTCCACCATCTAGAATTTTTAATTGCTTCATTTTCTGCTTTGTATTTTTCCATTTTTTCTACTGCTTGTTTATATTCTTTTTTATAATACTCCATCTCATAATGATTATTTTGGATTTCTCTTTTCATTTCTTCTAATTCTTCTTCTTTTTTTATTACTTTTTTCTTTTCTTCATCTGTATTCTGCTTCTCTACTGTAAATCTTTTATATGATTCAACTGCCGCAGCTTTTAGCCAATTTGATTTTCCTATCACATATTTTTTATAGTCTCTAACACTAATATCATTTTCATATTTTTCATCACTATTTTCACATTCTTCTACAAATTTTTTACATTTTCTTATTAAATCTTCACGAAGTTTTTTCCAACCATCATCATGAATAGGAATGTTTCTATAATCATATTTTACCTTTCCACTGATAAAATCTTCTTCTGAACATGATTCAATATATTTTGTATAATCTCCAAATCTGTCATTTCTATAATCTTCATTTAATAATATTACTGATGTACCTAATGCCATACATGGCAAAGCACAATGTAATCTATATGATACCACCGCTCTTGCTCCTTGATATAGTTTTAATAATTCTTCTACATTTTTCATTCTCTGATCCCATGAAAGTTTATAATAATCCTCTGGGACTATATGTGTTACAACTTTTACTTCCATATCTGTTGTCTTCTTTATTTGCTCTACAACTTTATCACTTACATCAACTGCACAAATATAATCCTGTTTTTCTACATCTTCAAAAGGATCTAGTGTTAAAGTCATACATCCTGTATATTCAGTCTTTACACCTTTACTTTCTAATAATTTTACTGTATGACTGTCTCTGCAACCAATTGGTTCTATACTTTTCAAATATTCTAATCCATATCCCTGCAAATGATATGCTCTATCTGTAGTATCCCAAAACCAATCTTTATATGTAAAGTGCATTGATACAGGCAAAGGCTTTATATATGGTGAAAAAGGCCAATTTAAAGTATATTGTAAAAACCAACCATTAATTATTGTAGCTACCTTTTCTTCTGAATCTGGCACAAATTCATCCATATGGTTTCTATCTATATAGTAATCTACTCTTGGTAAAAATCTTTGAGTGACATATGATTGTACATCATCTCCAATATTTCTCGTATCATGTTCTATCAATAATCCAAATTTCATAATATTCCCCCTATTATTTTATAAAATCGAATTTGCATTTTCTTAACAACTTCATGTTTTACTATACTATTGAAATCATTTTATGTTCCCTATAATTTAACAAACTCTTCTACCCATTTTGCACATTTTTTATCAAATTCTTTTTTCCATTCTTTATACAATGCCATAATTTCTTCTTTATGTTCTATACAATTTATAATTCTATCTTTTAGATATTCTGGGTCATCTTCTTTTGTTAAAATAACATATTCTCCTAATTTTGTTCCTACAAAATAATCATTGTTATTTCCAAGTAAACAAGGTATTCCCATTTCAAAGCTTTCTAATGGAAACATTGGTGCATTTTCTGTAAATGTTGGATATAAATTTACTTCGTTTTGTTGAATTCTTTCTAATAATTCTTCTGTTGGAATATAATCATTTATACTAGTTATTTCTAAGTTTAACATTTCTGTAAATTTCTTTGCTCCTTCATTTATTGGAACAACATCAGCAACAGCATCTGGAACTAATTTTATTGCACTAAGTGATGTATATATATTTTTTAATTCTCTTGTATCTGCATTATATATTCCTATTTTCTTTTTAGTTGTTTTTTGTTTTTCTACTCTTTTTATATTATCTAAATGTACATTATTTTGTAAATAATAGCTTTTAAATCCTGCTTTTTTGTAAAATTCATACATTATGCTTCTAACAAATGCAAAACTATCTATTTTTCCTTCTTTGTATAGATTCATTACTTCTTTGTTTAAATTCCATGTAAAGTCTGAAAAGTATTCATAACAGTTACCATGCCATATTACTTTTATTTTTATTTCTTTATTCTTATCTTTTATTTGTTTAATCGTGTCTATCCATCCATCACATATTTGACTAAATATAACTGATTTAATGTTATTTTCTACAATACTATCTGCTATTTTTTGTATATCCCTTTTTTCATATACATGTTCTAATGGTACAATATTTTTAAATAAGCCTTTTGTTGAATTTGCAACTCCAAGCCATGTAGGATTATAGAAAACTATATAATCACTATCTTTATATTCTTTTATCTTTTCTATTGCTTCATTTGCAACAATTAAATAATGCCTATGTTCTTCTTTGATTTTTTTATTATTTGTTATTTTATATTTTGCTGTACTTAATATATGATAAATTTTTCTTACTACTCTATATATAAAACTATCTTTTTTTATAAACCTTTTTATAAAATTTTTTAATTTTTGCATAAACTCCTCCGTTTATTTTTCTATAAATTGAACTATACTTTTATTGGCTAATTCGTTATATCTTTCTTTCCATTCTCTATATAACTTGATTATTTGTTCTTTATTTTCTAAACATTTCATTACCATTTTTGAATTTATAATGCTATTATCCTCTGCCTCTGTTACAAGATAATTTCTTAATTCTCTATCTTCATTTTCGAAAAAATCTATTGTGTTCCCTATAATACAAGGAACTCCTTGCTCCATACTAATCCAAAATATAGTATGAAAATATTCTGTAAAAGCTGTTGCAATAGTTATATCATTTTTTACTACTTTTTCTTGTATGTTTTTTTCGTCTATTTTTTCTATCTTATCAGATGTAGAATTTATACTCATTGTAGTAACAAAATCTTTCATTCTCTCATCTATTTCATTATAATTAAGATTTGAATTTTCTATATATTTTGGTATACAAAGTTGGTTAAATATATTTTTATCCCATGTATAGTTTAGTGGATATATTCCTATATCTATTACATCATCTTTTTGTTTTATTTGTATTTTTTTGTCTTCATCTAATATATAGTTTTCTCTTAGAAATGAACATTTATATCCTAAACTTTTATATACTTCATATTGTCCTTTTCTTAAAAATGCTATATCTTCTACTATATTTTGTTTTGACAATTCTAATAAATTTAAAAAGTTTTGTCTTTCATAATCATAATACAATAAACTATCTAATGTATTACAAATCACCTTTATTTTTATATCTTTATATTTTTCTTTTACATCTTTTATTAACTTGTCCCATCCAATTTCTAATCCAGAAAATATAATTTGTTTTATACCATTATTTATTAATTCTTCAATTGTTTTCATATTTTTATTGTAGTCAAAATCTGTCCAACCTAAGTTTATTTGCTGATTATTCTTAAACATGTTCACTATACACACATTATCTTCTGGCTTTTTATCTCCATATAATAAAACATAATTTTCCATGTCTTTATATTCCTTGTTTCATATTTAGATTTTTTAGGAATTATCTATAAACCTATTGCTTGCCAAACATTTTTCTTGCAAGTGATTTAGCACCTGTTAGTGCATTCATGTATTCAATATCATTATGAATTATAAATGCTTCTTTCCATGTTTCTTTCCTTAGCATATCTCTACATTTAAATATATTTAGTTTTTGCATTGTTGTCAATTTATCATCCTTTTCAACATACTCTGCTGTTCCAAATGTATCATTAAATACCATGCTATAATATGCTTCTATTAATTCTTTACTTGGATTTGTTTTTATTTTTCTAATTAATTCATATACATATTGTTTTGTCTCATAAGCTTCATATGGATGACATTTCATATATTCATTAATTACTTTTGCTGCTTCAAACATTCCTTCTTGCATTGGTTTTATATATTCTTTTACAATGTCTGTTTCTTCTGTTTTCGCCTTTCTAATTGCTTCTCCTTGCTTGTATTCTATTACACTTCCTGTTCCTGGATTATATATCCATTCAAGTAGTGTTATCATACTTGCAACTTCATTATCTCTTATACTTTTATCATCTATATAGCTTATTTTGAATGTATTTTCTGGTTGTAAGTTATAGTAATCATATAATGTTAGATAATATCCACCAATTTGTTTATTTGTAAATATATGTGCTAAATTATCTTGAATAGTTCCTCTCCATCCAATATCTACCATAAACATTGGTTCTTCATTATTTGTAATTTGTTTTTTGATTTCAAAATATTCTAATAACTCACTTCTTTTTCTATCAAGTTCTACTTGAATTTTATCTGTAAATTCTTTATCTGCACACAAATTTTGAACTCTTAAATCAAACCAAGGATCTATTATATTTTCTTCTGGTATTAAATCGTATTTTCCTAAAAATGGTTTATATGGTTCAATATCTATTGCAAGTGTTTTAAATAAAGCTTTCATACTTTGAGTTCTATATTGTGACCATAAACGCAATAATTCTGTAATTGAAAATTCTTTTAATGAGGCCGAAAATGTCCCCATTCTACTAACTTCAATGATATCACAATCTGGAAGTTCTACTCCAAATGGATTATTTTGTTTTATTAATTCATGTATCTTTATAAAAGTTTCTCCCTCTCTTGTTGCATAATATACTTTTTTAATATTATTTTTTATTGCATATTCAACAATACTATATCCAAAGAAATATAGTATTGGGGCCAAATCAACTCCGTTATTAAATAATTTATCTTTTTTTGTTTTTTCCTCTTTTTTTACACATGATAAATCAAAGTTAAATCTTCTTCCTTTTTCAGGAACAAAATCAAATTCTGTCTTTGTTGTTTTAATTGTTTCAATTCCTAAACTATTTGCCATTTCTATATCTGAATATTGATTATCTCCTACATGAATATGATCTTCTGGTTTTATTTTTAATTCTTCTTCAGCTTTTTTATATAAGTTTCCTGATCTTTTATTTAAAAGATAATCTGCTGAACTATATATTTTTTCTATTTTTATTGGCAAATTTAAATAATCTAATAACTCTTTTAAACTATCTGCTCCCATATAAAAATCAGATATACAATACATTTTTAAATTTTTATACTTTTCAAATATCGGCAATATCTCTGGATTAATATATATTGCTCTTTTTTCTTCTTCTATTTCTTCTTTTAATAATTCTGCTGAAATGTCAGACATTTCTTCTTTAAATATTTCTTTTTGTAAGATTTTAAATACTTCTTCTATTTTACATTCATCATCATGTCCATTTTCTTTGTTTTTCTTACATTCTTCTGCTTCAATTTCATCTCTTTTTTTCAATATTTCATAAATACTTTGATATTTGTCTTTTAATTTATTTTCATATTTTAAAATAATATATCTTGCTGTTGCAAGTTTTATTTCTTCTGGATGACAATTTCTTTTTATAATTGTATCCCATATATCAAAACTGATTATTTTTGCCATTTTTATAACATCCTTTCTTGTAATATATTTACCCCTTTTGCTTTCTTGATTGATTTTATCATTTATTTTATATATTATCAAGCTTTCACAAAAAATTCACATTGTTTTTATTGTGTCAAATTAATATCCATGTTATACTATATATGCAGTTTATTGTATTTATTTTTAAGAACCAATTGGTTTTAAGAGGAGGAGTATTAGTATGAGAAATTTTTTCGAAACTAGTAAAATTTTATTCACATTTCATTTCAGCCATTTTCGGAAACGTTGTTTAGTTTCTAAAAAATCTAATCAATTTCGTAAATTTATCAAAAAAACTTATTGTAAAGAAACTAGAAAAATCATTTTAAAATATTTTTCTTCTTTTAAGTTTCGCTCACATTATTATAGAAATCCACATGCATTATTAGAAGATATCTATATTTATCTTGATGTTACTAATATTGATTTACAGAAATGTAATCATTCTTTTGCTGTGGAAAAAGAAATTGAAAAGATTGAAGAAGAAATGAAATGGTTAAAAGAAAAAGAAGGAGTCGATTTACCATAATCGATTCCTTCCTTTTTACTTAGATTACATCCATCATTGTATCTATTATTTCTTGATTGCTTAATCTTTTCATTTGGTTACTATTTAAGATTATTATAGATTTATTTGCTTCTTCATAATCAAAATATTCATAAATCATATATGGGTCCATTGCTTCAAACTCATTTTTAAAGATATTTCCTGTAACTACATCTACGATATAATCAATACCTGTCATATCCACAATTACTAATGAATTTTCTTGTTCTATTTGATTAATTTTTTGACTATACTTACTATTAAATCCAGATTTTATTTTTAAATAACCATTTTCATCAATTTCAAATGAATTTTCAACACTATTAATGCAATTTAAAAATATCTGTCTGCTTTGTGGACTTATCCATATTCCTGCATTTTGTGGTTCGCCATTTACATTTATACTATTTATTTCTTCATAAGTTGGTTTTCTTTGTTCTAAGCTACCTATTAATGCAGTTCTATATGCAATAGATGGTTTTATTGATAGTTCATTATTACTTTCAGTATATAAGCTGTTATCGCCTGTAAAACCATATTGCTCTTTTACTTTATTTATTCTTTCATTTTCTTCTTCTGAATTAGAATTTTCTACTTCGTTTTGTTCACTTAAATTTTCCTCTTGCTTTGTTTCATTATTTTGAGTCTCTGTTTGATTATCAGTTACTATTTGTTTATCACTATTATCTCTTGTTCTCATATAAAAAATTACTACTATTGCTACTATTACTAATAATATAATAACTGGTATTACAATTTTTTTATTTACTTTCATATAACCATTCCCTTTTTACTTATTCATATCTTAATACATTTAATGTAGCCTCAATATATTTACCAGCAAAGTTTTGATTTACTACATCTGAATGGTTCCATACTGTTGCTGGCATTTCCACTAATGTAGATCTACAACTTCTAAGAGTACTTCTTGCCCAATTAACTAAATATCCTGTACCATATGATTCAATATGATGACTCATTCCAAATTGACTTCTATAATATGAGCCTAATCCAGAATCCCCTATTGTCTCATTTAACCAACCATGTAAATCAATTACTATATTTCTTCCACTTGATGATTGATGTGATAACATAAAATCTCTTAGACTTGCTGCTTCATTTGCTTGAAATCCTGCTGTTCCATTATAGTTTCTTCCACTATATGTTTGATAACTTGTTCCACTTATATGCCAACATCTATTTAAATCTATTCCTCCATTTCCTGGTGCATTGCTATGAAGTGTTAATCTCCCTGGTCCATTATTTGACCAACCATAATTTGCTCCATCAGGATTTACAGAAGGCATTATATATATTGTCCATTTGTTTTCTATATTCATATCTTGCATTTGAATCAGTCTATTTTTAAACTGTTCTGCTATATATGTTAGTTCCTGTCCATCATAATTCCATTGATCTTCAAACCCATGTACTGAGAATACTGCAAACATTACATTTGGTCCTTTTCCTATTTTATAATACCTTAGATCTTGACCTCTTCCATCTCCTATTGATTTTAATCCACTTACTCCATATGTTCCTGTACTATAATTTATTTTTTGGAATTTTATAACATTATTTTGTGTATATCCTTTATATCCTACCGTTACTCCTAAATCTTTATCCCAAGTAGCAACTCTATGCGTCTTTGCTTCTACTATATTTCTCAAATCTCCTGTTTCAACTTCTATATAGTATTCTTTATTTACATTAATATTATCTATATTTATATCAAAATAATATGTATTTCCCCAACTTTGGCCAACATACATTTCTCTTATATATGTACCATCTGTTGATTTTAGTCTAATTATTGGGTTAAATGCAGGTACTGTTGATACTCCATTTACCCATTCTACATATATAACTGTCCCAGCAAGATATGCTCCACCATTTCCTGAATCAGTTAAATATATATCACTTAGTTGTGTAGCTATACTACCTAAATAAGTTTCAGCTTCAAGTGAAATTATGTTATTATTATCTATTGTTACAGTATATTTAAAGTTTTTGTATTGACCTTTTTTGCTAGAAAAATTCACTTTTGTATTTCTATTTTCTGATTCATTTCTAAAATCTCCTGATTGCATTTCTAAATAATATTGTTTATCAGTATCTATTCCCTCTATATATCCATCAAAATAGTATGTATTTCCAAATACTTGACTTACAAATATTTCTTTTTCATATGTACCATCAGTTGATTTTATTAGCATTCTTGGCATAAATTCAGGTACAGTTGATACTCCATTTACCCATTCTATATATATAACCTGTCCACTAATATAACTATATCCTCTTACTGTATTTGTTAAGTTAAATTGTATTATTTCATTTGTTGCATCACCATAATATACATTTTTGTTTATAGTTATGGTATTATTTGAATTTAAATAAATATCATATGCATAGTCACTATATTTTCCTACTTTATTTAAAAGATTTAATGTTGCTTTTTTATTAGGTGATATATTTTTACTATCTCCTGATTCTGTTTTAATATAATAATTTTTACCTGTATCTATTTCATCAATATATCCATCAAAATAATATGTATTTCCACTTATTTGATTCACATATAAAGTTGATACAATTTTACCATCTTCTGTTTCCAATGTAACTATTGGATTTTTTTCTGGAACTGTTGATATTCCATTTACCCATTCTACATATATTAAATTTCCATATATATATGAATTACCTTTTTGAGTGTTTGTAATTCCAAAGCTTGCAAGTTCACTCAAAGCATTTCCTACATATGTTATTTTTTGAAATGCTAATTTATTATTTTGTATTAAAACACTATAATCTTTATCTTCACCTAATTTTTGATTACCTATTTTTAGATTTGATACTTGATTTTCTGAAATATTTCTGCTGTCTCCTGATGTCACTTCAAAATTATATGTTTTATCATACTCTAAATTATCTATAAATATATCAAAATAATAAGTATTTCCCCATTCTTGTTTTACATAGCAACTATATTTTTTAGTATTTTCATCACTTTTTAATGTAACTGTTGGATTCTTACGAGGTACTGTTGATACACCATTTACCCATTCCACATATATAAATCTACCCCAAATATATCCACTTCCATTACCGTTCTTACTGTGATGGATCTCTAATATTTGATGTGTTACATCTCCTACATATGTTATTTTATTAAATACTAATTGATTATTTTGTATTAAAATATTATAATCTTTATCTTCACCTAATATTTGATTATTTATTTTTAAGTTAGACACTTTATTTTCTGATACATTATTTCTATCTCCTGATGCTACTTCAAAATTATATGTCATGTTAGAATCAAATTCATCTATAAATATATCAAAATAATATGTGTTTCCCCATTCTTGTGAAACAAAACATTCATAATTTTTAGTATTCTCATCAGCCTTCAATGTTACTGTTGGATTTTTACTTGGAACAGTTGATACACCATTTACCCATTCTACATATATAAATTTGCCCCAAATATATCCGCTTCCATTATTATTTTTACTTAGATGAATTTCTAATATTTGATGTGTTGCATCTCCTACATATGTACCATTTCTTGATAAAGAATTTGATTGTATACTTATTTGTTGTTCTTGATTCTTAATTACCTCTTGTTCTATATTTTCTGTTTTTTGTTCTTCTTTTTCTAACACATTTTGTTCATTATTATTTTTCTCTTCATTATTATTTTTCTCTTCATTATTTTTTGTTTCTTCTTTACTAACAATATTATTGGCCTTTTCTTGTTCAACATTATTCTTATCTATATTTGTTTCATTAGTTTCTTCTCTTTTTTCTTGTATTACATTTTGAGTTATTGCAAAACTAATATTTGAAGTAGTAAATAATAAGACAAATACTATAATCATTAATGAAATAAGTTTTAAGCATTTTTTCACTATACATCATCCCCTATTTATATTGATTATCTATTTCTTTTAATATAACATCATGTGCACTTCCTTCTGTTATACTTACTTGTGATACAAGAGTTAATCTTGCTTTTTCATGGAATTCTGGAATTGTAATACTTCCACAGTTACACATTGTTGATTTTATTTTTGCAACTGTTACTGCTAAATTATCTTTTAATCTTCCAGCATATGGTATGTATGAGTCAACTCCTTCTTCAAAAGAAAGTTTTTTATCTCCTCCCATATCATATCTTTGCCAATTTCTTGCACGGTTTGAACCTTCTCCCCAATATTCCTTTACATATCCATTTCCTCTTTTTACAACTCTTGTTGGGCTTTCATCAAATCTTGCAAAATATCTTCCCATCATTACAAAATCTGCACCTAATGCAAGTGCTATTGTAATATGATGATCATGTACTATTCCACCATCAGAACATACTGGAATATATACTCCTGTTTCTCTATAATACTCATCTCTTGCTTCTACGACGTCTATTAAACTTGATGCTTGTCCACGTCCTATTCCTTTTGTCTCACGAGTTATACAAATAGAGCCCCCTCCAACACCAACTTTAATAAAGTCTGCTCCTGCTTCTGCAAGATATCTAAATCCTTCTTTATCAACTACATTTCCTGCACCAATCTTTACACTATCTCCATATCTTTCTCTTACAAAATCAATTGTTCTTTTTTGCCAAATTGAATATCCATCAGATGAATCCATACAAAGCAAATCTACTCCTGCATCTACTAGTGCTGGTATTCTTTCTTCATGGTCTCTTGTATTAATACCTGCTCCTACTATATATCTCTTATTTTCATCTAATAAAGAATTTGGATTATTTTTTCTTTCTTCATAATCTTTTCTAAATACTAAATATTTTAAATTTTCATCTTTATCTAGAATTGGAAGACATGCTATTTTATTTTCCCAGATAACATCATTTGCTTCTGCCAAACTAATTCCTTCATATGCCCATACTGTCTTTTCTTTTGAAGTCATAAAATTATCTATTGGTGCATTCATATCGTCTCTTGAAAGTCTATAATCTTTATCTGTAACTAATCCTATAAATTTTCCACTTGCTGTTCCATCCTCTGTTATCATTACAGTTGAATGTCCAGTTTGTTTTACTAATTCAATAACATCTTTTAAAGGTGTTCCTGATTTTACATTTGAATCACTTATAATAAATCCTGCTTTATGTTTTTTTACATGTCTTACCATTTCAGCTTGTGATTCAATTGATTGAGAACCATAAATAAATGCAACTCCACCTTCACGCGCAAGTGCAATTCCCATTTCTTCTCCTGAAACTGATTGCATTATTGCAGATACCATAGGAATATTTGCGTAATATTTTGCCTCCTCCCCTTTTCTAAATTTTACTAATGGTGTTCTTAAAGATACATTATTAGGTATGCACCTTTCATCTGTTAGATTTGGCAATAATAAAAATTCGTTAAATGTTCTAGAAATATCTTCTAAAATCTTTGCCATATTTAATTCTCCTTTCTAATATTAATAAATACATACAATAATATTAAAATTATACCACATATATATTCTGGTAAATAATACATAAAATAGCTGGCCGGTGCTGTTAAAAATACTACTGCACTTTTAGCTAATAATGTTAATGATAATAAAGTAAAAATATATTTCTTCTTTATTAAACTTATTATCATTATTAATACTATTCCT
Organism: uncultured Clostridia bacterium; assembly: GCA_944388765.1. Taxonomy (GTDB): domain Bacteria; phylum Bacillota; class Clostridia; order TANB77; family CAG-508; genus CAG-269. The sequence continues at coordinate 44,956 of CALXKA010000004.1, forward strand.
ATCATTACTGGTACTACATTCCAAAAAATTGGTCTTATTACTGTATTTGCATATTTACCAGATCCAAGTAAAAACATTTCAGCCTCGTTTTTTACCTCTTTATTAATTGGGTTCATTATTTCAAATTTACTTAAAAATAGTTCTATTGAAGCATTTGTAGGATTTTCTCTACTATAATAATCTGTAAAATTTCCTATTTCTCGATATTCAGAATCCATTCCATTTGTAGCTAAAAATGTTTTTAATCTTGCATTTATAAAACTTATTGGATTATTTATTATAATATCAGCATATGCTTTATAAAATTCTCCTTTATATTCTTGATAATCTTCTTGAAACAAAGTATCATTATATTTCCAATAGCTCTCTATATCATTGTAATTTGGATTTTCCTTAATTAATTCTAAATTAAATACTTTATCTATTTTTTCTAAGTCTTCTTGTATGTTTTCTCCTTGTAAATCTTCTTGTAACATTATTGATAATGGGTTTATAAAAATAACCATTCCATATTTATCATTTGATGGAACTATTTTACTATATCCTATATATGTACAAATATTAATAATAATCATTAGTCCAATTACATATACTTTTCTTAAATTTTTATATGTAATTGCCATCAGGACTGGAATTGCAAATATAAATATAAGTCCTTCACTTCTCCATAATATAAGAATTGCACTTAATAAATATAATAATAGTAGCTTTTCCTTTCCTATTTGCTTCTTTTCTAAATAGTCAAATATTAATGTAACAGATAATAGTAATAGAAAATATGTATATAATTGTAATCTTAACACATATAAATTATTAATTAATATTGCTGGCAATAAAAATACTACATAAATAATTACATTAAATAATTTTTTTCCAAATTTCAATTCTACCTTAGTATTAAGAAAAGCAACAATTAGGCTAATTATAATTACTTGAATTATTGTAATTCCAACAGGAGATGGTATTAATAATAATGAATAAGCAAAAACTAATTGAGTTATAATAGATTGCCATGTAAATACTGAACTTGCTTGTATCTCATATATTACAAACATCTCATCCCAAACCCAATAACCAGGCCATATTAGAAGCAAAAAAATTGCCATTAATCCTAAGTAAATCAAAAAATGTTTTAAAAACTTTTTGCAAAATGCATCTCCTGTTATTAATTTTCTCACAAATCTTACTAGATAAAAACTTATTATAAAAATTATAAAGGCAAAAGAAATTAATATAAAATGATAAAAATTTATATTTTTTGCCTCTGTATTAAATACTATATTTTTACATATACCCATAGAATAAACCAATAATATTATCGTTAATATACAAGTATAAATCCCTTGTTTTTTATCTTTTAATAATTCTCTCATGATATTTTCTCTCCTTAGTATTATTGGTAGTATAATTTTATTATACTTTATTTATAAATGTCTGTAATTCCTCTGGTGTTCCTAAACAATTCACTTCATTATATGGAATATCTATTATTTTTACGCTTTTATTTTCTTTAATTAATTGATTATACATAGGAGCTATATATTTTTCTCCTTTTTCAAGATTCGCATCATCTTTATAATAAGTATCATATATTCTTTTATATTCTTTTGCTGATTTAAAGTAATATGCTCCAACACTTGCATTATCTGATATTTTAACTTTTTCTTTTACCTCAACTGCATTTCCTTCATCATTTAATTTCACAAAACTCCAATGATCTCCGTGGTGCATTAAAACAAGGTATACAACCATCACCTTTAATATCTGATTTTTTAAAAAACTTTGAATTTATATTAGTGTCTATATTATATATCATTATTTCATCATTATCATTACATCTATCAACAGCTATTTTAGCTGTTTCAGCTTGTCCTGATGTTAGTTTATCCAAATTAATAATTTCATAATTATCTATATTAATTTTTTTGCATTGTTTTTCTATAAAATTATCTATATTGTCTTCTTTTCTTACTATAAATATAAATTTAGAATCTTCTTTAAAATCCTCTAAACTTTGCATAGACCATTCAAATAAAGTTTTTCCTTTTGCTTCTATCATAAATTTAGGAACATTGTATCCAGCTTTTCTAAATCTACTTCCTAATCCTGCCATTGTTATAATATTACAAAACATTTTAATCCCCCTTTAACCTATCTTTTTCACATATTTTATTTAGTTCTTCCACACTATTTTCTAATAATTCTCTTGGTCTTATAGATCTATCATCTATATAAAATCCATTTTCTCCTGGCCATGGTTTTCCATATATAATTTCATCATATGGAATTTGCCATTTATCAAGCCAATTAATTATTATTTTTGCAGTATTTGCATTTATTAATCCAAGATTTCCATCATATGTTTTCATATTCCTAGATGTAAATATAAGTATATTAAATCCTTGCTCTTTTAATTTTTTCATTTTATCTACTATCTCTGGGAAAGGTTTTAAATCTTCATATTTTTCTTCTTTTTTCTTAATTGGGCATATAGTCCCATCTAAATCGAATATATAGGTTCCGTATTTATTTACCATTTTTTAGTTCCTCCAATATTTTAATTGAATTTAGTATAAATCCCAATACTTTTTTCTGATTATCAATATGTAAAGGTAACATTGATAAAAATAATGATAATTCAAAAATTCTGATTAATCTATAACTATATCCATTTTCTTCTACTTTTTGCTTAAATATTTCTATAAATTTAGTAGTATCTCTTTTTTCAAGTTTCAGCTCTAAACACATGTCATTATTTATAACTATATCTGCCATATCATAATTAAAGAAATCATAATTTCCACAAATCGAATGTGAAAGTTTAGCTAAATCATAATATGGATCCATCCATAGTTCTTCTTCCTTTGTCGCTCCCTTAACATCAATAAATTTTAATAATTCTATATCTTTATAATAAATCATATTTGAAAAACATAAATCTCCATGTCCTATTGTTTCTACATATTTAAATTTATTCTTTTTTATTTCTTCATTATATATTTCTAAATATTCATCTATTATTTTATCTAAGGAATTATATTTTGTGTTTTTTATAATTTGTTCTATACTCTTATATTCTTCAAATTTCTTTAAATCTTCCAATCTTTCTTTTACTTTTTTAACATATAGTTTATTCATATTTTCAAAATATTTTTCTTTATCTATTGGTCTTTTAGCTCTTTGAACAATGAAAAACATTATTTTATCAATTAATTTTTTAAAATCATCTACGGAAATTGCCTCATGAACCCATTGAAGTGCTACATCTGGTGCTTTTATTCTTTCCATACTATATTTAGCTACATTTTCTTCTTCCACATAATTATATGGTACAACAAACCAACTCTTCATATTTTCTGGCAATAAATAATAGTAATCATGCTCTGCTTTCATTTTCTTTTTATTCGTAGAACTTTTAGTCACAATATATTCATCACTTTTAATCGAATTAAAATATCTTGCTTCAAATCCCCCTGAAAAGAATTTCAAAAAATCAGTATATGTTGATATATTTATTAAACATCTATCAATTCCAATTTCTTTTATATCTTCATATTTATTAACAATATTTCTAGGTTCAACTAATGTTTCATTTAATAAAAAGCTTTTATATTCTTCAAATTTGTTAAATACTATCATAGTAGGACTTTCTTTATTCACTACCATCATTTCATTTATATATTCACATTTTTCTAGTAAAAGTTTAAAATTTTCTTTATTTGTTATAACTGTTGATGAGAAATAATTTACATATATCTTATTTTGATCATCATATTCTAATATATTTATTAATTTTCTTACATCCCTATCTGTTGTAATTTGAATAAACTCTACTTCTATTCCTAAATCTAGTAAAATATTTTGTACTATGTTTTTTAAACGTTTTCTTTTATATATTATATCTCCATAACTACTTAAACCTACAATTTTACTAATAGAAGAATTGATTTCATTTCTATTGTCATATATAAAAACTAATTTACTGTTCATTTTTGTTTTTCCTTTCTCTGCATCTTATTACTATATAAATAACTGCAAATACGATTAACATTATACCTATATTAAATTCTGCTATATTTACATATTTTGTATTAAATATAATAAATACATCATTTATATAATTCGTAAATATACTTAAACTAAAATCCATATTAAATAACTGTTCTATTGTTAAATATGCTATCAAATATTCAAATACCCATATTAGTGCAGATAAAAATATTACAGGTACACTTCTATATTTAATCATGTTCTTAGCTTTTTTATATATTTTTTTCGTTTCATCAATTATCTCTAAATAAATTTTTGATCTTTTGCTTTTTCCTTTTTCTAGTACTAATAAATTAAAATATTTATAAGTATTTTCAAATGTTAAATAAATTAGAATTGAAAACAGTATAAATAAACTTAATATTACATATATTGGTGATATCATTTTAAACGCAGAAGCTACTATTACCAATATAATTAATATTACTGAATCAAAAAATCTATCTATCCAAACTAATGATATTCCAGCAGAATAACTCTTTAACTTCTTACCATAACATATCATTTTATAAAATTCGCCTAATTTAAAAGGTATTACTGTATTTACAATAGTAGTTTTCATATATAATTTTATAAATTCTTTTATTGGCATTTTTTCTTCGACTAGCAATATATATAATCTAAACATTCTCAATAAATGTATTGCTAAAAATACAACTATAATTATAGCAATTACTATAATGTCCTCACTATTTATTTGAATATTTCCTGTAATCCCGTTAAATATTAATATATAAGCTATCATACATATTGCTATTATTTCCATAATTTTCTTTAAATATTTCATTTTACATCCTTTTCTATTTATTACTGCATATTATATCTGATTCATAATTTTCTATTCGTTTTTCTCTATGGTCTTTACTCATGAATTTTTTATGTGCAAATGTATAACTTGCAAGTAATTTTAATACTTTTGTTGCTTGCTTAAACATTTTTACATTTGATACTTGATCTTCCTCTTTCCAAGTTATAGGGAAAAAACAAACATTTTGCTTATAATAATCAATTGCAAAAATCATACAATAATTAAATACTAAATTATCTGGAAATTTTTTGTAGTATTCATTATCTAATGATTCTACTTTATACATATTTAAACCTGATCCTAAATCATATATCCTTTTCCTAACAGATATAGAAAATAGTAAATTATAAACTCTATTTCCAAAAGTTCTAAATTTTGAGTAACCTTCAAGCTTAGAATTTTTCATAAATCTTGCTCCTAACATACTGTCATATTTTCTATATGTTCCATCTTTTAATATTTGCATTAAATCTGATATTTGACTTTGATCATCTCCATGCATTACTATCACATAATCAAATCCGTTTTCTTTTGCATACTTAAATGCAACTTTATGAGATCCGCCTAAACCATAATTCTCACAATTTCTCATCAATGTTATTTTACATTTAAATTCATTATCCTTTATATATTCCTTAACCTTTTCTTCTCCACTATCTGTACTTATATTGTTTACCACTATAATTTCATTAATATATTCTTGTACTTCTTCATTTAGTTGTTTTAAAACTCTTGTTATTTGTTTTTCACAATTATACATTGGTATAAATAATAGTATTTTTTCTTTCATCTTTATACTCTCCTTAATATATTCTCTATCAAGCAATTCAGGCTTACTGACTTCATTTTATCATATTATATAAAAAAAAGAAATACTTTAATTTATTTTTATCCAAAAAAACGTAGAAATATTTAATTTTCTACGTTTTTTCATAACAATACAATTATCCTTCTACTGGATAAACACTTACTTGTTTTTTATCTTTACCTTTTCTTTCAAATTTAACATTTCCATCAACTAATGCATAAAGTGTATCATCACTACCTTTACCAACATTGTTTCCTGGATGTACTTTTGTTCCTCTTTGTCTTACTAAGATATTTCCTGCTAAAACAAATTGACCATCTGCTCTTTTTACTCCTAGTCTTTTTGATTCGCTCTCTCTACCGTTGTGGCTACTACCTTGACCTTTTTTATGAGCCATTTATTCTCACTCCCTTCGGTTTGTTAGATTTTTTATCTCATATATAATTAGTATTTTCACTAATATTCTTTTCTAATTAAGCTTCTACTTTTTCTTTTACTTCTGCTTTTTCATCTGATTTTGCTGTTTTTGTTGTTGTTTTTTTAGTAGCTGTTTTTATTGATGTAATTTCTACTTTTGTATATGGTTGTCTATGACCTTGTTTTCTTCTATAATTCTTTTTAGGTTTCATTTTGAAAACAATAATCTTTTTACCTTTACCATGTGAAATTACTTTTCCCTCTACTTTTACTCCTTTAACATAAGGATTTCCTATTTGTATTTTCCCTTCATTAGATACTAAGATAACGTTATCAAATGTAACTTTTTTACCTTCCTCTGCATCTAATTTTTCAAAAAATACGACATCTCCTTCTGTTACTTTGTATTGTTTTCCACAGCTTTCGATAATTGCGTACATTTAAAATGCACCTCCCTTATTTGTATACTCGCTAATCCTTTTTTAAAGGTAATTAAACTTAATTAATCTTTTTAAACCTTGACTAAGCGGATTACAGTTAAATATTTTATCATAAAGATGCATTTGTGTCAATTGTTTTGCCAATATTTTTCAAATTCTATTTTTTTTAATGGTTTTGAAAAATAATATCCTTGTAATAAATTCACTTCTAAATCTTTTAATATTTCTACTTGTTTCTCCGTTTCAACTCCTTCTGCGACTGTCTTTAAGTTCAATTTCTTTGCCATCATCATTATTATTTCTAACATTTTTTCTTGATTTATAAATGATTTGTCAATTTTTATAACATCTATTGGCATATCTTGTAACATATTTAAAGAAGAATACCCTGTACCAAAATCATCTATTGAAATTTTGAATCCTTTTTCTTTTATTTTTTTTAATATTTCTGTTATCCCCAACTGTTTATCAATCTCTATATCTATTTCTGTCGTTTCTGTTATTTCTAATTCTATTTCTTTTGGTTCTATATCATACTTTTTTGCTATTTTGTAATATTCTTCAATAAATTCTTCTTGAACTAAATGCTGTCTTGAAATGTTTACTGAAATTTTTATCTCTTTATCATATATTTTTTTCCATTCTTTTAAATCTCTGCACACTATCTCATAAATATATTTATCTAACTGAATTATAAATTTATTTTTTTCAAATACTGGTATAAAGTCACCAGGTGGTATTAATTTTCCATTTTTCTCCCATCGAACAAGTGCTTCTGCCTCTTCTACTTTTCCTGTCTTAGCATTTATTTTAGGTTGATAAAATACTTTAAACTCTTTATTTTCTATTCCTTCTTGCATATTTACTTCTATATCATGTTCTTTTATTATTTGTTTTTCTAGTTTTTCATCAAATATATAATACTTTTTGTTATAATTTCCTTTTGCCATATTATGTGCCATTAGTGCCTTATCTAATATTTCAAACATTTCTTTTTCTTCTCTATGAATTTCACAAACTCCTATTGAAACTAATATTTTATACTTATTTTCACCAATTTTTATATTTGATAAGTCATCATTAATATTTTCAATCTTTTCTAACAAATTTTTATCATTTCCATAATCTATTTTATATAATACCGCAAAAACATCATTAGTAAGTCTTGATATTAATTGATTTTCTCCAAAAATAGTTTTTAGTTTATTTCCAAATTCTTGTAATAAAAAGTCTCCTTTAATTCTACCATATTTTTTATTAAATGTTTTAAATTTATCTATATCTATTATTATTAGATATCCTTTAAAATCTTTTTCTTGTAACTTTTCCATACCTTTTCCTATAAAATAATTATTATTCCCTAAATTTGTTAATTGATCTATATAGGCTAATTGATATAATTTTCGTTTTTTATTTTTATTAGAAATTACGATATATATTGCCATTACTAATGCTACTAAATTAATTACTATTGATACTCCAAATGTTACTTTTAAAGTTTTATTATACTCTTGCGCTATCAGACTGCCAGGAGTTATTATTACCAAATACCAATCATTTATATTTAAATATTTATATGAAGTATAATAATATTTTCCTAAAACTTCATACTTTACATTTCCATCTTCATATTCTTTTATATTTATTTTCATTTCTTCCAGCTTTTTCTTATTTTCACTATTTTCAAGTATTTCTAATATATTAAAAAGACTATATCCATTATTTTTCTTGTTTGAATTTGCCATTATTTCTCCATTACTATTTATTATATATTCATATCCTCGCCCATTATATATTGATTCTGCAAATATGTTTTCATATTTATCTGTTTCTAAAACTAATAATACTACTATTTTGTTTCCTTCAACATTAACTTTTTTTGAATAAATATTTATTTCTTCTCTATCCACTTTACTTTTTCTGCTCTTTGATATTTGTACATCATAACTTGAAAAAAACTCTTCTTTTTCATCCGATAAATCCACTGTCTCTCCATCACTTGTTAATGTTTTTCCATCTTCATACATAATTGCTAATCTTGAAAATTCTTCATTTGCTATGCTATTTTCATATATATCAAATATTTCTTTTTCTGTTATATTACTCATCTTTTCTATTTTACTAACAATATTTTCTAATATCTTTTTATGCTGAGATATTTGATTTTCGATCTTTGCTGCATCTTGTTTTGTTAGTTCTGATAAATTATTTAATGTATTACTGTCTATTAGTTCTTGAATATATTTTAAATATGTTATTGATATTATTATCATTGAAATGACTATCATAGCAATTATACTTATTGGAATTATATACTTTCCTTTTTTTCCTAATTTCTTTTTCATTATATTCCCTTCTTTTATTTTACTAGCTATCATTCTTTATTTATTTTTCCTAGTTTTAAGGGAATTATTTATTTTTATTAAATTCCATGCAAAATAAAACCTAATAATATTGAAAAATTATAAATAATACTTATATGATTTTTATTATTTACATTATCCGTGTAAGAAATCACTTTTTTAAACTGGCGTATTTATTGGTATAAAAGTGTTACATGAAATATTTTTCCGTGCAGGGCACTCGTGCATATTTCATGCAAAAACACAAAAAAGATAAATGACAATAAATATTTTCAAAAATAGTTTGAATAGTAAAAAAGTGTTATAATCCAATAATATCAACGCTTTCAAATACTTTTGAATAAAATAAAAAAAGCTGAAATTGGTTAAAATTTCAACTTTTTGGTGCAGATGTCAGGTAATTAAACTTTGTAACTACTGAAATAAAGGTATTTTCTTAAATATTTGCGTGTTCAATGGCTATTTTTTATTTTAATATCTCCCAATATCCCTTTTTAGTAGCACCTACTCTTCTTATTTTCCCTTCATCTTTTAAGACCTTAATATTATATGATATTCCATCCCTAGTTATATTAAGAATTGTACTCATCTCTGCTTGTGTAATGTTAGGATTTTCTTTAATTAATTTTATGATTTTTTCTTGTGTAGTTTCTTGTGTAGTTTCTTGTGTAGTTTCCTGCAAATTAATCATATCATCTACTGTTTCTTCTATAACTTTTAACATAAATTCTATAAACTCATTTGAATTTCCTACTTTATTACATTTATCTATTACAGTATAATATTCTTCTTGGTGTTTTTTTATTATACTTTCTATTGGAATGTATTTAAATACATTTTCCCAATTTGATAAAATTGCAGTTTGCCATAATCTTGCCATTCTTCCATTACCATCAGTAAATGGATGTATAAATACAAATTCATAATGGAATACACAAGATATAATAAGTGGATTTACATTTTCTTTTGCTTCATTCATCCAATTAAATAATCGTTCCATTAAACTTGGAACCATATTTTCTGGTGGTGCCATAAATATCATTTTATTTCCATCATACACAGCTTCTCCATGATTTCTAAATCTTCCACTATCCTCTTGTACTAAAAATGTCATTATACCATGAATCTTTTTTAGTTCCTCTATTGAATATGGATTAATATTATCTAATTCTTCATATGCTTTATATGCATTTTTTACTTCTTGAATATCTTTCTGCTCTCCTATTACCATTTTACCATTAATTATATCTTCAACTTGAAATAATGATAATTGATTATTTTCAATAGCAAGTGAAGAATGAATAGATCTAATTCTCGTTTTTCTTCTCAATTCAGGAAATCTATTTAATTTTTCAAAATAATTTGCTTCTCCAATTTTTTTCATTATATTTGATACATAATTTAACATCTTATTAGTAATTGTATATGGTGGATATTTTTCCATAAAACTCACTTTCCTTTACTTGGATAATTTATTTTTTTTAGTATAACATAAATTTGGGTAAAATAAAACAAATTTACTAAACTTATTTTCATTTCCTTAATCGCTATTGTTAATTAAGAACAATTAAGGGAACATCTATTATTCACACTTAATAATAGTCATAGTATTTTCTAATATTTTTAATTATTTCATAAAAATCATCATTTTTCCTAAATAGTTTTTGCTAATTTTTAAAACAACTAGCTTACCAATAGGATCATAGGGCTTTGCCCTATCATACAGAACACTTTCGCAAGAAAGTGTTCTAATATGTTATAAAACTTAAAACTTCATCAAAAAAACAAATTAAAGGAGGAATTTAATCATGAGTTATGCGATCATAATAAACACTAACTATAAAATGAAAAACTTAC